>JAZSER010000096.1:0-6451 GCA_045531815.1 Faecousia sp. | reverse complement strand
CGTCCTTGAAATACATACAGTATTCCTGCGTCCTCTGAATATTCCTGTGAGAAAAAATCTTCTCTTCAAAACTGCGAAGCACTCCAAAACGAGGGGTTTTTCTGCAAGGCAAGAAAAAATACCATGGTAAGGCTGACGCCTGCCATGGTATTTTTGCGCAGTATTGTGGGAAAATAGCCGGTTTGGAGCGTATAAAGCCCTATGGGAATCCGCCTTTGCCTACCTTTTTTGCTTGTCCAGCTCTTCATCCAGCAGCTGCATGAACCGCTGGCCTGCCTGGTTCAGAGGCCGGGTGGGATTGGTCACGCAAATGCGCTGGGTGTATACATCCTCCAAGGGGATGAACCGCAGGCCGTACTGGCTGCAGACTTCTTCCGGCGGAAGGGCAGAGATGCTGTAGCCCACGCCCTGGGAAAGCAGCTCATAGCGAAGGGTGTTATAGTAAATCCCAACGACATTCTCCGGTGGGATATTGACGATCCCCTTTAAATAGTAGCTCCGGGATCCGGATCTTCCGGCTTTGTCCAGGAACAGATCCTTTTCAAGCTTCTGTTTGTCAATGGATGCTTCGTGATACAGCCGATGCCCCTTTCCGATGAGGATCCCAACGGGCAGCTCCTCCAAAACCCGGTAGGAAAGGCCCTTGTTGTGGAGCATATTCTCCAGGGGCAGGTTTCGGGAGCGGTAGTTTCCGATGATGGCAATATCCAGCTCAAAAAGTGCCACAGCGTTGATAGAACCCGTGGTGGTGGCAGTGAAATTGATGCTGGTATTGCGGGTAATGTCCTTGTCTGCAATCAGCCTTTTGATGGCGGCCTTTGCCGGGGGGTAGTCCGTGGAGGCAACATTCAGGGTGTTAAAAGAGCTGTCCCGGATCAGCCCCATCTGCCGGTGCCGCTCGCAGATATGGGCTGCGTGTTCCAGGATCTTCTGTCCGTTGGCGGTGAGAAGAAGGCCTTTGGGTGTGCGCTGAAACAGCAGGTAGCCCAATTCCTTTTCCAGATTGCCGATGGCAATGGAAACGCTGGCTGTGGTAACAAACAGTTCCTTGGCTGCCTGGGAAAACGACCCGGCCTTGTGGACCTCAAGTAGGTACTGAAGCTGCTGAAATGTCATAGTTTCCCCTCCTTTTCTGCCATTATACCGGGGATATCCGGGATTTACAAGATGCGTTTTAAGAGAATTTAACAAAATTAAGTATATCTTTAAAGAATGTTTAACTGGTATCCCCACATTCTGTGTGTTACAATTACCCCAGGAAAGTCTGTAAGGAGGCGTTCTTTTATGAAACGAATCACTGCGATCCTGGCGCTTGTGCTGACGCTGACGGCATTGCTGACAGCCTGCAGCACTGCTGCAAAAACACCTGAAACAACGGAGGCGACCCAATTGAAGAATATCTATCAAAAGGAAGATCCTGCATTGGATGATACTTTGAATTTGTTGATGATCGGCAACAGTGGCTGCTACTATTTTGTGGAGGAGCTGTACGGTCTTGCAGAGGCCGCCGGTATCAAGATGCGGGTGTGCAATGTATACTACTCCGGTTGTACGCTGAATCAGCATTGGACCTGGTGGAAAAACGGGGAAGCCAACTATGACTTTTACACCACAGACGAAAACGGTCGGGTAAAAACCGCCGAGGGCTGCACCTTGGAATACTGTCTGCAGCAGCAAAACTGGGATTTCATCAGCCTGCAGGAAGGCGGTACCGGTAAGCTCCGGAATCTTCCTGTGGAAACCTTTTTGAATGACCGGAAAAAATACCTGGATGACCTGTATGGCTATTTGAAAGAGCAATTTCCTATGTCGAAGCTGTATTGGCAGCAGAACAGCGCTTACCAGGTGGGCTATGACATAGCATTCACTGTCACCGGTCTGGAGGACCAGGAAAAGGACACGAAAAAATTCCATGACCTTGCTGTTGCCGTCAGCGAGCAGTACGGTGTTGGCATTGTCCCCAGAGGTGACGCATCCTTGCTGATCCGTCAGGGGGGCTATGACAATCTGTGCGCAAGGCTGGGGAAAGGCGACCCGATCCACAGCGGTGATAATTACCATGACGGTGACAT
Source organism: Faecousia sp. (assembly GCA_045531815.1). Lineage (GTDB taxonomy): Bacteria > Bacillota > Clostridia > Oscillospirales > Oscillospiraceae > Faecousia. Next base: position 4,379 of record JAZSER010000096.1, on the reverse strand, counting down.
TGGCGGCGGACAGTATCTGTCGGCCTGTGTTTGGTTCGAGATACTCACCGGGGAAAGCTGCATCGGCAATCCTTACCGCCCGGTATATACATATCAAAACCAGACGTTTGAACTGGAAGAAGATTTGGTGGTGAAGCTGCAGGAGGCTGCCCATAAGGCTGTGGCAACTTACGGCGAAAAGAAATAACAGGAGGTCAGTGCTATGAAACGGTTTACCGCGATCTTTGCGATGGTGCTGGCAGTGACGACCTTGCTGACAGCCTGCGGCAGTGCTGCAGAAAATACCGAATCAACGGAGGCGACCCAAATGAAGAATATCTATCAGAAGGAAGATCCTGCCAAGGATGATACTCTGAACATTCTGATGATCGGCAATTCCAGCTGCTATTATTATGTGGAAGAGCTGTACGGCATGCTGGAAGCTGCCGGGATCAAAGCCAATGTATGCAACCTGTATTATTCCGGCTGCTCCCTGCAGCAGCATTGGACCTGGTGGAAAAACGGGGAAGCCCACTGCGATTACTTTACCACCAATGAAAAGGGCCGGGTCAAGACCGAGGGGGCGAAGCTTGAGTGGTGTCTGCAGCAGCAGAACTGGGATGTGATCAGTCTGCAGGATTCCTCGGACCTGTACAGTGCCCAGGACCCCATGGCTGAAATGCAGGCCAGAAAGCAGTACAGAACAGAGCTGTGGGATCACATAAAAGAGCAGTTTCCCATGTCCCGGTATTTTTGGCATCAGGTATGGACGCGGCAGGTGGGCTACGCCCTTTATGTGATGGAGTCTGCAGAAAAGCAGCAATATATCGCAGAGCAGGTACACAATGTCAGCATAGCGATCTGTAAGGAACAAAATCTGGAGCGCGTCTGCAGCGGAGATGCCTGGCAGATCGTTCGAAACGAGCATGGCTATGACAAGCTTTGCGCCCGGATCGGTAAAGGTGACCCCCTTCACAGCGGTGACAACGGTCACGATGGCGATTGGGGCGGCGGACAGTACTTAAATGCCTGTGTATGGTATGAGGTGATCACCGGGAAAAGCTGCCTGGAAAACACCTACCGTCCCCAATATTCCTACAACGGTGAGGATATGTCTCCCTCGGAGGAGCTGATCCAAATACTTCAGCAAAGTGCCCACAAAGCCGTAGAGCAGATGAGATCGGCTAATCAATGATGAAAACTGGAGCGTGTTATTGTGCGTAAACGGATATTGATTTTGGCAGTGCTTTCTGTGCTGCTGGTGTGTATGCTGGCAGTGAGTGCAGCTGCTGCGGAGGAAGTCCCCAGCATCGTCCGCTACTGTGAGTACTGCGATCTGGTGGAGACCTGGTATCCCCTGGATAATACCACTGCCATCGAAACAAAGCATTATTATCTGGCAAAAACCGTGGTCTTTGGCGAGAAGAAGCTGACGGAAGGCACTACCATGTGCTTGGAGCTTAATGGCTATACCTACACTGCCAATCGGCATATGATCCTGGAAAAGGGCGCTGTGCTCAATGTCCAGGACAATGCCGGCGGCGGCAAGATGCAGGGCCGTGGCAGCGATAACTTAGATCCCGGCCGGACGGTCTGGATCAAGTCCGGCGCAGTGATGAATCTTTACAATGGTACGCTGACCGCAGCTACCAGTGATGTCAGGAGCGCGAACCGGGGCGGTGTGCTGGGTATTTACGGCACATTCAATATGTATGGCGGCAAGGTTTGTGACGGCATTGCCGAGGAGCTGGGTGGCACCATCTTCCTGGATACCAAGGGCCTGTTTAATATGTATGGCGGCAGTGTCAGCGGCGGCAGCGCACCCAATTCTCCTTGCTGCTACCTCCGTGGCAAGGTGCTTTTTGTCAACGATGCAAGCATCGAGCATGCAACGGTCACACCCAACAGTGACAGCGGCATTTATCAGAAGGATCAGCTGACCGTCCGGGGCAAGTACACCGGAACCACCTGCGTGACCTTTTACAAGGTCACCGAGCCGGGGATGGATGTGGGCAACAGTGATGGCGCGGACCTGTCAGAAGGCAATCTGTACATGAGCAGCGGTGACCTGCTGGTGAAGGTGGCAGGGGAGGAGCTTGTGACCTACCTGCCCGATGCCGCGGTGGTCACCTCCGGTGGCAGCACCATCTCCTACGAGACCCTGGAGGCGGCGCTGGCTTCCTTGCGGGATGGAGATCTTCTGACCCTGTACCGGGGCACGGATGCACCGGTGACGGTGGACAAGTCTGTCACGCTGGACTTGAACGGCAGAAAGATCGCAAATACCCTGACGGCTGCCTCGGGTGTGGCGGTGCTTGTCAAGGACAGCTTCACCGATGACTATTCCGTTGCGGACGGTGTCTACGGAAGCATTCAGGCGGTGGCCGGAGATGTCCGGGGGGCAGAAGCCACACAGGACAGCGATCCTTATTTGATGATCACGGACAGCAAGGGTATTTCCTTCCACGCAGTAGGGCTGAATATCAGCAGCATGGCCTTGAAGGGCGAGGAGGCTGCCCTGTATTTCAATAACACCTTTGCCGGTGATGCAATGGTGAAAGCGCAGGTGGATTCCTTTGGCGTGGTCATGAGTGCAGAAGGGGCACCTACCATTGAGAATATGAACAATGAAAAGCACTACACCCGCTTTTCGGGGGAGCTCTTCGGCACAGACCAGGGAAATACCGGTTCTCTGCTCACGGGCATTATGAAGGAAGAAAATGACCTGTCCGTAAATCGCAGAAACGCGGAGATCCCGGTTTACGGCAGGGCATATGTGCAGCTCAAGACAGGACAGTATCTGCTGGGTGTTTGCCGCAGCCGGGATCTGAGATCCCATGTCCAGGAAGCCGGCAACCAATTCGATACAATTTCCCCAGAGGCCCAGGACAGCCTGATGAAGCTGCTGGGACGCTATGCAGAAGTTACCGAGGCATGGGATGTGGAGGAGATCTATCACTATATGGAAAACCATGAGAAGGAGACTCTGAAGATCATGATTGTGGGCAACAGCGGTGCGGTGGATGCCTATCAGCTGTTGTACCAGGCCTTCAAGGACCAGTATCCGGATCAGAAGCTGGTGCTGGGTGTGATGTACTATTCCGGCTGCACCGTGGCGCAGCACATCGGTTTCTATGAAAAAGAGTCCCCGGTGTATTCTTACCGGATCAACCGGGACGGAACCTGGGTCTTCCATGACGGCTCGACCCTGCAGGACGGCCTTTTGGATCAGCAGTGGGATATCGTTTCCATCCACTCCAATAAGAAGACCACTGTGAAAAAGTCCGATGCAGATAAGCTTGCAGGCTACATTGCCCAGTGTGTACAAGAGCCTTACGCGCTTTATTACGACTACACCTGGCCCAACCCCAACGATGAGACCTTCTTCTCCGAGGGCTATGATCCCCAGCCTCCGGCAGGCTACAAGGATACTCTGATCCGGGACTTTGGCTTTGATCCCAATAAGCAGCTGCAGGTCATTACGGACAATATAAGAAATGATATCCTTGTGGATGGGCAGTTTGATGAGTTTGTCAACTGCGCCCCGGCGATCATGTATGCCATCAACCGGCTGGGCTGCTCCCAGCTGGAGCTGTACCGGGATTACACCCATCTTTCCGACTACGGAAGATTGATTGCTGCCTACTGCTGGGTCACGCAGATCACAGGGCAGCCCCTGGAGGAAGTGAATATCGATCTGGTGGAAAAGAGTATGCGCCACAGACGGGCCCAGGCCTTCGGTGATATGGTGGTCACCGAGGAGATGAAGCAGGTGATCATTGCATCTGTCAATCATGCTCTGGAAAACCGGTTTGATGTACCGCTGCCTCTGGAGTAAATGAAATTTGTGACACCCTATTTTGGGTGTCCCATTTTGATAGGGGAATATAGGGAGGGGCTCTGTACCTTCCCGCAAACCGCACCGATTATATTATGCGCAGCATCCGCTGTATGGGCGGCAATATGCCGCCCGCTTACCGTACCGATTATTCGTACGCGGTACGATCACCGCACCCCACTGTAGGGGCGTTCTGCCGCCCGGTCTGAATACGGAAAATTTCCAATAAAACGCACCGCCCATGTAGGGGAGGGTCTCTGCGCCCTCCCGCTGATGCACCGATTACACGCACCCGGTACGATATTTTATCAGCGTAACGAAAGAAAACCACTCATGCCTGCAGGCATTTCACATGGCGCAGCCATATATCACACGCGAAGCGTATATCACAAATCCGTAAGGATTTATATCACTTGAATTTGCCCCTCCCCTGTGAACCCCTCCTGCGCACCGAAGGCAAGCAGGATCAAGGTTTCGGCCGGTATTTTTTTGTTGTGTTCGATGGTGCGCCTATGTAGGGGAGGGTCTCTGTGCCCTCCCGCTGCCGCACCGATTATACCAA
>JAZSER010000086.1:0-32635 GCA_045531815.1 Faecousia sp. | reverse complement strand
CCCTTGATGGTCTTGGCCTCGGCGAAGGCGGCCTCCAGCTCGTCGAAGTTGTGGCCGTCCACGGTGATGGTGTGCAGACCAAAGGCCACCAGCTTATCCACGATGGGATAGGGGCTCATGACGTCGGCAACATTGCCGTCGATCTGCAGACCGTTATTATCCACAACGATGCACAGGTTGTCCAGCTTGTAGTGAGCAGCGGCCATACAGGCCTCCCAAACCTGACCCTCCTGGATCTCGCCGTCACCCAGCACGGTGTACACACGGTTGGTCTTGCCCTGATACTTGGCGGCCATCGCCATACCCACAGCGGCAGAAATGCCCTGACCCAAAGAGCCGGTGGACATATCCACGCCGGGAACCGTATTCATATTGGGGTGACCCTGCAGGTAGCTGTCGATGTGGCGGAAGGTGGGCAGGTCTTCCACGGGGAAGTAGCCGCGATTTGCCAAAGTAGCATACAGGCCGGGGGTGGTGTGACCCTTACTCAAAACAAACCGGACCCGGTGGTCCCACTTGGGATTCTTGGGGTCGATGTTCATTTCCTTAAAGTACAGATAGGTAAATACCTCTGCAGCAGACAGGCTGCCGCCGGGGTGGCCTGCCTTGGCGCCGTAGGTGGATTCGATCACACCCATGCGGACTTTGCAGGCAGTGATTTGCAGTTGCTTTTTTTCACTGGTTGTCATGATAGGCCTCCTTATATTATTGTCACACAAAAACGCAGACATTTAGAATATAGTACCATTATTTGCAGGAACTTGCAAGAGGTTTTCCGGGATTCCGGGAAATAAGGTGTGATTTTTCGCATTATGGCGCATTCTGTTCTTTACTCAATTGGGATTCCCGGTACTGCAAGGGGGTCATACCGGTGATCTGCTTGAACCGGTAGCAGAAATAGGATTGGGAAGAGAAGCCGCATTGGGAAGCCAGCTCGTCCAGAGGGAGCTTTCCGGCAAGAAGTGCGCGCTTTGCGGCATTGATCCGGTATTTCAGAAGCCGCTTGGCAGGGGTGCTTCCAAAGGCGGAGGTATAGAGCTTATGGAAATAGGTGGTGTCCAGATTGCACATTTTCGCCAGCACGGAGACATTCAGATCCTCGGAGATGTGATCCCGCATGTACTGATCCACCATCAGAAGATTATGCTGATGGAGCAAGGTGCCTTTTTGCTCAAACTGGGCAGGACGGCAGTATTGCACCAGGCGGGCAATGATCCGGCTGGCATAGCTTTGGATCTGAAGCCTGCCCACGATGGATTGGGAATTGTCCAGAGCCACCATCACATGGATATAATTCACGATCCGCTGATAGTTGACGATGCTGAAATGGTTGGGCAGCCCGTCAAAGACCGCGCACAGCTCCGGGTCCTTGGTGGAAATGTCCAGCATGCAGCAGTGATAGGGAAACCTTGTGCGGATCAGCTGACCGGGCTTTGCCAAAAAGCAGGTCCCTTTTTTTACGGGGTAGTAGATCCCGTCCAGCCAATGACCGCCGTCGCAGTCTTCTGTGTAGAATTCAAATTCATAATAGCGCACCAGCTGTGTCTTGTCGGATGTGCGTAATTTTTGTTTGGAAGAGTCAAAGACTCTGTGGGTAATGATGGAGAAAACGGGAAGATCCACAGGACCACCTCCGAATACAAGCTTACAAGAAAACTATACCACAATCTAAGAAAAAACGCAAGATATCATTGGAAACAGCAGTGTTTTTCTATTGCTCCGCAGGTGATAAGACAGGAATTCAAAAAATAACCGCAAGCTGTCAGCAGCTTGCGGTTAAAAAGCGGTATTCTGTCAGGAAAGGCCGCCTGCGGCAATATAGTCGGCCAGAAGATCCCGGGCGAAGACATTTTCTTTGTACCGGGCGATCTCAGTGAGATTGTTGGGGGCATAAACAGAGGAGTAGGAATCCACCACAACATAGTAAGTGGCGTTGGGGTCTATGTTGGTGCGTACCGATTCTCCGTAAGTGCCGTAGCTGATAAAGTAGTTGGAGTTGCTGGTCTCAAAGAACCGCTGCTGCAGATCCCGTCCCCGGATGGAGCACAGGACCAGCTGATTATCAAAGGGGAAAAGGCCGCTGAGCATGGAGTAGCGTACCTCACCGGCAGCCAGATAGCCCGGGTCCCGGACAGAGATAAAGCCGCCGCCTAAAACGATATCGTAGGTATCCCCCCAGGTCTCCACACCGATCTCATAGTACAGGTCTGCAACCAGCTGCCGCAGCTCGTTGCGTCTGCGCTCCTGGGAATTGGTGCCCAGGATCTCCATGGCAGGGGCGATCACCTCGTTGTATTCCAAAAGTAGGTCCTGAACGATGGGATCGTCCTCCAAAAGGGCATAATTGCCGGAGGCAATGAGCTGGGTCTTTTCTGCTTCCCAGTTGCTGTTGGCAGTGTTGATGCGGATCTTGGCATGGGTGATGCCTTTGTTGTCACCACCGTTTTGCAGGTGGTAAACGCCGTAGCTGTCTTGCAGCAGATACCGCTGATGGGTGTGTCCCTCGAATACAAGGTCCACATAGCCGTCGGATAGGGTGGAGTCATAGTAAGAGGCCAGCTGCTGCCGGGATATGCGGCTGACAGAACCGCCCTTGCTTTCGCCCAGGCCGTCATGCAGCACATACACAATAAAATCCGCGCCCTGGCTGCGCAAGGCGGTGGACTCCTCCTTCACCAGCTGGGTCAGCTCCTTGCCGGTTTTAAAATAGATGTCCCGGACCTTGTCTCCGGAAATGGAGGAATAGCAATCCCCAATGGCACCGATGACACCGATCTGCACATCCCCCTGGTCAATCAGAAGGGATTCCTGACAGTAGGGAACAAGGGCATCGGTCTGCCGGTCATAGATGTTGATGGCCAGGAAGGGGAACTGGGCAAGCTCTGCGTTGGCTGTAACAGCATCCTCGCCCCAATCGTACTCGTGGTTTCCCATGGTCATGGCATCAAAGCCCAGGTCGTTCATCCATTGGGTGGTGAGATTGCCCCGGGTCATGTTGGATTCTGCACTGCCCTGCCACATATCTCCGGCGCTCAAAAGGACGCTGTGGGGATTTGCCTGCATGGCAGTTCTCAAATAAGTGGTCATCTCATCCACACCGGGGTGGGTGTCTCCGTCTGCCACCTTGCCGTGCAGGTCATTGATGCAAAAGAAATCCACACTAACGCCCACACCGGTCTGGCAGCTGTCGCATACCCAGTTGTCGTCTGCGTCTGTGTGGTCTGTGCAAAGGGCCGGTTGGGTGGTTTCCGGGCTTTGGGAGGCCTGGGGTGCGGTACAGCCGGCCAGCAATAACGCAATACACAAATATATTGCAAAAAGTCGCATCGTTAAAAATTCAACTCCTCCCGCATTATACATCCATCATACACCAAGTTGCCAAATTTTGCAATGATTATTTTATTTCAAGCGGAATTGTTATTTTTCGTGAATTTTTCCTTGCAAATCAAGTGTAAATTGAAGAAAACATTTGACTTGCTGTAGGGCCGGTGTTATACTGAAAATTACCCAATAAGCAAATCTTAGACAATGTACTCAGGGAGTGGTTATCATGGAAAACTTGCTGACATTACTGACCCTGGTAGGTGCGGTGATCGCACTGGCCTTTGCCGCACTGACGGCAAAACGGGTCATGGGCTTTTCTGAGGGCACCGAAAGAATGAGCAAAATTTCCTCCTGGATCCGCAGCGGCGCAAATGCGTACCTCAAGCGCCAGTACCGGGTCGTGGTTGTATTTTTTGGCGTCATGTTCGTGGCTCTTTTGATCCTGGCCTTGGTCGGTATGCTGTCAATGTTTGTTCCCTTCGCCTTTGTGACCGGTGGCTTCTTCTCCGCCCTGGCAGGCTATGTGGGCATGAAGGTGGCAACGGCTGCCAATGCAAGAACTGCCAATGCCTGCCGCGAGGGCCTGAACAAGGGCCTGCGGGTGGCATTTTCTGCCGGCTCTGTCATGGGCTTTACAGTGGTAGGCCTGGGCCTTTTGGATATTTCCGTGTGGGTCTTGCTGCTGCGCAATATATTCCATCTTTCTCCTGCCGAGATCAGCAGCGCCATGCTTTCCTTCGGCGTCGGTGCTTCCTCTATGGCACTGTTTGCCCGTGTAGGCGGTGGTGTGTTCACCAAGGCAGCGGATGTAGGTGCTGACCTGGTGGGTAAGGTAGAAGCAGGCATTCCCGAGGATGACCCCCGGAATCCTGCGGTTATTGCAGACAATGTGGGCGACAATGTAGGCGATGTAGCCGGCATGGGCGCTGACCTTTACGAATCCTATGTTGGCGCGATCCTGGCAGCCAGTGCTTTGGGCGTCACTGCGTTTTCTCAGAAGGGCTTCCTGGCAATGGCCGTGCCGATGCTCATTGCAACGGCAGGCATCCTGTGCTCCCTGGTGGGTACATTCCTGGTGAAGACCAAGGAAAATGCCAGCCAGAGAGATCTGCTGCGGTCCCTCTCCCGGGGCACGAATTTCAGTGCGATCCTCATTGCGGTGGTGGCATTCCCCATCGTGTGGTTCTGCCTGGACGGCGCAGCCTCCATCGGCCTTTACTTTGCAATTCTTGCCGGCCTGCTGGCAGGTGTTCTCATCGGACAGGGCACGGAGTATTTCACTTCCGATACCTATAAGCCCACCCAAAAGCTGGCATCCAAGGCAGAGACCGGTTCTGCAACCGTGATCATCAGCGGCCTTGGCTTGGGCATGCTGTCCACAGCGCTGCCTGTGGTGGTGGTTTGCGTGGCTGTTCTGGTGGCATTTTTCAGTGCCGGCGGCGCAGCGGATCCCAATATGGGTCTGTACGGCATTGCGCTGGCAGCCGTTGGTATGCTGTCTACCCTGGGCATCACTCTGGCAACCGACGCATACGGTCCTGTGGCAGACAATGCAGGCGGTATCGCTGCTATGGCGGATCTGGAGCCTGAGGTCAGACAGCGCACCGACGCACTGGACTCCCTGGGCAACACCACTGCCGCTACCGGCAAGGGCTTTGCCATTGGCTCTGCTGCCCTGACCGCGCTGGCACTGATGGCATCTTACATCGACAAGATCAAAGAGGTGGGCGGTGCAGAGATCACCACTGTCTTTGACTTGATGAATCCCACTGTGCTGGTGGGCCTGTTCGTGGGCGCATGCCTGCCCTTCGTATTTGCAGCCCTGACCATGGAGTCTGTGGGCAAGGCCGCACAGTCTGTTGTGCTGGAGGTTCGCCGCCAGTTTAAGGAGATCCTGGGTCTCATGGACGGCACAGCGGAAGCAGACTATGCCAAGTGCGTAGACCTATGCACCAAGTCCAGCCTGAAGGAAATGGTAGCGCCTACCCTGCTGGCAGTGGTGGCACCCCTGGTGGTGGGCCTGGTACTGGGCTACCACGGTGTCGTGGGCATGCTGGCCGGTGCAACCGCATCCGGTTTCCTGCTGGCGATCTTCATGTCCAATTCCGGCGGTGCCTGGGACAATGCCAAGAAGTACATTGAAAGCGGTGCCCATGGCGGCAAGGGCAGCGAGCAGCACAAGGCCACCGTGGTGGGCGATACCGTGGGTGATCCCTTCAAGGACACCGCAGGTCCTGCCATCAACATTCTCATTAAGCTGCTGTCTACGGTGTCTATCGTGTTTGCCGGTCTGATTATCCGGTTCCATCTGTTCTGATTGTAAAAGAATTGCCGTACCTTCGGTGCGGCAATTCTTTTGCGCTGCTTATTGACTTGCAGCAAGCAGATAAGTATAATTGCCACAAGGAGATGATTACTATGTTTGAAAAAACAAAAGCACTTTGCGATTCGTTCCTGGAAATGGGTATTCCCGGATTTGACCTGCTGGTCTATCATGACGGCAAGCCGGTCCTGCGATACATGAACGGTTACTCTGACCGATTGAACAAGACCCCCATGACCGGAAAGGAACTGCTCAATATCTATTCCTGCTCCAAGCTCTTTACCTGCGTGGCGGCCATGCAGCTGTGGGAAAAGGGCCTTTTTAAGCTGGAGGACAAGCTGTCCGACTATATGCCGGAGTATGCCGAGATGACCGTCCGCACCCCGGAGGGGATCCGACCTGCAAAGAACCCCATCCGTATTGAGAATCTCTTTACCATGACAGCGGGCTTTAACTATGCCTTTGGCTGCCCCTCTCTGATGAAGCTCAGAGCAGCCTCCGGCGGCAGATGCCCCACCCGGGAGGTTGCCCGGGAGCTGGCGAAAGAACCCCTGGACTTTGAGCCCGGTGCCATGTACCAGTACAGCCTGTGCCACGATGTCCTGGCTGCCCTGGTGGAGGTGCTCTCCGGTGAGAAGTTTGAGGACTACACCCGTAAGCACATTTTTGAGCCTCTGGGCATGACCCATACCAACTTCCTGCTGCCCATGGAGGAGTACCGGAAGGTGGCACCCCTGTACCGCGGTGATCCGGATGGCGTCGTGCTCTCCCACTTCTATGGAAATGTTCCCCAGTACCGCATCGGCACAGAGCATGCCAGCGGCGGTGCAGGCTGTGCCTCTACCGTGGAGGACTATATTTTGTTCCTGGAAGCCCTCCGGGAAGGAGAGACCCTGCTGAAACGGGAGACCATCGACCTGATGGCAACCAACCGCCTTACCCAGGAGCAGATGGAAGGCTTCAAGCTGAAGGCCCGCTATGGCTACGGCCTGGGTATGCGGGTGGCAAAGGAAGGCAGCGGCCGGTATGACTTTGGCTGGGGCGGCGCGGCAGGCGCATATGCCGTGGTGGACCTGCATCATAATATAACCATGTACTATTCCCAGCATGTGGTCCTTGCCCCCAATGTAAGCCGGCGGGCAAAGGTTTACACCAGCGTTCTGGAGGATCTGTTTGGCGCGGAAGCGGACGACACTCCTCTGGATCCGGAGCTGAACAAGCTTACTTATTAATAAGCAGGGCTGCTTTTCACAGCAGCCCTGCATCGTTGTACAGAGGAGAAAGAGATGTTTGTTGTATTTGAACAAGTGCTGATCCTGCTGGTCTTTATCTGCATCGGCTATGTGCTTTGCAAGACAAAAAAGGCAGACAATACCCACAGCAAGCTGCTGTCGGTATTGGGCTTTCATGTATTTCTGCCTGCCAATATATTCAGCACCTTCGCGAAGAATTTTAATGTGGAATACCTGAGTCAGAAATATCCCATTGTGATCATTGGCGCTGTTTTTGTGGTGGTGATGTTCTTTGTGGGAATTCCGGTGAGCAAGCTGCTGTCTAAGGACAGCTATCAGCAGGCGATCTACCGCTATTCCATGGTGTCCCCCAACTACGGCTATATGGGCTATGCCCTGGCAGGCAGTATTTTCGGACCGGAAGTGCTGCTGGATGTGATGATGTTTGCCATCGCACTGTCGGTATACACCTATACCGTTGGCTATTGCATGCTGACAGGAAGCAAGGTCTCTATTAAAAAGCTGATCAACCCCATTAACATCGCAATGGTGGCAGGTGCAGCAGTGGGTCTCAGCGGGATCACTATGCCGAATATTGTCACCGACCTTCTGAGTAAGGCTTCGGCTTGTCTGGGACCCATCAGTATGCTGCTCACCGGAATGGTGATCTCTGAGTACGATATGCGTCAGATGCTTTCCAACAAGCCGGTGTATGTGATGACCGTACTGCGGCTGCTGGTGATCCCCTGCGCTGTCTGCCTGTTACTGCGGCTGCTGGGCTTTGAATTTGCGGTAGCACCTGCCATGTCTCTTCTGGCGGCCTCCTGCGGTTTGAATACCATCGTGTTTCCGAAGCTGGCAGGCAAGGATTGCAAGACCGGAGCGGCATTGGCCTGTGTCAGCAGCATTCTGTGTGTGATCACCATACCCCTTTGCTTCTGGCTCTTTGGCATTCAGCTATAAAAAATGGGAGAACCGTTGGGTTCTCCCATTTTTGCATATTAAGAGGCAGAGGGCAGAGCTCCGGGATATCGTTGGCAGATTCCGCTGCTTCTTTTGCACAGACGCACAGAGAAAACGGAAAGCGTTATCTGCATTCCTGGGTGGCAGTATGGGTGGCGGCAGCGTAAATATCCTCGATCTTGTCGGCAAAATGACTTTTGTCGAATTCGGCAGCGATCAGAGCGCTTTGCGCGCCGGCAGCCCGGCACCACTGGGGGTTCTGCAGAATGGTGTCCAAAATACCGCAGAACTCGTCCTCTGCCGTGTATGCGTAGCCGTTGCAGCCGGGGACCAGGACTCCGTCAAGACAGGGGTCCTGCCGGCAAAGCAGAGGCAGCCCGTTGGCGGCGGCTTCGATATAGGTAAGGCCCTGGGTCTCGCTGGTGGAGGCACTGACAAACAGATCCCCCAGCTGGTAATAGATATGTACCTGCTCCGGCGGTACCATGCCGGTAAAGATCACATGCTGGGAAACATCCAGCTGTTCGGCCAGGTCCTGCAGCTCCTTGCGGGCAGGTCCGTCACCGACGATCAGCAGGGTGAGCTTTTTGTTTTGGGTCCGGGCAGCGGCGAATAACTCAACGATCTCAGAAAGATTCTTCTCTGTACCCAACCGCCCCAAATTCAGCAGAACCAGATGATCCTCCGGGATACCCAGCTCCCTGCGCCGGCGGCTGCGCTCCTCCGGGGAGATCCGGAGCTGGTGCTGGTCCAGGGCAATGCCGCTGGGCACAACATGGATGGGATTGCGGATGCCGTAGCTGCGCAGCACAGTTTCCACCTTTTGGGTGGGGGCCACGATGGCCTCTGCTTTTCGCAGGCGCAGCTTGGAAAGAACACCGATGCAGTAAGCTCCGATACGCTGGCTGGGGAACACATAGGTCACATACTGCTCATACAGGGTGTGGTAGGTGTGCACGATGGGCGCACCGGTCTTCCGGGAGACATACTTGGCAAATTGATAGCTGAAGTATTCGCACTGGCTGTGGATCACATCCGGCTTCCAGGCCACCAGCTCCCGCAGGTAGTGGTGGCGGTAGAGGGTGGGCATCCGCACATCCGGGTAGACGAAGCCCAGGGAGACGGAGCTGATGAAGTATACATTTCCGTCCCGGTGACTTCGGGGACGCTCAGATACGGTAAGAATGCGAACCTCGTGACCTTTTTTCTCCAGCTCCTCCCGGAGATTGGAGACGGAGGTGACCACACCGTTGGTCTTGGTGGTGTAAAGATCTGTGGTTATGAGTATTTTCATAGAAACCTCCTTTGCATCAAAAGGCACATCACAGATGTGTCAGATCTTCTCGAATCCTACCAGCAGGCCGCCTTTTTCGGCATAGTAGCTGCAAAGGCCCCGGCAGGCATGGATCTTTATGTCGGTGTTTGGGAATTTGGCATGGATCATATCCTGCAGTGTTTGGGCTGCGCTCCGGTTCATGCAGTGGGCAATGCGCACCTTTCCCTGACGCAGACCGGAGGTGTACAGATGATCGACAATGGCCTCCAGGGAGCGGGCTTCGCCTCTGCATTTGTTTGTGGGCTTCAATGTGCCCTGGTCGCTGGCCTTACCAACGATCCGGATACCCAAAATGCCGGCAATTTTGGCAACAGCAGGGGAGACGCGGCCGTTGGCAGCGAAATTTTTCAGGGACGAGAGCATAAAGGTAAGGCCCGTATGGACTTGGTACTCCCGGATCTGCCGGCAGATCTCTTCATAGGAAAGTCCTTCCCGGATCATATCTTCCAGCTTTTCAATGATCAGAACCAGCTCCGGTCCTGCGGAAAGGGAGTCGATGACGCAGACCCGCTTTTCCGGGTGCTCGGATTCCAGGAGCTCCTTGGCGGCACAGGCGGCATTATAGCTGCCGGACAGACCGCTGGTGATGGTGACGCAGAAGATGTCGTCAGCACCGGAAAAGGCCTTCAGCCAATCCGAGGTGTTGGGGCAGGAGGTCTTGCTTTTTCCTTTATAGCTGTCAAACCAGGCTACCATTGCACCTGTGTCCAGGGCCTGGTCGTCAATGAATTCATTGTCATCGGTGATGATCTTTAAGGGCGCAGAAGCAAAGGCTGTGTGCTCCAGCTTCATTAGATCGGCAGAGGAGTCTGCCACGATTTTGATAGTTCTCATTGGGGGGCCGTCCTTTCGTTGGCTGTTAAAAGTATAGCACATATTCTGCACTTGTGTCTACCTACCGCAATAAAACGACTCTCCTGCCGGTAGAATTTCCCGGAAAAGCCGTTCTACCGGGGGAATAGTGCCGATTACTCCCGGCAGATAGTCTAAGGGAGGCCTTCCTTCTGCGCACCGTTTTTTGCGCACGTCATCCTGAGGGGAGCGTTGCGTTTGCAGAATACACATGGTCCTTACCTGGCTGAAAATGATACAAAATAATTGCTTTCATTACAGCTTTTCACTGCATTTTAGGTTGGAAAACAGGCCGGTCCATGGTATAATAAATATATATTACGCGAGGTGAAGCGGATGAAAGTTTGTATCGCGCAACCGGCATATTCTGCAGACTATGCCCTTTCGGATGTGTATTTTGAGAAGCAGCTGGAGCTGTTCCGGCAGTGCGATGACTCCATGGATATCATTGTCTTCCCGGAATCCTGCGACATTCCCTGCTTGGCAAAAACCCCGGAGGATGCCCTGCGAAGCTCAGAAAAATATACCCAGCGTCTGCTGGATGTGGCAAGCGAAACCGCCAAAAGATGCCACAGCCTTCTGTTCGTCAACGCAAGAAGCCAGGCGGAGAAGGGCTTGCGCAATACCACCTATGCCTTTGACCGGGAGGGGCAGCTGGTGGGGCAGTATCATAAGCAGCATCTGACACCCGGTGAGGTCTGGAAGCTCAAGCTGGACAGCGACTATACCTTCGAATTCTCCGAACCTACTGTGATGGAGATCGAAGGGATCCGCTTTGGCTTTCTGATCTGCTATGATGCCTATTTTTATGAAATGTTCCCCAACCTGGCACGGCAGGACCTGGATGTGATCATTGCCTGCTCTCATCAAAGAAGCGATACCCACCGGGCGCTGGCCATTATGTCCCAGTTCCTGGCATACAATACCAATACCTATGTGATCCGCTCCTCGGTCTCCATGGGGGAGGATTCTCCCACCGGCGGTGCAAGCATGGTGGTTGCCCCCACGGGCGAGATCCTTTGCCAAATGGAAAGCCGTGTGGGCCTGGAGACGGTGCACATCGACGTACATAAGAAATACTACAAGCCTGCAGGCTACGGAAATCCGGATGCCGCCCATTATGAATATATTGAAAAGGGCCGCCGTCCCTGGAAATACCGCCCGGCTGGCAGTGCCATCGTGCTGCCGGATCGGATCATGCCCTATCCCAGAGTCTGCGCTCACAGAGGCTTCCACACCATCGCACCGGAAAACAGCATGCCAGCCTTCGGTGCGGCAGTGGCAATGGGGGCAGAGGAGATCGAGTTTGACCTTTGGGCGACAAAGGATGGACAGATCGTCTCCTGTCACGACCGTAAGCTGGAACGGGTCAGCACCGGTGAAGGTATGATCTATGAGCATACCTACCAGGAGCTTTTGCAGTATGATTTCGGTGTCAAGTACAGCGAACGATTCCGGGGCCTGAAGATCCTGAAATTCGAGGACATCCTCAAAAAGTTCGCCTGCCACACGGTGATGAACATCCACCTGAAGACTCCCAATAACCAATGCGAGTATGACCCGGAGATCCTCCGGAAGATCATTGCTCTCATTGACAAATACGATTGCAGAAGCTATGTATATTTCACCAGCGGCAACGACAATGTCCTGAAATTGGCTTCGGAGCTTGCGCCGGATATCTGCCGCTGCGTGGGAGCCGGCTCTGCCCCGGAAAAGCAGGTGGAAAGAGCGCTGGAATACGGCTGCAAAAAGATCCAGCTGTTCAAAGGAAAATTCCAAAGGGAAATGATCGGGAAAGCTCATGAGCACGGCCTTATCTGCAATGTGTTCTGGTCCAATGACCCGGAGGAAGCAAAAGAATTTCTTGCCATGGGCATCGATACCATCCTGACGGATGATTACAATGTGGTGTCCCAGACTGTAAAAAGTGAATAGGAGGAAAGAATCAAATGAAGACAAATAGGATGAAGCGAATTCTCTGCATGTTCCTTTGCCTGACCCTGGTTTTGCCGCTGTTTGGCTGCGGTGGCGCTGAGGAACAGGGTGGCGCCTCTGCCCAGACCTTTTCCGTAGGCTACGGAAAGGCGAACATCTCTCCGCAGCACTCGGTGTACTTGAGAGGCTACGGTGATCCCAAGGAGGAGCGTATGTCCACCGGTGTGGCAGACCCCATTTGTGCCACCTGCATAGCCATTACCGACGCCGAAGGCAACACTGTGATCTTAATTGCAACGGATCTTGTCCAGTGTAAGGCCTCTACCTTCGATACCATCCGCAAGTCGGTCTCTGAAATGACCGGTGTTCCTGTGGAAAACATCATGGCATCTGCGTCCCACAACCATACCGGACCGGACTTTGCAGACCAGGTGTATGCCACACTGCTGCGGGAACGGATCCCTGAGGCCTGTGTGGCTGCCATGGAAGACCGGAAGCCTGCCCAGATGTACACCACCATCTGCCGCCCGGTAGGCTATAATACCGTGCGGCATTACCTGCTGGCAGACGGCAGCTATCAGGGCTACAATGTAGGCGGTGTGCCCAAGTCTGAGCTGATCGGTCATTACGGCATTGCGGATAACCTGATGCAGCTGGTAAAGTTCACCCGGGAGGGTGACAAGGATGTGGTTCTGATCAACTGGCAGGGCCATCCCAAGGGAAGCTCACCCAACTCTTATACCACCGCAACCAGCAACTATCCGGGTGTTTTGCGTGACCGGGTGGAAGAAGCGCTGGATTGTGAAAGTCTGTTCTTCCTCAGCGGCTCCGGCAATGTGAATAACGGCTCTCAGATCCCGGAGGAAGCGGCAATTGCAGAGAATTATATCGAGCTGGGCGAGAAGCTGGCGGAGCATGCCATTGAGGCAGCAGCCAACTTCCAGCCTGCCAAGACAGATACGATCCGAACCACCTCTGCTATGCTGACCCAGGATGGTGTGAAGGGCGATCTGGGTGTCAAGCTCTATGCCATGAGCATGGGCGATCTGGCCTTTGTCTTTGCCCCCTTTGAGATCTTCGATACCAATGCCATGGCGGTGAAGGAGACCTCCAAATTCCCCATGACCTTCTATGCCTCCTGCTCCAATGACGGTCGCGGATATCTTCCCACACCCCCGTCCTTTGACTGGGAGATTACCTACGAGGCAAACATCACCAAGTATCCCAAGGGTACTGCTGAGAATGTGCAGGCCATCTTTATCGAACTGCTGGATGAATTGTTTGCAGCCGGCGGCTATACAGAGCAGCCCAAGGTCGAGGGCTACATCACCCCTGCCTTTGAGCCCTACACCGATGGGGAATATATCAACCCCACTCCCGGAGACCTCACCAACAGCATCCCTGTGAAAAACGGCTTCTACCAGATCGCTCTGGTGGACGGCAGCAAGATCCGGGTGTTCCTGGCTATCAATGAAGAAGTTGCCCAGCAGGTGCTGCAGCAGGCAACGGTGAAGCCTCTGTTCAATGAGCAGCATGTGATCATTGGCTTAGCGGAATAAACGAAGAATCGCGGAGTGCTGATATGGAAGAAAAGACACTGGAGGATCTGAAATATCTGCTCTCATACCCGGAGGTCTTTCAGAAGGATAAAAAATATCCCCTTGTGATCTATTTGCACGGTGTTGGCACTTGCGCTGAGACCACGGAAAAGCTGCGGGAAAACGCATCTTTCCTGAATCTTCAGCAGCGGCAGACAGCAAGAGGCTATCTCCTTCTTGCACCCCTGTGTAAAAGCGGCAGCTGGAATGAATGGATGTCCAAGCTGATCCGCCTGGTGGAACAGACCCGGAATCTTTCCTTCGTGGATGAGACCCGTGTGCACCTGACAGGCCTGAGCATGGGCGGCTACGGAAGCTGGGAGCTTGCCAGCTTGCGCCCGGATTGGTTTGCCTCCTTAATGCCCATTTGCGGCGGCGGCATTGCTGGATTGGCGAAGCGACTGGTGGACGTTCCTGTCCGTGCATTCCACGGACTTCGGGACAAAACGGTAGATCCCATTGAGAGCGTGCAGATGGCCAAGGCGGTGAACAATGCAGGCGGCCGTGCGGAGCTGATCCTCTTCCCGGACCAGAACCACAGATGCTGGGATGCGGTCTATACCAATGAGAAGAATTACGATTGGCTGCTCTCCTTTACCACCCAACGGAATAAGACCCTGGTGGAGCAGCTCGCCGGAGAGTACTATGGATAAGATGCTGTTTTTGCAAAAGGTAAGGAGTTAGTCTATGTCCTTTATCGAAGATGGGCAAGTGGCAAAGCAGTTTGCTTGCAGCGATGTGAAAAAGAATATCTTTCTCATTGGTGACTCCATTCGCAAGGGGTACTGTGAGGCCACCCGGGAAGCGCTGTCTGATGTAGCGGAGGTTTTCTATGTTTCCGATAACTGCCGCAATACGCAGTATGTGATCACCCGGCTGCAGGCCTGGTCAAATATGTTCAGCGACCGGAAGCGCGTGGACCTGGTGCAGTTTAACTGCGGGCATTGGGATGCGGCGCATTGGTGCGGCGGAGCATATTCCCTTACCAGTGAAGGGGAATACGCCCGGAATATACAGATCATTATGGATATGATCGCCAACCGTTTCCCCGGGGCTAAGATCGTGCTTGCAACCACAACCACGATGAATCCCAGCGGACAGCTGGGCGCAAACCCCAGAACCAACGAAGAGATCTCCCGGTACAATGCGATCGCCCAGGCGGTTGCTGAAAATAACCATGTGCCGGTCAATGATCTTTTTGCTGTCACAAAGCAGTGGGACAGTACCTGCTATAAAGACTATTGCCATTTCACCGAGGAAGCCAATCAGAGACTCGGAAAAGCGGTGGCAGAGGCATTAAGACCTATGCTGTAAAACCGCCATAACGAATACAAAAGCGAGGGGAATTTCCCCTCGCTTTTTCTGTGTAGCAGGACTAATAAAGAGGTTGTCTCAAAATGAATGAGACAACCCCAAATCTTATTTCTGCTTGTAATCCTCGATGATCTGAGTCAGGTGCGCAACAAAATGGACGGGCAGGCCGTCTACGCTGAGGGTTTGCACTTCACTCAAGCCCAATAAATAATCGGTGGAGGTGTGGAATAATTTGGCTAACCGCACCAGCATCTCAATGGAGGGCAGGATGTTTTCGTTTTCCCAATTTGAAACGGTTTGCTTTGAGATGTTCAGTCTTTCCGCAAGCTGCACCTGGCTCCAGCCACAAGCTGACCGCAGATCATTGATTCGTCTTCCAAGCATGCTGAGACTCCTTGCTGTCAAATATTGCGATACTATTATCCGCAAAAACTTGACATTTAAGAAATACTTTGGTATTTTAATATTGGACAAACCGAAAAGCCGTCTGCCAAAGGACAGGCAGATACTTGGCATAGACGGTGCGTATCAAATAATCAAGAGAAAGGAAAGTGTTATGGACGAACAAAACTTGGAACAGGAACTGAACACTGTGGAAAACGATGCCCTGGATAAGATGAGCCACGGTCTCAAGGAGATCTGGAAGATCATTATTTTCTGCTGTGTCGGTTGGCTTTTGATCACTGTTGGCATGAAGGTAACCCCGTTTTTGGCAATAGCAGGCGCTCTTGTCATTTCTATTCCGTCGGTCATTTGCGTAAGACGCTATGGTTTTAAGAACATTTTCAACTATGATTATCAGATCGTTACAACATACCGGGATGGTCACAAGACATACGATGCTGATTTGGGCGGCAAATTGGGCCTGATGGTCGTGCAGCTTTTTTTGACGATCTTTATCGGCGTAGTTCTTACACCCATCCGATATATCGCCTACTGCATTCGGTTCAACGCCAACTGCAAAAAACTGAATTGGAAGCCCGAATTCAAGCTTGGTATTTTGTTCCCCACCGTTGTTGGTATCGGTGTATTTGTCCTGGGTTTGATTTTGGCATCTGTACTGTAATTTGATAATACAGCGATGTAAGACGCAGCGGAGTGAATCTTCACTCCGCTGCGTTTATTTTTATATATTCTTTGTTTTCATTTTTCGTGCGATCAGTGTTAAGACCAGCAAGATCGCATACAAAACACCGATGATCACGAAGATCGCGGGCCAACCGAAGGTGTCCTTGACAAAGCCGAAGAGCAATGCCTGCACCGCAGCGCCCATGTAAACAGCCCAGTCAAACACACCCAGCACAAACAGCATGATGGAAGCAAGTGCCTGCTGCCGGATGAAGGGGAATACGAGCATGCCGAAGAAGGTCGCCAAAGATGCAATGATCAGCATCGGCTCCCGCTTTTGCTACCGTGTGCAGAACTGTCTTTTCTGTTGCCGCTGTCTTCAAAAGACAGGGCAGTTTAAAAATTACTACGCTTTTTTCCGTAGTGAGAAAGGGAGGGATCCTCCATGAGATCTTTATCCTGCGGGGCAGTAAAGGAAAGAAGCCAATCGTAGTTTTTTGCGTCAGAATAGACCGAGTAAAAGCAACGATGTCCCTGCTCCGGGAAGAGGATCAGCTCGGCATGACCGCCGTGCATGTTGACGGATTTTGCCATTTGCAAGCTCTCAATGGGATCCACGATCTCGTCACGAAGTCCGTGGAAGGCACGAATGGGAAGATCTACAAGATTCATTGCAAAGCCGCTGCTGCCGCCACCGCAAATGGGCATTGCGGAGGCAAACCAATGGGGGTACAGTGTTGCAAGTGACCAGATGCCGTAGCCACCCATGCTGTAACCGGTTAAATGAATCCGTGTTTCGTCAATATAAGAAAGTCCACGGAATTCTTCTATCAGGCGAATCAGCAACAGCATCCATTCGTTCCAGGTTCCTCTTTTGCAAAGAGGCGCAAGGAGAACATAGCCTCGTTCGTTCTGCCGATTCAAAAGTCTTTTAAAAGCGCCATGGGCTCTCAGGCTGGCGGTGGTGTCTTCCCGGGATCCTGCACCGTGCAGAAGGATCACCAAAGGATACTTTTTGTCTTCCTGAAATCCTTCCGGATAAGAAACCAAATAAGTCAGCTCTTCAAGATTCTTTTCTTCCATTATTCTTCCTCCCTTGTGATTCTAACGCAATATTATATCATAATGAGCCTTAAAAGTAAAGCTGCCGGTATCGCTTTTTCCCGTTTGCAGATACGAACAGCGTCATTTGTAAAATGATTGTAGGGGACGATGCCCACATCGTCCCGTTCGTTACAGGGATATATACATAGCAAACGCGAGGGGATTGCCTCGCGTTTGATTACATTACTTCAAATCAACCATTCCGTATCCGCGGCTGTCCACGGTGATTTTCGTTCCGTAAGGCGCGGACATTTCTGCCAAGCGTTCAATAATTCCGTGCTGATGGGAAAATCTCGGATTTCCGCTGCGCCAAACCGGCTGATCAAACTGCAGTTCAATGGGCATCAGCTCCAGCTTGGTAAGCACACCGTCCTCCATTTCAAAATAAGGGATGACGGATTCCAGCATTCTGCGATCACGCATAAGGCCTCTTGTATAATTGGCAGACCGGTGGCAGAACAGCTCCCGCATGGTTGCGTCGCTGGTCATACCCTGTCGCGCAAACATTTCCTCCGGTGCGTAGGGAATGCATTCGTTGTGAATGACGAAATTGCCCAAAGAATAAAAAATCGGACGGTTTTTGTAGAGCTCCACCGGTCTTAACAGATGCGGACCGTGTCCGATGATTGCATGCGCACCGGCATCAATGCACCGATGGGCAAATTCTTTTAAAAATTCTGCAGGCGCTTCCTTGCTGCTTCCGGAGATCTCGTGTGAATGGATGGTGACCAGGATATAATCGGCCTGCATTTGTGCTTCATAAATGGCTTTTTCCACCCGTGCCATATCCTCGGCATGGGGGTGGGTCACATACCGGGTAGCTTCGCCTTGGCGGAATTCCAGCTCCTTCAAAACTGCCGTGCCCTCCGGCAGAGGCGGAAAGTAGCCTTCGGCACGCTCGATATCCTTTTGGGCATTGATCTTGCTGAGCTGGCTGATCTGCCGGATGACTTCCAGCTGCTCCTGCGTCACTTCCAGATGCTCCGCAATGCGAAGACCGTTCACACCGGGGCGGCCCGGATATCTGCGGGATTGCTTGCCGGCCATCGCAGAATAGCTGCCCCCCAGGGGCGTACCCATGGTGGATACAACACCGATCAATGCGACCCTGCCGTTGGGTGTGTCCAAGTAGGCAGGGGCGGCAGCCTCGTCCAAATTGCTGCCGGCACCGGCATTTACGATACCTGCATCATCTACGAATTGCTTCGTTGCCAAAAGACCGCCCCGGTCAAAATCCATAGAGTGGTTGTTGGCAAAGCTGAGCATATTGAAGCCGTAAGCTTTTACATCCTCCAGGGTCTGAGGGTCTGCGCGCAGATAGCTGCCGCCGCTGAACTGGTTAGCGTAATATTCACCCCGGTGCAGCGTTGTTTCCAGATTTACATAGCGGGCATCCGACTTGCCCAAATGCTCCCGGACCTCAGAAAAACCGGCACTGTCTGCAGGGATCCTTCTCTGCACAAGCATATCGCCTGCGGCGGTAAATGTCATTTTCATAAGGCCTCCTCCGTTAAAAACGCTGTAAGAATCTTTGCCCGTAGCAGGACAGATTCCGTCAGAATATATTCTTTATTTGTGTGGCAGAATTCACCGCAGCCGCCCATTCCGCAAATGGAAGGAATCCCGGCTGCCTGGGTGTGGCAGGAATCAGAGCCACCACCGGATTCTACCGGTGTAAGGCTTCCGAGACCGTACTTGTGGCATACTGCCAAGAGCTTCTCAAAAAGTGCCATTGTGGCGGGATCCTTCTCCATGGGCGGACGCTTGCTGATGCGTGTAACTGTGGCGGAGGTGTCCCCGATAAAGCTGGTTTCTGCGATTTGATGCACTGCCGCTTCTGCTTCCTCCAGCTGCGCATGCCGGGGGACGCGGACATCGACGGTTATGCAGCAGCTATCCGGAATGATGTTTGGCAGGATGCCTCCCTGAATTATGTTACAGCTGTAGGTGATCCCACCGGGACAGCTTTTTCCCTCAAGAGCGACGATCTTGTGGGCAGCTTCTGCAACGGCGTTTTTACATTCAAAATAGTGGATTCCGGAATGGCCACCGATGCCTGTAATGTCGATCTGGTATTTGAGGATGCCTTTTCTGGAAATGACCACTTCGTCTTTTTCCGAGGTCTCGCAGTTAATGGAGCAGGGGAAGCCTGCGCAGTTGTGATTAAAATAGTCCAATTCCTTCTGGCCGCCCAGGGTGTTGGATATTTCCTCGTCAGAGGTCAGCAGCAGGCGCAGATGCTTTTTGTAGCCATGTTCTTTCAATGCCTTCATTGTCAGCAGGGCGATGGCAATGCCGCCTTTGCAGTCGATCACACCGGGAGCAATGATCCTGTCCTCAAGACGCGTGACCGGATTTTTACCGAAGATCCCTTTTTCGTGGACGGTATCCGTATGTGCCATAAAGACGCAGCCCTTTTCTGCCCCTTCGTTCATTTCCAGCAAGAGGAAATCACCGCACCGGTCCATTGCTGTCCGTGTGGCGCAGAAGCCCTCTGCCTGGGCAAAGGCTGCAATATAGTCGATCATTTTGTCAATTGTTTGCTTGTGCTCTGCCTTTGCCTCGAAGGCACAAATGTCACACAAAAAGTCCAAATACTTTGGAAATTCCCGCGCAACGGTTGCAAAGATGTTCTCAATGTGCATAGCCATCACTCCTTTTCTTTTTATTATAGGAAAGGAGACTTGCTTTGTAAAAAATCGGTTTGTATGTGCTTGCTATAACTTTTCAGATGTGCTAAAATTCGAATGAGGTGATTTTTGTGGATCTTCTGCAGCTGCGGTATTTTTATGACAGCGCAAACTATCTGAGCATTTCAAGAACTGCCGATAAATACGGCGTACCGGCAACCTCTGTTTCCGCATCCATCCGTCGGCTGGAAGAGGAACTGGGCTGCAAGCTGTTTGACCGCACACCCAACCGTATCGTGCTGAATGATAAAGGAAAGGTCATGCACGATTCCCTGAAGCTGATCTTTGACGAAATGGATCGTATGCTCCAGGCGGTGTCCGGTGCTGCGGACGACAATAAGGAAATCAAAATACTGGTCAAAGCGATCCGCGCACTGATCACAGACCAGGTGATCCAATACAAGAAAAAATATACCCACACCCGGTTTAAGCTGGTGGCGGATTTTGATGAAACCGACCTGGACGGATATGACATTATCATCGACACCAAAAGCGACCGGTACACGCACTATGATTCTTTGGAGCTGGTCCACCAGCAGATTTTCTGTTATGTGCCTTCCGACAGCAGTCTGTGTACACGCAGGTTTTCTCTGAAAGAACTGGAGCAGATGTCGTTTGTTTTGATGAGTCAGCAGGGAAACCACGGTAAAGTTTTCATCGAAGCGTGTAAAAAAGCAGGCTTTACACCGAATATTGTTGCGCAGGTGAACGATTCTGCTTGCTTCCGGAAAATGATTTCGTCGGGAATTGCCATTGGTGTAACCGGCAAATTCGGCGCGGCGGTGGAGGGCAATACAACGCTCGTTCCGCTGAATGTAACGGACTTCAAGCACGAACAAACCATCTGCATGTATTACAAGACAGAAAACAATCGGGGAAACACGGCAAAATTTATACTTTTTCTCCGGGAGAACATAAGAAAAGGCATCTATAACGATTCCCTCTGAATCAAGCAGGTGTACATTCATTGCGTATTTGCCGCAGGCAGAATGCCGAGGATTCTTGTTGCCATTCAAAGCAAACTGCGGTATAATCTCCGTCAGTTTACAGATACGAACAGCGTAATTTGCAAAATGATTGTAGGGGCGGATGCCCACATCCGCCCGCGGGTCGATGTGGGCATCGACCCCTACAGATAGGAAAAGGAGAAAGCTATATGAAAGCAACTGGGGAGTGAGCCGACCGCTGCCGGTGGCAGGGGGAGGGAGGCGAGCGAGTGGCCGCGGTCGATAAAATCGAGGAAAAGCGTAAGCCCGAAGATTTTATCGGGCACCGCAACAGGTATCGTCCGTAGAGTTGATGCCGGTGTTATTAGAACACCAAGAATATACATATAGAAAAAGCGCAGTAGAAAACCTACTGCGCTTTAAATTTTTTGCGAAATTCGGTGGGGGAGCAGCCGTTGAGCGCTTTGAAGGCGCGGCTGAAATTGCTGCTGTCGGAAAAACCGCAACTTTCAACGATGAACCCAATGCTATAGTCGGTTTCGGCAAGAATTTGCTTGGCATTGGCCATACGGCAGGATTGCAAATATTCCATAACGGAAACGCCGGTGGCTGCCCTGAAGCGGTGGGATAGGGAAGAAACGCTTAAGTTATATTGTTTTGCAAGTCCGGCAAGGGAAAAATGCTTGTGATATTCCTTTTCGAACTGCCGCTTTATAGCCACAGCAACGTCATCGTAGGTGTTATCAAAATTCAGGGAGGTGCAGCGGTAAAGGGTGATCAGCAGCTGCTTGACAAGAAGCTGCTCCATTTCATCTGCCAGTTTGGAGCACCTGCTGTGTTCCGATAAAATGCGGTGAAAGGTATCTGCAATTTCTGCCATATGAGAGGAAACGTTGATAATATTGCAAAAATCTGCCGGACGGTCGGTCAAAAGGGAATATACCGCGCTTTTTTGGTTGATGATATCCGGGTCTATGTGCAGGACAAACCGTTCATATTCTTTTGAGCATTCCACCACGGAGTGGTTTTCGTAGCGGCTGAAAATGGCGATATCGCCTGCCGTTGCCCGAAGGGATTTGTCATTTACGCAAAACTCTGCCCTGCCCTTTACGATAAAGATGATTTGGTGGCAATTGTGAAAGTGGGGATGTTTAGAGAGGGGTTCCGCGGAATGGTAGACGGTTTGTACGATGGCTTGCATAGATATCCCTCCTTTAGCTGCATTATAGCAGATTTTGCGAATTTTGCAAGATTTACATATTTTTAAGCAGCATTCATATAGCGGCAACAGGGCGGCTGCCTTATAATGAAAGAAAAGGAGGAGTGTTCTATGACACGAAAGGTATACACCACCCTACAGGAATTTGAAAAGCAGAATACAGAGCTTGGCACAGCCCTTCCCTTCGCACAGGATGTGCAGGTGCTTGCTGCGCCACTTACGGTGGGCAGTAAAGTTGTACCCAACCGCCTTGCCTGCCAGGCTATGGAGGGCTGCGACGGGTTAGCTGACGGCAGCCCCGATGTGCTTACAAAGCGCCGCTATGAGCGGTTTGCAAAAGGCGGCGCGGGCCTTGTTTGGTTTGAGGCCACCGCCGTTATGGAGGAGGGCAGAGCCAATCCCCGGCAGCTGTACATAACGGAAAACAATCTGGACCATTTTAAGCGGCAGGTGGAGGCCATTAAGGAAACTGCCCTGCGGGAAAACGGCTATGCGCCTGTGGTGATCATGCAGGCCACCCATTCCGGCAGATATTCCAAGCCCAACGGTACACCTGCCCCGCTGATCGCCTATAATAACCCCATTTTTGAAAAGGACAACCCCATTGCGTTGGAACGTATTGTTACCGATGACTACCTTGATCGGGTAGGCGAAGCCCTTGTGCAAGGCGCGGTGCTGGCAGAAAAGGCGGGCTTTGACGGCGTGGACATCAAATGCTGCCACAGATACTTAAATTCCGAGCTGCTGTCAGCCTACAACCGTCCCGGCAGATACGGCGGGTCTTTTGAGAACAGAACACGGCTTTTAAGGGAAAGTGTTCAAGGTGCCATCGAAAGTTGCGCCAAGGATTTTATCGTTTCCTCCCGGCTGAATGTGTATGATGGCTTTGCCTGGCCCTGCGGCTTTGGCGTAAAAGACGACGGCAGCCTGGAGTTTGATCCCAAAGAGCCGGATATGCTCATAAAGGAGCTTTACAAGCTGGGGGTCAGAATCCTGAACATCACCATGGGCAACCCCTATTTTAACCCCCACGTAAATCGCCCCTATGCCCAGGGGGGCTATGAGCCGCCGGAGCATCCCTTGGCGGGCGTTGCCCGTATGCTGGAGGGGATCGCAACGCTGAAAAAGGCCAACCCCCAAATGGCGATCATTTGCTCGGCCCTGTCTTATCTGGGCGTTGCTGCGCCCAATGTGGTGGCGGCGTATATACAAAACGGCGGCTTTGATGTGGCAGGCTTCGGCAGAACGATTTTTGCCTATCCCGATTTTGCAAAGGATATTCTGAAAAACGGTGCAATGGACAAAAACAAGATCTGCATCTGCTGCTCCAAATGCACAGAAATTATGAGAACACCCGGCGGTACCCCCGGCTGCGTGATCCGGGACCGGGAGGTTTATAAACCGATCTATCAAAAACAGTGTGGGAGCGTGAAAAAATGAAAACTGCGATCGTAACAGGCGCGGCATCGGGCATCGGCCTTGCGGTGGTGAAAAAGTTTCTGGAAGAGGGCTACCGTGTTTACGGTATGAGCCGCCGGGAAGCAGCCCCCATCGCCCACGAAAACTTTCATTATCTGCCTGGGGATATTTCTGTTGCTGCCCACAGAGAAAAACTGGTGGCGGCAGCAGATGAAATTGATGTATTGGTAAATGTGGCGGGGGTTGCCCCCAAGGTGCGGGCAGACCTGCTGGAAATGACCGAGGAATCTTACGATTATGTGATGGATATCAACCTGAAAGGCACACTTTTTTTGACCCAACTGGCGGCCAAAAAAATGAAAGCACAGGGCGGCTATATCTGCAATATTTCCTCTATGTCGGAGTACACAAGCTCGGTAAACCGCGGGGAATACTGCATTTCCAAAGCGGGGCTTTCTATGGTGACCAAGCTCTTTGCCGACCGCCTTGCAGAGTATGGCATTGCGGTCAACGAGGTGCGTCCCGGCATCATCGCCACCGATATGACCGAAAAGGTCAAGGAAAAATATGATGCCCTCATCAGCGGGGGCTTGCTGCCCGTCAAGCGTTGGGGAACGCCGGAGGATGTGGCAAGCGCCGTGTGGACGCTGTGCAGCGGCGCGCTTCCCTATGTGACAGGTCAGGCCATTGACGTGGATGGCGGATTCCATATCAGGAGATTGTAATGAAGATCTATACGTATGATTGTGTCGTCATCGGCACAGGCGCAGCAGGCTACAATGCCGCGGTTCGCTTGAAACAATTTGGAGTCGATGTTGCTGTTGTTACAGAAGGTATCAATTGCGGCACGTCACGGAACACAGGAAGCGACAAGCAGACCTATTACAAGCTGGGTCTTTCTGGGGACAGCCCCGACTCTGTACACAAAATGGCGCAAAATCTCTTTGACGGCGGCTGTGTGGACGGGGATAATGCCCTGTGCGAAGCGGCGTTGTCAGCCCGATGCTTTATGCATCTGTGTGAGCTTGGCGTACCGTTTCCTGTAAACCGTTATGGGGAATATATTGGCTATAAAACAGACCACGATCCCTTTGAACGGGCAACCAGCGCAGGGCCTCTAACCTCGAAATTTATGACGGAGGCGCTGCAGAAAAAGGCCGAAAGCCTGGGCATCAGGGTGTTTGATGGCCATAAGGCGGTGAAATTGCTGAAGGAAAAGGATCGCATTTGCGGACTTCTCTGCCAAACCGAAAAAGAGCTTGTGGCTTTTCGCTGCCGTGATATAATCATGGCAACAGGCGGCCCCGCGGGGATCTATGCCGACAGCGTATATCCTGTGTGTCATACAGGCTCTACGGGCCTTGCCATAGACGCAGGGGCAAATATGCAGAATCTTGCCCTTTGGCAGTACGGCCTTGGGTCAGTAAACCCCCGCTGGAACGTGTCGGGCACCTATATGCAGGTGCTGCCCCGTTTTGTGTCTGTGGATAAGGACGGCAAGGAATATGATTTTCTGTGGGATCACTTTGCCGACAAATACCAGGGGCTGTCACTGGTGTTTCTGAAGGGCTATCAGTGGCCCTTTGACCCGAAAAAGGCGGAAAGCGGCTCATCGCTGATCGATATGCTGGTACACAGGGAGTGTGTGGAAAAAGGCCGAAGGGTGTTCTTGGATTTCACCCAAAATCCCTTTGAGATCGATTTTTCCAAGCTGTCTGCTGAGGCCTACCAGTACTTGAGCAAAGCAGGCGCCACCTTTGGCACGCCCATTGAACGCCTTGGCAAAATGAATGCCCCCGCCATCGCGCTTTACAAAAGTAAGGGCGTTGACCTGCATCACGAATATCTGGAAATTGCCCTGTGCGCCCAGCATAATAACGGCGGCATTGCCGTGGATCTGTGGTGGCAGACCTCCGTAAAGGGTCTTTTTGCAGTTGGAGAGTGTGCAGGAACCCACGGCATTTCCCGTCCCGGCGGCTCTGCGCTGAACGCAGGGCAGGTGGGCGCATTGCGGGCGGCGCAATACATTGCAGCCCACCCTGGTGAGTTGGTTGATGAAAAGACCTTCCGTAGCCTTGCCTTGCAGGTGGCTATCAAGCAGGAAAAGGACGCAAGGGCCCATATCCAAAGGGCCCGGCGCCGTATGAGTGACCACGCAGCCGCCGTGCGCGATCCCGAAAAAATCAAGGAAATGCTGAACATCACCCTTGCCGAGCTGACAGAAACCACCGATTTGGACGTAAAGGACGTGCTTTTGACCCAGGGCGCGGTGCTGTCTGCTATGCTGCAGCCCAATACCGACCCTAAAAAAGTTCAGCAGGTCAGGCGCACCGAACAGGGTTTTGAAGTCACCCTAAGACCGGTGCGTCCGATCCCCCGAGAGGACAGCTTTTTTGAAAACGTGTGGCGGTCTTATCGGGAAAACAAAAACATCTATTAGGAGAAACCTATGAAAACTATATACCTTGATATAATGGAAAAGGCCCTGTCGGCGTACACCCACCAACGGATACGGGAATATATCGATGAGGTAAGGCGCGACGGTCTTACGGAGCACGGCTTCCCAAGGCTTGGTGCCAACATTGGCATCCTTATGGCTCACGGCAGACGGCTTGAGCTGAAAAGCCTTTTTATCCAGATCATAGAGCTTTGTTTATATGGGTTTGCCCACCCGATCAATAAATCCAAGGCAGGAAACAACTTTGCTGTCCGCGAGGTCTGCCATGCATTGATGGAGCTTGAAAAGACAAATGCAATTGACCGGGAACAGCTGGAAATCTGGAAAGAAAAGCTGGCAGCGCTGGACATTTCCGCAACTTATACCCACATTGTGTCAAAAGAGAAACCGAATCCTGCCAACTGGGCTTATTTTGCCGTGCTCAGCGAGCAGGCAAGAGGGCACTTGTGTGGCATAGAATATGATGGCTTTTTGGAGCATCAGTTACCCTCCCAGCTTGCCCGTCTTGATGAAAACGGAATGTATCGCGACCATAGTATGACAGGACCGTATCAACCCATCGTGTACGATCTGGTGACAAGAAATCTCCTCGGCTTATCGTTGTTTATGGGCTATGAGGGGAAATATGCAGGTGAGATTGAGAAAATGATGGAGCTTTCAGACGACCTCACCCTGAAAATGCAGTCGGTCACAGGGGAGATCGCCTTTGGCGGAAGAAGCAACCAATGCGTCCACAACGAAGTGCTGCTTGCAAATTATTGCGAGCTGCGCGCCGCGCTTCTGAGCCGAAAAGGAGAGAAGGAAAAAGCGGGGGCCTTTAAGGCGGCGGCCATCAAGGCCGCGGAAACCTGTGTGGGCTGGCTGCAGGAAACGCCTATGAGCCACATCAAAAATCATTTTGACCCCGATCTGCAATGGGGCTGCGAAAGCTACGCCTATTTCAACAAATATATGATAACGGTTGCGTCGAATGCGTATCTTGCCTATCTTGTTGCCGACGATGGCATTAAGCCCACCGTTGCCCCTGCCGATGTGGGCGGTTATGTTGCCGAAACAGGCGCAGATTTCCACAAGGTGTTTCTGAATGCGGGCGGCTATTTTATGGAAATCGATTGCAATGCCCACACAAACTATGATGCAAACGGCCTGGGTCGTGTCCATAAGCAAAATTGCGACTCGAGGGTGTGCTTTTCCGTGCCGTTCCCCGGCGCAAAAACCAATTACCTGCTGGAAACGCCCAATGCGCACCCACTATCCATTTGCGGCTACAAAAATACGGCTGACGGAATTGTTTGCTCGGCGCAAGAGGGCGTCCGGCACACGCTGCTTTCAAAAAACCAAAGCCCAGAGCGATGCGCAGCGGTGTTTGCCTGCAGCTTAAACGAAGAACCCTTGTTGCACGCAGAATACGCTGTGTCGAGTGCAGGGGTAGAGGTTTCGTTCCCCGGCGCCGACGGCATTTTGCTGCCAGCGTTCTTGTTTGACGGTGTGAAGGAAACAGAAATTTCAGCAACAAGGGGACAGATCCTCGTCAAATACAACGGCAGCTTCTGCAGATACACCTTCTCCGGCGAGCCGGAGGAATACGGCCTGTTCTTTAACCGCAACGGCCGTTACCGGGCATATAAAATAAGCACCGATAAACTACACATTGAGATAGGGGACTGCAATGAACTATAATTTGGGACTATGCTCCGTTTCCTTCAGAAAGCATACGCCGGAAGAAATCCTTGCCGCAATGAAGGATGCCGGGCTTTCGGTAATTGAATGGGGCAGCGATGTGCATTGTCCGCCGGAAAAGGCGGAGGCGCTTGCGAAACTGCAAAAGCAGTATGGAATTGCCTGCTGCTCTTACGGCACCTATTTTCGGCTGGGTGTGACGCCCCTTTGTGAGTTGGAGCAGTACATAAAGGCGGCAAAAGCGCTGGGCACAGATGTGTTACGGCTTTGGTGCGGGGATAAAAACGGCGAGGACTACACGGAAAGTGAAAAGAAAAAGCTTTTTGCTGCCTGCAAGGCGGCTGCGGAAATTGCCGAAAAAGAAAATGTGACCCTGTGTATGGAGTGCCACAACAACACCTACACCAACGCAAAGGAATCGGCAAAGGAGCTGCTGCAGGCGGTGTACTCCCCGCATTTTCAGATGTACTGGCAGCCCAACCAGCTCAGAAGTGAGGCGGAAAACATCGCCTATGCCAAGCAAATCGCAGACAGAACGGTGAATATCCACGTATTTAATTGGACAGGCAAAGAGAAATACCCGCTGTGTGATGCAAAGGACATTTGGAAGCAGTATCTTTCCTGCTTTGGCGGCGGGAGAAATCTGCTGTTGGAATTTATGCCCGATGACAAACTGGAATCCTTGCAACGGGAAGCGGATGCCTTAAAGGAGATTGCAAAATGAACAGGATTTATTTGTGCGAAAAAGAGAAGAATATCAGAAACGTCTACTGTGATTCCGGGCGGGTTTACACCAAGGCGGAGGTGCTAAGTTCCCCTGAGCTGTTTCAGAACACGGAGTATGTGTTCTCCACCTGGGGGATGCCTGTTTTTACGGAAGAGGAAATCAAGCGCTGTCTGCCACGGCTGAAGGCGGTGTTTTACGGCGCCGGTACGGTGCAGACCTTTGCCCGACCCTTTCTTGACTGCGGCGTTAAGGTGTTTTCCGCCTGGGCAGCCAATGCCGTGCCTGTTGCGGAGTATACCGTGGCGCAGATCATTTTGGCCAACAAGGGCTTTTTCAGCAGCAGCCAGCTGGCAAAAACAGGGGATCGGCGGGCTGCAACCCAAAATTCCCGGGCATATCCCGGTAACTATGGGGCAAAAATCGGCATCATCGGCGCAGGTATGATCGGTAAGCTGGTCATCCGTATGCTGAAGCAATACAAGCTGGAGGTGCAGGCATTTGACCCCTTCTTGCCCGACGAAGCGGCAGAAGAACTGGGTGTAAAAAAGGTCAGCCTGGAACAGATTTTCAAGGAGTGTCAGGTGGTATCCAATCACCTTGCCAACAATGCCCAGACCCAGGGAATGCTGGGCAGCAAGCTGTTTGAATCGATGCTGCCCAATGCCACCTTCATCAACACAGGCCGTGGCGCGCAGGTGGTGGAGCAGGATCTGATAAACACGTTGACAGCGCGTCCTGACCTGATGGCGATTTTGGATGTGACCTTCCCCGAGCCTCCCGAGGAGGGCAGCCGATTTTATACCCTGCCAAACTGCATATTGACGCCCCACATTGCGGGCAGCAGCGGAAATGAAGTGCGCCGTATGGGCGAATATATGGATCAGGAATATCAAAATTTTGTGGATAATAAGCCCTGCAAATACGAAGTAACATTGGAAATGTTAAAAACAATGGCATAACGGAAGATAAAAGGGGTTGTCTCAAAATGAATGAGACAACCCCAAATTGCATATTTATGTGTAGGGAACGGCCTGTGTGCCGTTCCTAAGTGTATATTTTGGAACTAATTTTCGGAATGACACATAGATCATTCCCTACATATGCATTTTGAGACGCCCTCTTTTGCTTTGTGCGGTATAATCTGATGCTAACAGCGTAATTTGTAAAATTATTGTAGGGGAGCGATGGGAGCGCTGCCTGTGGCAGATGAAGCGACCTGAGCGAGTGGCCGCGGTCGACAGATGAGGAAGGCTTTTGAAAGCCGACGAAGCTGTCGGGCACCGCAACAGGGAGTTGACCGCCCGCGGGTCGATGTGGGCATCGACCCCTACAGATAGGAAAAGGAGAAAGATATACGATAAGGCTACAAGAATTGTTCGCCGGGTGGAGGAATGCGTTATAATAGGGCAAACCGCAAAATAGTCAGTATTGGTGCGGGTTTCAAGCAGTTTGCCCCACTGAACGCATTGGTGTTAAAATTGGATTTTAAGCGGTTTTATACATAGCAAAAGCGGAGTGAAATTCACTCTGCTTTTATAGCATCTCGGGCAAAACCCTTCCCATAGAAGGAAACTGCAAAATCCCAAAATGATTTAGCCGCCCGGGATCTCGTGGAATTGCGATTTTTGAAGATGTACCAGGGATGGTCAATTCTCGGCTCTGTTATGGGGATAAATACCGTATCCGGGGAGAAGCCCGTGTTTTTTACGGTGTCGGAGATCAGCGCAACACCGTATTGTGCGTTCAGCAGGGTGGGGCGCATGGCAAAATCACACTCCAGAATTAAATTCGGAGAGAAGCCGGCCAGTTTAAAGACATTGTCCAGATGTTGCCGGAAGCAGTATTCTCGTGGGGGCAAAATGAGGCGTTCGTTGGATAGCTCATCCAAGCGGATGCTGCTTCGGCTTGCAAGGGGATGGGAGGGATAAACAGCCAAAGCGAGATAATTGTTGGTTTTAATAAGTTGTCCTTCCCAGCCGGGTAACGGGATATCCTCCTTGGAGGAAATGATAAAATCAACCTCCTGTTTCAAAGCGGGCGACTTTAATTGGTTGATGCGAAGGACCTGGTGGGTCAATTGAATTTCCGGATGCTGTTCGAGGAACGCTTTGAGCAAGTCGTGACAGATCAGCGGACTTGCAAGGCCGATGGTCAAGTGACTGTCGCTGTGCTGCTGCGCCAACGCAATTTCCTCTTTGGCGGTATCCAGTGCCTTCAAGGCTGTCTGTGCATATTGAAGAAGAATTTGACCCCGGGTATTTAAAATAATGCTTCGCCCGCTGTGGTCGAACAACTGACAGCCCAGCTCCTTCTCCAAACGGCGCAGCGTTGCCGTCAGTGCCGGGGGAGAGATGATCAGCTCCTGGGCGGCAAGGGTAAGATTCTGCTTTTCCGCAACTTTTATGAAGTAGCGAAGCTGTTGTTCATTCATGGAGCGATCCTCCTTTGTAATGCTTATTATTAATATAAACATTAATAATTGAAAAGTAAAGTGATAATTTAATTTTCTGATTAATGTTTTATAATAGGCGCAGGAGGTGTTTTATATGAAAAAAATCTTATGCTTAATTTTGGCAGTGATGCTGCTGGCGCTGTGTGGCTGCAATGCCGCACCGCAGGGAAATACAGCTGCCACCACCGTACCCACAGAACCCGTCAAAACCGGGCCCGACCCCAAGGAGGATAATGTAATGAATATTCTAATGATCGGCAACAGCTTCTGCTATTATTATGTGGAAGAGCTATACGGTATCGCTAAGGCGGCCGGTGTGGACATGCGGGTGTGCAATGTCTATTATTC
Organism: Faecousia sp.; assembly: GCA_045531815.1. GTDB lineage: Bacteria > Bacillota > Clostridia > Oscillospirales > Oscillospiraceae > Faecousia. Next base: position 1,646 of record JAZSER010000086.1, on the reverse strand, counting down.
CGGCTGCAAACTGGAAATGCACTATAACTGGTGGATCAACGGCGAAGCCAACTATGAGTTCTATGTAACCGATGAAAACGGTCGGAATAAAACCGAAGGCTGCAATTTGGAATACTGTCTCCAGCAGGGCAACTGGGATGTGATTTCCTTCCAGGAAGGCTACGGTATTAAATCTGCCGCCGATCTGAAGAACATAGACGCTTTCCTTGCGACGAGCAATACCTACTTGGATGCACTTATTGGCCGCGCCCGGGAGCTGTTCCCCAATGCGGAATTCTATTGGCATCAGAGTTGGGCTTACGAAATCGGCTATGACGGCAGCCAACGCAAAATGGAAAGCAAAGAGCAGCAGGAAATCTCCCACAACTTTATCAAGGAGTTTTCTCTGCGAGTCTGCCGAGAGCAGAACCTTAAGAGAATCCCGTCCGGTGAAGCATGGCATTTGGTGCGGCACGATCCGTTGATCAACGGCACCCTCTGCTACCGCCTGAATAAGAATAACGGTTTGGGTGATTTTTATCATGACGGCGATATCGGCGGCGGTCAGTACTTAAATGCCTGTGTCTGGTTTGAAACCCTTACTGGTCAAAGCTGTATTGGCAATACCTGGCGGCCGGACTATGAACTATCTGAGGAAAAGATCGCTGTTTTGCAGCAGGCCGCACACCAAGCCGTGCAAAATTTGAACGCTTGAACTTCATAACATTAAGAGCGCTGCTTTTGGCAGCGCCCTTTACATATCCAATCATATTTTGGGGAAATTGTGAATTCAAAATGTAAATCCTGCGGTATAATCTCCGTTTGTTTACGGATACTAACAGCGTAATTTGTAAAAAAATTGTAGGGCGGGGGCTTGCTCCCGCCGCACTCAAGAACACACCAAACGGCGGGAGCAAGCCCCCGCCCTACGATGTAAATGAAGGAGAAAGATATATGAAAGCAACTGGCATTGTCCGTCGGGTGGAGGAATGCGTTATAACAGGGCAAACCGCTTGAAAGCCGCATAAACACTAGGGTTTTCCCCAGTTTGCCCCATTGAACGCATTGGTGTCAAAAACGGATTTTTGGCGGTTTTTATACATAGCAAAAGCGAGGGGAAATTCCCCTCGCTTTTGCAACCTTATTTTATCAAGTATTCAAATCCGAGAATCACAACGCCCAGAAGGACCAACACGATGCCAACGGCCCTGTTGAGGGTCTCAGGCTTTGCTTTGTTTGCGAATACTGCGGCGATCCTTGCCCAAATAAAGGTGAACAGGATGCACAGCGCCATAACCAGAAGATCAGGAGAATCCCCAAAAGAAAAGTGAGAAACCGAACCTGTCAACGCAGTAAAGGTCATAATAAATACGCTGGTGCCTACGGCGGTCTTTAGCTCATATCCTAACACGGATGTGAGAATGAGGAGCATCATCATACCTCCACCGGCACCAACAAAGCCGCAGATGAAGCCAATAAAAATACCGCAAAGAATCGAACCAGTGATTTTTCTTTTTCTGCTGACAGCCTCCATTTCCTGCTTGGTGGTCATAACCGGCTTTGCAATAAACTTGACGCCCAAAATCAGCGTCATAAAGGTGCTGAAGCCGCCCATGGTTTGGGCCGGGACAACGCTGGAAACATAGCTTCCCACAACCGTGAACAGC
>JAZSER010000008.1:0-14589 GCA_045531815.1 Faecousia sp. | reverse complement strand
TTTTGGAACAAAATCACATTGCGTAAGCAATCATTTTCTTCGAAAATCCGGAAATTTGACAATTTCCGGCGGCGGGAGCAAGCCCCCGCCCTACGCCCACATACCGCACCGATTACACGCACCCGGTTCGATTGACGCACCGCCCCTACATTCCCATTACGGGAGATTTCCACGTGGGATCACTCGACGGAAAATCGGTTTACATAAACATAAAATTATTGGGTTTTCGACGGATTTTCCCGGGTAGAGTTATCCACATTATCCACAGACTTATCCACAACAAAACAGGCTTCCGCCTGGTGAAAACCCTTACGCACCAAGGCTGAAGCCTGTTTTTCTCCACAATTCGACAATAATTTGTGGATAACGATTTAGTTTACAGAACAACTGTCAAAAAAGCACCTCTGCGGCAAAGACCCGCTCCGGTTTTTCCCCTGTGTCCTCCCGCTGACGCAGGCCGTCCGCCCGGAAAATTCCCTCCGGGGAAAGCTGCCAGCGGATGCGGATCTCCTGCTCCGGCAGCACCTCGGAAAGGTAGCACACCGTAAAGGCTTTCACAGGCTGCCCTTCCTCCAGAAGCGCCTGGATCCAATCCAGATACCGGGTGTTGTTCATATGCCCGTTCCGGTCCAGAAGCTCCCGGTCCACATGACAGGTGCAGGTATGCGCCCATTCCCCGGGGGCTAACGAGCCGGGGGTGGGCAGCTCACTTCCCAAAAGGACGCCCTCCACCGTCACACCGCTTTTTCCCGGCAGCACCATGGTCCGGGTCTTTTTATTCATCAGCACCCAAAGGGCAATGGTGCGCACCAGCACATTGCCGTCTGCATCACAGATCTCCGTTGCCCGGGGATAGGCGGAACGGGTGGTGGGCATGGGCCAGGTACGCAGGGTGACGGTCTGCCCCAAAGCCGGCAGCTGCCGGATCTGCACCTGGTATCGCAGCACTGCCCAAAACAGATCCTTCTTTGCCAGAGTATCCCAATCCGTACCCAGCAGCCTGCAGTGGCTGCCGGCTGCCTCCTGGGCAAAGTACAAAAGGGTGGAGAGCTTGGTATATCCCCGGGGATCTGTGTGGTTTTTCTCTACAGTAAATTCAGTTGTAAAAACAGATTGCATTTTGGACCTCGATTCTATTGCGCCTCGTCCAATGTAAGGGAAAGGCTGTACTGCCGGCCGCTGCGGTAGATCACTACAGACACGGTATCCCCGGCATTGTAGTTGTAAAGACATTGATCCAGGGTATCGGCATCGGTGATCCGCACCCCTTCAAACTGCAAAAGGATATCTCCAGGGCTGATGCCCTGTTGGGCCGCGTGGCTGGACTCCTCCACATGGGTGATATACGCGCCCTGGGGAATGCGGTAGTAAAGCTGGTCAAAGGCGGTGATGGTCTGGCTGGTAAAGCCAATGGAAGGCCGCCCGGACACATAGCCCTGGTTCACCAGCTGGTCCACGATCTCCTTTACGGTGGTGCTGGGGATGGCAAAGCCCAGGCCCTCCACACCGGCATCGGACATATAATCTCCGATCTTCATGGTGTTGATGCCCACGACCTGCCCGTAGCAGTTCAGCAGCGGACCGCCGGAGTTGCCGGAATTCAGGGCGGCATTGGTCTGGATCAGGGTCATGGTCCTGCCGCCAGTGGTAATATCCCGGTTGATGGCGGAGACGATGCCGTTGGTCATGGTGCCCCGAAGCTCAATGCCCAGGGGATCTCCGATGGCAACCACCGCATCTCCCACCCGCAGTGCGCCGGAGTCACCGAATTCCGCGGGGATCAGATCTGCCGCGTTGACCCGGAGCACAGCCAGGTCGGAAACGGTATCCATACCCACTGCCTGGGCGCTGAGCTGCTTTTCATCGGAGAAAAGAACGGTGATATTCTTGCCGCCCTCCACCACATGGCAGTTGGTGACGATGTAGCCGTCCTTTGACAGGACCACACCGGTGCCCGTTCCCACGGAGGAGGAGATGGAGACCACCGAAGCGATGGCCTTTTCATAAATGCTCTGCAGGGGCAGGCCGCCCTCCTGGGGGATATTGGCAACGGATTGGGGGGATTCCTGCAGCTGCAGCTGCAGATCGCTTTGGGAAACGGTGGCCTCCTGGAATTCATCGGCAGCCTCTGTTGCAATGGAGGCCGGAGGGGCGTCCAAAGCAAACTCAACGGGGCTTTCCTGGGGATCCTCAGCGCGCAGCTGCCGGAATAAATGGATATTGAGGATGCTCATGGCACTGGCAATGCCGCCTAAAAAGACAACGATGGCCAGCAGCACGGCAATGAGGCCGCTGCGGCTTTTGGGAGGACGGGTGGAGCCGGTCTGATACAGGGTCTGCTCCCAGGGTTCAGACCGGTCCTGATTTGTCCATTCTCTGTCATTCATAAAAGTACCTCTTCAATGGGGGATCAGTTTACCAAAGGCAGGGTAAAGGTAAATTCCGTCAGGCCGTTGGCGCTGGAAACGGAAATATCCTCTCCGTGGCTGCACACGATGGTCTTTACGATGTAAAGGCCGAGACCCCAGCCCTCCCGGTTCTGGCTGCGGCTTTTGTCCAGCTTGTGGAACCGGTCGAACAGCAGCGGCAGCTCGTTGGCGGGGATGGTAGGGCCGTTGTTGGAAACGGTAATATAAAGCTTATTGCCGCCCTCCCGGATCCGCAGCCCAAGCTGTCCGCCCTCGGGGCAGAATTTCACTGCGTTGTCCAGAAGATTGTAGATCACCTGGGTGATGTAATCCTGGCAGGCAATGGTGTATACCGGGTGCTCCGGAAGCTCCGGCAGCACCTCCAGGGATTTTGCGGTAATGGCCCGCTCGAAGGTGATCAGCACCTGACCGGCACATTCTGCCACATCGAAACGGGTCTTTTTGCTTTCGGGGATGCCCCCCTGGTCCTGAAGCCGGGAAATGTCCAGCATACTGCGGACCAGCCGGCTCAGCCGCTTGGTCTCCTGGGAGACGATCTGCAGATAATGCCGCTGCTGCTGGGGCGGGATCGTGCCGTCCAGAATGCCGTCCACATAACCGCCGATGGTGGTCATGGGGGTCTTCAGCTCATGGGAGACGTTGGCAACGAACTCCGTGCGCTGGTATTCGCTTTTTTCCAGGGATTGGGCCATGTTGTTAAAGGCCAGCGCCAGCTCCTGCAGCTCCCGGGGGGAGGAGGGGGGCACACTGACCCGGGCGGTAAGCTCACCGTGGCCAAAGGCGGTGGCGGTTTTTGCCATATCCCGCAAGGGGGCGCTGTTTTTCCGCAGGTACAGGAGCATTGCCAGCAGCGCCACCACCAGCACCAGCACCGCCACCATCAGATACAGATCCGACAGCTTTTCCAGAATGGAAAGAGACTTGGCAATGGGGGTGGACACAATGACGATGCCAATGACAGACCCGTCAGAGGGACTTCGGATGGCGGTGGACACCAGATACCGGGCATCGCTGTACAGACCGGAGATCATACCTGTGCCGGTCACATATTCCTGAGACCGGACGCTTTGCAGGTAGGTATCGCTGGTGATCCGCAGCCCCTGATGCTCGCAGCCGTAGGGGGCATGGGAGCAAAGCTGCAGCGTTCCGCTGGCATCGCAGATCACCGCGTCGGTCTGGGAGATCTGGGCAGCCACCGTCAGATTGGTCAGAAACTCCCGGGCGGACATGGCGTTGTCTCCATAGTAAGCTGCAGCCACCTGGGAAATGGTTTGGCTGTTGGTCTTCAGCTGGGAGATGGCCTGTTCCTTCAGATAGTTGCGCACCAGCAGCTGAAAAGAAAAGCTGATAAGAAAAAGCGCAGCCAGCAGGATCAGCACATGGGCATAGAAATTGCGGCTAAAGGCGGTTTTCATCCTTACAGCACCTCGAATTTATATCCAACGCCCCAGACGGTCTTCAGACACCACTGGGCAGATACATCCTCCAATTTTTCACGCAGGCGCTTCACATGGACATCCACGGTCCGGGAATCGCCAAAGTAGTCAAAGCCCCAAACCTCATCCAGCAGCTGATTGCGGGTGTACACCCGGTTGGGAGAGGAGGCAAGATAGAAAAGCAGCTCCATTTCCTTGGGGGGCGCGTCTACCTTCTTGCCCTTGACGATCAGCTCAAAGGCATCCATATCGATGATCAGCTGGTCAAACACCAGCCGGCGGGCAGCGGAATCCTTACCGCCCCGGTCAGACCGGCGCAGCACCGCCTCGATCCGGGCAAGGACCTCCCGCATTTCGAAGGGCTTGGTGATATAATCGTCGGCACCGCTTTTCAGACCGTTGATCTTGTCGTCGGTCTCGGACTTGGCGGTGAGCATGATCACCGGCACATCGCTTTCGGCGCGGATGGTCTTGCACACGCTCCAGCCGTCCATCACCGGCATCATCACATCCAGCAGCACCAGGTCGGGCTTGATGCTGCGGAACTTGGTCAGACCTTCTCCGCCGTCGGCAGCCAGGGTAACGGCATAGCCCTCTTTTTCCAGATACATCTGCAGCAGCTGGGCGATATTCACATCATCTTCCACGATCAAAACAGAAATGGCCATGGTATAGCACTCCAATCTATAAGTTTTACTTTCCTCTATTATAACGCATAATCGGCCTTTGGGGTGAATAAATTGTAAAGAGTTTCGGGGTAAAATGTTAACAGCCAACAATATCTTGCAAAAACCGCTGTTTTGGAGTATGATAGCAGAAAAGACCTGAGAAAAGGAGTCAGCCATGGAAACCATTATTGAATTGCTCAAGGCCATATTGTTTGGCATTGTGGAGGGCGTCACGGAGTGGCTGCCTGTTTCTTCCACCGGACATATGATCCTGCTGGATGAGTTTATCAAGCTGCGGATGTCCGATGCCTTTTATGAGATGTTCCAGGTGGTGATCCAGCTGGGTGCCATCCTGGCGGTGATCCTGCTGTTTTTCCACAAGCTGAATCCCTTCAGCCCCAAGAAAAGCAATGCCCAGAAGCAGGCCACCTGGCAGCTTTGGCTGAAAGTTGTGGTGGCGGTGCTGCCCTCTGCGGTGCTGGGTGTGCTGCTGGACGATTGGATGGATGCCCATCTTTACAATTACATCGTGGTGGCGGTGACCCTGATCCTGTACGGTGTGGCATTTTTGTTCATGGAGCGGGGAAATGCCCAAAGGACCTGCCAGGTGAAAACCGTGTATGATATCGACTATCGCACGGCGCTGCTCATCGGCTGCTTCCAGTGTCTGAGTCTGATCCCCGGCACTTCCCGGTCCGGCTCTACCATTTTGGGCGCGATTATTTTGGGTGTGGGCCGCAGCGCAGGCGCGGAGTTTTCCTTCTTCCTGGCCATTCCCACGATGCTGGGCGCCAGCGCGCTGAAGCTTTTGAAATTCATGCTTTCCGGGGCTGTGGCCACCGGAACAGAGGTGGGTGTGCTGTTGGTGGGCTGCCTGGTGAGCTTTATTGTCAGCCTGGTGGTGATCCGTGGTCTGATGGAGTATGTGCGCAAGCGCAGCTTTGCCGTGTTCGGTGTCTACCGGATATTGTTGGGTCTGGTGGTGCTGGGCTACTTCCTGGTACAGACCTTGCTGAAATAATACGAAAAGGACACCCCCGGGTGTCCTTTTTGCATGTCCAACAACTGACGCCCCGCCCTTACAGCCGGTGTCCGATAGCGCTTCGTAGGGGAGGGTCTGCGCGCCCTTCCGCAAAATGCACCGATCATACCAACCGGGTGGGTTTATGCCACCGGGTAACGGGAGGGGATGGAACCCCTCCCCTACGGCTGGGGTACGGTGGCGCGGCTATGTAGGGGAGGGCCTCTGCGCCCTCCCGCTTACCGCACAGATTACACCAACCGGGTGCGTTTATGCCACCGGGTAACGGGAGGGGATGGAACCCCTCCCCTACGGCTGGGGTACGGTGGCGCACCTATGTAGGGGAGGGTCTCCGCGCCCTCCCGCAAAATGCACCGATCATACCAACCGGGTGGGTTTATGCCACCGGGTAACGGGAGGGGGTGGAACCCCTCCCCTACAGCCGGTGTTCAATGGCGCGCCCATGTAGGGGAGGGCCTGCGTGCCCTCCCGCAAACCGCGCCGATTGTACGCACCCGGTATGATAGAACCCGTAGGGACACCCGTACCCGGATGTCCGCATATCCCGGGCTTTTCCGTAAACAATCCGTAAACAATGAAAATTACAGTTGAAATCCTGTTTTTTTTCAATATAATAGGCATATATCTTAAAAATCACAGGTGAGTCTATGAGCAGTATCGGAAATTGGTTCAGACAGTTGGGCAGCAGCATTTCCACCGGCTACCGCAGATTTATGCAGGGCCGTTATGGCGGTGACAAGCTGAATATCGCATTGGTCTGGGTGTCCCTGGCGGCGTATATCATCCACTTATTCCTCCCCTGGGCACCGGTGAAGCTGGCCATGATCCTGGTATACTACGGTCTGCTGGGTTGGGCGATCTTCCGGATGCTCTCCAGAAATACCTACAAGCGCTACGAAGAAAACCGCAAGTACCTGCGCTTTATGGAGCGGATCAAGGACCGGGAGCATAAGTATTTTGATTGCCCCCGCTGCCGCCAAAGCGTCCGTGTCCCCCGGGGAAAGGGCAAGATCTCCATCACCTGCCCCAAGTGCAAAGAAAAATTTATCCGCAAATCCTGAAAAGATCCCAAAAAGGCGGATTCCCATAGGGATTTATACGCTCCAAACCGGCTATTTTCCCACAACACTGCGCAAAAATACCATGGTAGGCGTCAGCCTTACCATGGTATTTTTTCTTGCCTTGCAGAAAAATCCCTCGTTTTGGAGTGCTTCGCAGTTTTGAAGAGAAGATTTTTTTCTCACGGGAATATTCAGAGGACGCAGGAATACTGTATGTATTTCAAGGACGATGGATTTTCTGTGGGGAAAAAGATTCCTTCAAAACCGTGTAAATTCCTACGGGAATCCGCCTAAGGGGTCTTTTCTTTTTACCACAATATATGGTATCCCGGGGCATCCAACACCCCAATTTTCTAAAAAAACTCCGGAAGAAACGAAGATTTTTCAAGGAATTTCCCTTGACATTCCCAATAAAACCCGATATAATACACTGGTCTGCGAATGCAGACATATCCTTGCTCCCGGCGAGCCCGGGGGCCAAAAGTCCAAAAGGAGGTGCAAACAACATGGCTAAGATCACCGGTAAGTATGAGGTGCTCTACATCATCGACCCCGCACAGGGCGAGGAGGGCATCGCAGCACTTGTGGAAAAGTTCAAGGCAATGGTGGAAGCGGAGGGTACCCTGTCCAACATTGACGAGTGGGGCAAGCGCCGTTTGGCATACCCCATCAATGACCTGAATGAGGGTTACTACGTTTTGATGAACTTCGAGTCCAAGCCCGAGTTCCCCGCGGAGCTGGAGCGTGTGATGAAGATCACCGAAGGCGTCCTGCGCTGCCTGACCACTGCAGTGGAAGAGTAACGAGGAAACTTCATGCTTAACCACATTGTCATCATGGGTCGTCTGACCCGTGACCCCGAGCTGCGCCGTACCGGCAGCGGCGTCGCCGTTACCAGCTTTTCTCTGGCGGTTGACCGTGACTTCGGCAACCGGGAAAGCGGCGAAAAAGAAACCGATTTCATTGACTGTGTCGCTTGGCGTCAGACCGGAGAGTTCGTCTCCAAGTATTTCACCAAGGGCCGCATGGCAGTGGTATCGGGTCGGCTCCAGATCCGTAACTGGACCGATAAGGAAGGCAATAAGCGTCGTACCGCTGAAGTCATTGCAGACAATGTCTACTTTGGCGACAGCAAGCGCGATGGTGACAGCAGCAGTGCTCCCTATGGTGGCAATGCGTATGCTGCTCCCGCAGCCGGCAATTTCGGCGGCTACAGCGCACCTGCAGTGACTCCCGCATCGGATTTCGCGATGCTGGATGACAACGATGCCCAGTTGCCCTTTTGATTGAACATTTCTGCAAATGCTTACAAAGGAGGTTAATCCCATGGCTAACGAACAGCGTGTCCGTCCCCGCAAGCGCAAGAAGGTATGTGCTTTCTGCGTTGAGAAGGTGACTGCTATCGATTACAAGGATACTGCAAAGATCCGTCGTTACCTGTCCGAGCGCGGCAAGATCCTGCCCCGCCGTACCACCGGCACCTGCGCAGCACATCAGCGCGCACTGACCACCGCTATCAAGCGTGCCCGTCAGATCGCTCTGCTGCCCTACGTTGCTGAGTAATCACAGGCATCATTCCCCCGGAGCAAACGCTCCGGGGGTTTTTTGTTTTCCACTGCACCCCTTGTCATCCCCAGCGAAGCCGAGGGGTCTCACGGCGGATCTGTCATCGCCGGATCCCGCCCCGCCCTTCCCTTGATCCGGACTACCCACGCATACGGGAGATTGCCGGTGCTTTGTGCGGGTTATTTTCCCATGGCGAATTTGGCGAACACCTGCCGGAATATCTCCCAAAATCCCAACCGGGCCACGGCATCCCGGGCAACCAGGGGCACCTGTGTCAGCACCTGCTCCCCGGCCTTCACGGTCATTGTTCCCAACCGCTGTCCCTTGCTCACCGGGGCATGGACCTCCGTGTCCAGGGTGATCTGAGTGGTGACGGAGGCGCTTTGCCCCTTGTCAATGAGCAGCGGTGCGGTGCTGGTGGGCACAGCGGTGACCTGACTTTCCCGGCCTAGCACCACCGGAACGGTCATATTCTCCGGAAGCTCCGGCTCTGCGATGGCGTAGTTGGCAAAGCCGTGATCCAGCATACTCCGGCAGGCGGAGAAGCGTTTTTGTGAGGTCTCGCTGCCCATGACCACTGCAATAAGGGTCATATTTTCCCGGGTGGCTGTTGCAGACAGGCAGTAGCCTGCCCCACTGGTAAATCCGGTCTTGAGGCCGGTACAGCCGGAGTAAAACCGCACCAGCTTGTTGGTATTGGACAGGCCAAAGCTGCCGTTTCGCACCGTATCCATCCAAATGGTGGTGAATTTTGTGATCTCCGGGTGGGATGTGATCAGCTCCCGGGACATCAGGGCAATGTCATAGGCAGTGGTCAGGTGGCTGGCTGCGTCAGGGGCATCGTCCAGGCCGGTGCAGTTGACAAAGCAGGTATTTTCCATCCCCAGTTCCTTGGCTCTGGCATTCATCATCCCCACAAAGGCGGCCTCACTGCCGGCAATGTGCTCTGCCATGGCGCAGGCGCAATCGTTGGCAGAGCTGACGGCAATGGATTTGAGCATATCGGAAACAGACATGGTCTCCCCAGCCTTCAGGTAGATCTGGCTGCCGCCCTTGGCAGCGGCCTCTTCCGAGGCGGTGACCGTGTCATCCCATCCGATCTTTCCGGAGCGGATGGCCTCCATGATCAGCAGCATGGTCATGATCTTGGTGACGCTGGCAGGAGGCAGCGGTGTATGTGGGTCCTGCTGGTACAGCACCGTACCTGTGGCGGCATCCAGCAAAACCGCGCTTTTTGCCTCAATATTCAAAGATACTGCCCCAACGGATACCGGCAGCATCCCTAAAACCAACCCCATCACAAGCAACCATCCCAACCAACGCTTCATAATGACCCCTCCTCCGGTTTCTGTGGTATCCTATGAAGCCCGTCCCGGGAATATACGCATTTCAGTTGAAAATTGGCAGTGGACAGTTACGGAAAATTCCCAATAAAACGCACCGACCCTACATTCCGGTTACGGGGAATTTCCGATATGTTCGTGCCCGGTTGGGTGCGGTGGTGCTTCGTAGGGGAGGGTCTCTGTGCCCTCCCGTTACCGCACCGATTATACCAACCGGGTGGGTTTATGCCGCCGGGTAACGGGATGGGATGGAACCCCTCCCCTACAGTCTGGATACGGGAAATTTCCGGTATGTTCGCACCCGGTGGTTGCGGCAACCGGGTAACGGGAGGGGGTGGAACCCCTCCCCTACAGCCGGTGGTCGATGGCGCGCCCATGTAGGGGAGGGCCTCTGCGCCCTCCCGCAAACCGCACCGATTACACGCGCCCGGTTCGCTGGATCCACCGCCCCTACATTCCCATTACGGGAATTTTCCGATATGTTCGTGCCCGGTTGGGTGCGGTGGTGCTTCGTAGGGGAGGGTCTCTGCGCCCTCCCGCAAAACGCACCGATTATTCCTATCCGGTACGGATCGATACTGCGGCGCCTGCCGGCGGCGGGCGCAAGCCCCCGCCCTACGCGCACATAGGGAAATTTTTGGTGTATCTGCCGCTGGGGATAAAAAAGCCGGGACTGCGTGTGCAGTCCCGGCTGGGATGGGAATATCCTTTTATTACACCAGAGCAGCAGTGATGATGGCCATCTTATAGACCTCGTCTGCGTTGCAGCCGCGGGACAGGTCATTGATGGGAGCAGCCAGACCCTGCAGGATGGGGCCGTAGGCTTCGTAGCCGCCCAGACGCTGTGCGATCTTATAGCCGATGTTGCCAGCCTCGATGCAGGGGAAGATGAAGGTGTTGGCATAGCCTGCAACGGGAGAGCCGGGGAACTTCAGCTGACCAACCTCGGGAGCCACAGCTGCGTCGAACTGCATCTCGCCGTCGATGAGCAGCTCGGGATCCAGTGCTCTTGCCTCTGCAACGGCATCGTGGCTCAGCTGAACGGTGTTGCCCTTGCCGGAGCCGTTGGTGGAGAAGCTCAGCATTGCGACCTTGGGATCGATGCCGAATACCTTAGCGGTCTTGGCGGTCTCAACAGCCACCTCAGCCAGCTTCCGTGCTGCGGTGAGGGTCACATTGCCTTCCTTGTCCACGCTGTCCTCGTAGCTGAGGTTGATAGCGCAGTCGCCCATGGCCAGCTTCTCTTCGCCACGGACCATGATGAAGCAGGAGGAGACCAGGTTTGCACCCTTCTTGGTCTTGACCAGCTGCAGTGCGGGACGGACGGTATCAGCGGTGGAGTAAGTAGCGCCGCCCAGCAGGGAGTCAGCCAGGCCCATCTTCACCAGCATGGTGCCGAAGTAGTTGTCCTTGGACAGAGCCTTGCGGCACTCCTCGGGGGACATCTTGCCCTTGCGCAGCTCAACCATCTTTTCCACCATGGCGTCCATGCCTTCGTAGGTCAGGGGGTCGATGATCTCCACGCCCTCAATGTTAAAGCCACCCTTTGCAGCGTTTGCCTTGACCTCTTCCACGTTGCCGATGAGAATGGGGGTCAGGAACTTGCCCTCGTTCAAGCGGGCAGTGGCCTCCAGGATACGGGCATCGTGGCCTTCGGTAAAGACGATCTTCCGGGGGTTGGCCTTCAGAACTTCGATCATTGCGTTAAACATGATTACATTCCTCCAATAACGGGCGGTTTGCCCAAATTTTTACAGATACATTATACATCAATTTTTTGGGTTACGCAACCTTTTTTCCCTTGGCAGGCATAGGAAAATCCAAAGGCAGAAAAATTTTTTCTCCAGGGGATAAATTTGTACAAAAATGGGATATTTCCCCAAAAACTCCCCAAATCCCAAGTTATTCAGGAAAAATCATGTTATCATATCACACGGTCATATAACCATATAATTCAATTTTTTAACCATAACAGAAGATAAAATGGCACACAACCCGGTTAAAAAACTAATTTTTATATCAAATAATCGGAAAAACCAATTAAAAGTCATGAAATGTGCAACTATTACAGATATTTCCTGGATTTTTGATAATTCTGTCAATTGCAATATACACAGTTATTTGATAAAGTATTTTTGAAAGGAAAGGAGGGAAAGAATATGAATCCGATGCAGATCCTTTGGCTTGTTCTGCTGGTGGTGTTTCTTTGCATGGAAGCAGCCACGGTGTCCTTGGTCACCAGCTGGTTTGCCTGCGGTGCGTTGGTTGCGCTGGTTGCCAGCCTGCTGGGTGCACAGATTTGGCTGCAGATCGTGTTATTCATAGTGGTATCCGCTTTCCTGCTTTGTGCCCTGCGGCCTTTCGTGAAGAAGGTACTCAAGCCCAGGCAGGTGGCTACCAATGTGGATGCACTGATCGGTGCAGAGGGCCTGGTCACCGCGGACATCTGCAACCTGCAGGAAACCGGTAAAGTGAAACTTTCCGGCATGGAATGGACCGCCAGAAGCACAGAGGAAAAGACCATCTGCGCAGGTGCCCGGATCCGTGTGGACCGGATCAGCGGCGTGAAAGTTTATGTGACAGAAATTCCTGTCATGGCAGAAAAGTAAGGACCAAAAAAGGAGGAACAATATGCCTATCATCATTATTTTACTTGCAATCGTATTTATTTTGATCATTTCCAACATTTATGTGGTGCAGCAGTCCCGGGCCTATGTCATTGAGCGTCTGGGCGCATTCCAGGCGGTGCAGAGCGTGGGCCTGCACATCAAGATCCCCTTCATCGACCGCATTGCCCGCCGTGTTTCCCTGAAGGAGCAGGTGCTGGACTATCCCCCGCAGCCTGTGATCACCAAGGATAACGTTACCATGCAGATCGACACGGTGGTGTACTTCCAGATCACCGACCCCAAGCTGTACACCTACGGTGTGGAAATGCCCATGGCCGCCATGGAGACCCTGACCGCGACCACCCTGCGTAATATCATTGGCGACCTGGAGCTGGACCAGACCCTGACCAGCCGCGATATCATCAATACCAAGATGCGCGCCATCCTGGACGAGGCCACTGACCCCTGGGGCATTAAGGTCAACCGTGTGGAGCTGAAGAACATTCTGCCTCCTGCAGACATTCAGAGCTCCATGGAAAAGCAGATGAAGGCTGAGCGTGACCGCCGGCAGGCGATCCTGCAGGCAGAAGGTCAGAAGAAGTCCGCCATTCTCATTGCCGAAGGTGAGCGGGAATCCGCCATCCTCCGGGCTGACGCAGAAAAGCAGGCAGCCATCCTGAAGGCAGAGGCCGAGAAGGAAGCCGCAATCCTGAAGGCAGACGGTGAGGCCCAGGCCATCCGTACCGTTCAGCAGGCAATGGCAGACTCCATGGCAATGCTCAATGAGAAGGCACCCAATGAGCAGGTGGTGAAGCTCAAGGCCATCCAGGCAATGGAAAAGGTGGCAGACGGCAAGGCGACTAAGATCATCATCCCCTCCCAGATGCAGGGACTTGTGGGCATGGCAAATGGCCTGGTGGAAGGCATTAAGGAGTAACCATGGGGCAAATGTATGACCGGTCCGGTCCTGTGCTGACAGCCGGAGAATCGGTCCTTTGGCGGGGAAAGCCAAAGCGCAGCGCGTTTATTGCCACAAAGTCTCTGACCATGCTGCCCATTGCGCTGATCTGGCTGCTGCTGGACATGAATTTCATCGGAGTCGCCTTTTCCGGCGGCGAGATGCTGGGCTTTCTGATCCCCTTCTTCGCGCTGCATCTGATGCCGGTGTGGATCTGGCTTGCCAATGCGCTGACCGCGGGAAGGCGCTGGAAAAACACCAATTATTATGTGACCAACCGACGGATCATCATCCAGGGGGGCTTTCTGGCAGTGAACGAGACCTCCCTGTTTTACAAGGACCTGCGCAATGCCCAGCTGCGGATCGGCTTGCTGGATAAGCTGTTTTCCACAGGGGACATCGTTTTTGACACCGGCATGATCATCAGCAACAGCAGGCGCAGCCACGGCTTTGTATTTGAGGATCTTGCCGATGCCCAGGAGGCGTACCGCCGGGTGCAGAAGGTGATCCTGGATATGCAGACGGACATGGAATTTCCCAATGCCTACCGTCCCCAGGAAAACCCGGGCTATCACACCCAATACCGACCCTAAGGAGAGGAGACCCAAATGGCGAAAAAAGAAGAACGCTTCCAGAAGATCTATACCCAGGGCGGCTTTGCAGAGAATCTGATGCAGATCTGGGTGGATAAGAAGACAGGTGTCAACTATCTGTACTCTGCTGCCGGCTACAGTGGCGGTCTGACGGTGCTTTTGAACCGGGACGGTACTCCCGTGGTGACACCGGTGCAAAGAGAATACGAATAAGAAACCCACACAGAAGGAAATTACACATCAGAAAGGAGAATGACTATGGGCGCTCCCTATTTTAACCCCCCACACATTCAGAAGGTGAATACCATTGAGCAGGGAAATTTCTTTGTACCCACTAAGGGCGTAGAGGAAGAAATGCTTGCAAAGGAAGTCAGTGCCAAAAAGGCCAAGGTGATGAAGATCGTGAAGATCTGCGCATTGGTGGCAGGGCTCATTGCATTTGTGATCCTGGGTGTTTTTGTAATCAAGGATTATATCCTGATGGGCAATTCCCTTTCATAAACCCCAAAAGCCGGGCGTTTTGAAACGCCCGGCTTTTTTATAAAATTGACAGTTATGGTGTCCGTCCACCGACATCGATTCGTTTCATGCATCGCACCCATGTAGGGGAGGGTCTCTGCGCCCTCCCGCTGCTGCACCGATTACACGCACCCGGTTCGCTGGATCCACCGCCCCTACATTCCGGTTACGGGGAATTTCCGATATATCGGAATCGTAGGGCGGGAGCAAGCCCCCGCCGGTGATTTTGGAACAAAATCACATTGCGTAAGCAATCATTTTCTTCGAAAATCCGGAAATTTGACAATTTCCGGCGGCGGGAGCAAGCCCCCGCCCTACGCCCACATACCGCACCGATTACACGCACCCGGTTCGATTGACGCACC
>JAZSER010000007.1:0-10958 GCA_045531815.1 Faecousia sp. | reverse complement strand
GTGGTTGCAGTTGCCGTCGGACAGGCTGATACGCAGGTAGTCCAGATTCTGGTGGCTCTCGGCATAGTCAGCAACGGTCTTGATAAAGGCATCCTGCACCTTTTTCTGAGACATACACAGGTTGGTGTAGATGGGCATCTTGCGGAAGAATTCCCGCTTGCCGTCCCGCAGAGCGATGATGGACATCTGCTCCTCGGAGAAATTCAGATTCTTATAGGTGTTGGTGGCGTTGTTGTTTTCCGGGAAGCCGAAGGCGCGGCAGGACCAGCCATGACCGATGGCGGCCAGCAGCAGACCGCGCTTGTTGATCTCGGTCTCCACCTGGCGGCGCCACTGGAGGATCTGGCGGTCATCCAGCTCCTCGGGGATGCGGTTGGTCTCGTTGCTCAGGTGGGTATAGTAGCGGTTGTAGTAGCCATTGGGGGTGAACCACTCCAGCATGAAGGCATTGAGCTCCAGCTTGGGATAGAATTCTGCAGCCTCCAGCATGGAGGTCTGGGATTCGCTGCCCTCGTCGCAGAAGCCACGGACCCGGTGGTCGGGTACTTTATGGTACTGCACACCTTCGATGTCCTTGGTGGGGATGTACTCGCCGTCAATGCCGGGGTACAGCCAGCGGCAGCCGTTTTCCTTCAGCAGACGGTACACGGAAAACAGGACACTTCTGGGGTTGGAGCCGGCAAGGATGCCGCCCTCAGCGGTGGTGTCCACATGGATGACATCATCCAGCACCACATCTTCCACATCGCAGGGAAGACCAAAGTCCTCCAGAAGACCCAGGCGGAAGCCGTCGGTGGCATTGGGGTCTAACAGGATCTGGATCTCACCGCCCTCGGGCATCATCATCCGCAGGTACTTTTTCAGTTCCTGGGCGGCATAATCGATCACATCGTTGGCGCGCATTTTTTTGATTGTGAGCATGGGGATTCCTCCTTATTCTTGTTCTGATTCCATTATAAGGAAAGCTTGTGCTTTTGCAAGCCTGAAACCGGGAAATTCCAAAAAATCAAAATAGATATAACAGAAATTCGAAAAAACCTGCCGTGATTTCTCACGGCAGGCCGGTTGATATCAATCCAGGATAATGCCCTGGGGCTTGCGGGTGATGTGCTCCAGCACACGGCAGGCCAGGCTGTGATCGTAATAGCGCTCCATCTCCAGCTCATACTTGCCGAAGTCTGCGCAGAATGCCGTTGCCAGCTCCTGTGCCTTGAAGTTGAAGCCCATGGCCTTGTTCCACAGGATCATGCCCCACTTTTCACAGTACTCTGCGTGGCGCAGCAGCAGCCGCCAGGAGACGGTCTGGGGACGGGTGGGCATATTCAGATGCTTTTTTGCCATGATCCGCAGCTGAGAACACAGATCCTCCAGGGAAGCAAGCTGAGGCGCTCTTTCCGGATCGTAGAAATCAGAGATATCCGGATTCTTGGAGCACTTGCCCTCCATGTAGCTGTAATCAAAGGCATTGGAGATCTGCTGCAGGATGGACTTTGCCTTCATCCAATCCTTGCCGTAGATGTGGGAGAAGTAATCCGCAACCATAGCATCAAAGTCGCAATCCCGATCCATCAGGGTGTTTGCGTAGATATACACCAGGAAGCCGTTGGGGAAGCCGCTTCTCTGAGAGCCGTCCTCCACATAGCCGTCCATGCCCTGATACTTAAGAGAGCGCACATCCTCATACAGCCGACGGGCAATGGCCAGTCCGCCGGGATCCAGGAACTGGTGCCGCCAGAAGTGGTACTCATAGCCGAATACCGGACCGGAGAACATCTTCTTCCACTCCCGCAGCAGGCCGAGACCGGCAGTAGGCTCAGAGGGACGCTGCCATGCGTTGCGGATATAGGGGACAGGGGGCGCGGGAACGGAGTCCTCGGTAATGCTGGAGGTGTAATCCCGGGTGATGGGAGCCTGCAGCAGGGAGAACCGTCTGGTATTTTGGATCTTGATCTTCTCCGGGGCAAACATGGTGTCCAGATAGGAAATGAACACGATCCGGGTATCCAGGTTGCGCCGGGTCAGCTCCTCGTCCAGCTCATTCATGATCATCATGTACCAGTCAGAGGGACGCATCTTCTGGCAATCTTCGCACTCGCAGTGGTTCATAGAACCGTCGGACAGCCACACATGGAGGTAGTCGATATTGTGGTGGGTCTCGGCATAGTTGGCAACATCCTGCACGATGGCAGTCCGGACCTCGGGCTGAGACATGCACACATTGGTGTAGATGGGCTTGCCTCTGAAGAATTCCCGCTTACCGTCGCGCATTGCCAGGACCTTTTTCTGCTCCTCGGTATACTGGGAAATATCAAAGACATTGTTAACGGTGTTGTTGCAGGGGAAGCCGAAGGGACGGGAGGTCCAGCCGTGACCGATATCGTGGAACATGAGACCCCGCTTGGAGATCTCAGCTTCGCACTGACGCTTCCACTGCAGGATCTGCTCGTCGGAAACAGGCTCGGGGATCCGGTTGGCTTCATTGTGCAGGTGGGTGTAGTAGCGGTTGTAGTAGCCGTTGGGGATGAACCACTCCAGCATGTACACATTCATTTCCAGCTTGGCATAGTAGTCAGCGCACTCCAGCATACAGGTCTGGGATTCGCTGCCTTCATTGCAGAAGCCGCGGAATCTGTGGTCTGCCATCTTGTGGTACTGCACCCCTTCGATATCCTTCATGGGGACATAGTCACCGTCGATACCGGGGTACAGCCAGCGGCAGCCGTTCTCCCGGAGGAAACGGTAAACCGCAAACAGGACACTTCTGGGGTTAGAGCCAGCCAAAATGCCGCCCTCCGGGGTGGTGTCGATGTGGATCACATCGTCCAGGACCACATCCTCTGCCTCGTTGGGAAGACCGAAATCCTCCAAAAGACCCAGGCGGAAGCCCTCTGTGGCATTGGGATCGTAGAAAATATCCACTTCGCCGCCTTCAGGCATCATCATCCGCAGGTACTTTTTCAGTTCCTCTGCGGCATGGTCAATAACATGGTTTGCACGAACCTTGTAAATAGTAAGCATATCGCGCCTCCTTCATGGATTTTCCTTATCATACTATAAAAAAGTGCTGCAGGCAAGTAAAAAAATGGAAGCCCGATAATCGGGCTTCCGGAAAGAAATTATTCTGCGATCTCTTCGATGACCAGGATCTCGCTGCGGGCAGTGCCCTTGACCCAAATGGGCAGACCGCCGTTCATCAGACCGTTGCCGGTGAAGACACCGTAGTCCTTGGTACGCTCGGGGATCTCCTCGTAGTAGTAGGGCTGGGTGGGCTCGTAGCGGCAGAAGGGCTTCTTGTAGTAAGAGCCGTGACCGGTGACCCGGTACTTGGCATCGGGCTTCAGACCCTTCATCTTTGCCCGATCGGGCATCTCAGCGAACTGCATGTTCTGACCCATGATAAAGACAACAGACTTGCTCTGCTCGTAGTTGACATACTGGTAGATGCCGTAGGGGTTATTCAGCACGGAGACGATACGGTACATATCGCCCAGCTGCACCACGTCGCGGATCTGCTTATCCAAAGCAATGATGCGCTTGATCTCGGGGATGTAGTGCTTGGGAACCTCCTGCAGGCCCATGGAAATGGACATGGAGCTGAGCATTGCCATAGAGCCCTGATACTCGATGGTGGCGGGACGCTCGTTGAACCACTGGGAGTAAGCACCGGAAACGAAGCAGGCACCACCTTGGAACTTGGGAGGAATGAAGTATGCCATGGCATCGTACATGGTCACAGCATCCAGGGGATCCTGGTTGTCACTGCGGTGCATACGGCCGGCGATCTGCAGCATGCCCAGGTCGGTACGCTTGCCGCCGCTGGCGGAGTTTTCGAAGATCAGGTTGGGGAAATGCTCCTTGACGGTGCGGTAGCACTTCCACATATTGCGGACATACCGGACCCAGCCTTCCTTCTTGTGCTCCAGAGAGGCACTGCGGAAGCCCATGTGGGGGATGGCGCGGTTGAAGTCATTTTTAATGTAGTCGATGCCGTTTTCGCCGATGAGCTTGATAAGGATGTTGGTGATGTACTCGCAGGCCTCGTCGTTGGCCATGTCCAGAACATAGCAGCTCATACCGGCGACCTCTGCCTCACGGTTGTTGTAGCCGACGATCCAGTCCGGATGCTCCAAAGCCACCTTGTTGGTGTAGAAGACAGCCTCCGGCTCGATCCACAGACCGAACTTCATGCCATAGCTGTGGAGCTTGTCACCGATCTTCTTCAGACCGCTGGGGAAGCGCTTTTCGTTGACTTCCCAGGAGCCGTAGCCCATCCGGTGGGAGTGATAGTTGTTATCGGGGCAATCCAGCTCGCCCCAGCCGGTCCAGCCGCCTTCCAGCACGAACAGCTCGATGCCTACCTCATGGGCATGCTCGATCTCACCCAGAATGATGTTCTCATCCACACGGTTGTAGAAGCTGTTGTGGGTGTTGTAGATGATGGGCAGCACCCGGTCGCGCTCCATGGGGTGGATGATCTCAGCCCGCTCGTACCGGTGCATCCGGCGGGAGACACCGCCAAAGCCGCCTTCGGTGAGGTAGCCACCAAAGAACCGGGCGGTTTCCAGTGTCTGCTCCGGCTCCAGGCAGTAGGTAAAGTCAAAGTCGTTAAAGCCGCCGGTGACGGTCACCAGGCCTTCACTGTCCCGGTCCACGATGATCTTCCAGTTGCCGCTCCAGATCACAGAGCCGAAGTATACATCGCCGTGATCTTCTGTGGCCTCGCCCCGGTCGATCATGAAGAAGGGCACGCAATCATAGCCGGAAAGGCCGCGGCGGGATTCCAGCACACGCTTTGCGCTGCCCAGCTTTTCCCGGTTCAGCTGGAATTCGTGGCCGTAGTTACCGGTGAAGTAGGTCAGCCGGTAGTTCTTGCAGGCGGGCAGATGCCAGTTGGCAGAGGCAGCGATCTCAATGTTGAAGTTCTCGGTGCCCAGGTTCTTGATCTCGGTGTAGCGCTCGATGATGTCGAACTCCGGCTTCAGGTTGTAAACCAGGGTGACCTCCACGGGATACTGGTCGTCCCGGGTGACGATGCGCAGGGTGTTGCCCTCGATGGTGTGGGACACATAGTACAAAAACAGGTTACGGGTGCCGTCGGGGAAGGTGATCTTCACACCGGGCTCCTGAACGGACTGTCCGCCAAAGCCCCGGTACTCCTGGAACTCGCTGGCACCGATCCTGCGGCCCTTCATGGTAACACGCTGTCTTAGCTCGTCAATGGGGGGCACATCGCAGACATCGTTGAGCTTGCCGCCCCAGTGCAGGCCGATCACCTGGTTTTTGCTGGAGATGCCGATGGCATAGGTGGTGTTGCTGCCCTGCAGCAGGAATATCTTTTCGTTTTCATAATAAGTAATTGACACGGTGGTTCCTCCTTGATTTTGGGATAGTACGCGTGGTTATTCCGGTTTGTTCCGGTGACTTATAATAACAAGTCGCCTTGTAAACCATTATAAGAAAAGCCTTTTCCGGATGGAATACACTATTTTATCATGGGCATACAGTTTTCTGTCATTTATTTCATTTCTGCTGACAGGATCCGGAAGGCAAATAAGAAAAAATTTCCTGAAAAGGATTGACAAATGGGAAAGATAGTAGTATGATTACTAGGAGGTTAGCTTAGGCTAATCATCATTTCCGGTATTGAATTAGCATATGCTAACCAACAGGAATAGCATCATTTAGTCAGGTGAGCACTATGAATCTGAGCAATGCACAAGAAGGCAAGGAATATATTATTCAGCGGATCGAAACCGACGACGAAGAGCTGGATGCGTTTCTGTTTTCGCTGGGCTGCTACAGCGGTGAACCCATTACGGTGGTGTCCCGCAGAAAGGGCAGCTGCACCGTGTCCATCAAGGACGGCAGATACAACATCGACTCGCAGTTGGCGGAGGCAATCATCGTCGCTTAAAAAGAAAGCGGCGGTCCGCTGATTGCCTTTTGCTACTGAGTTAGCAGTGTCTAACTGCTTTTGAAGCATGCATATAAAAAGAGGAGGAAATTTATGAGAATCGCGTTTGCGGGCAATCCCAACAGCGGTAAGACCACCATGTACAATGCCCTTACCGGTCGCAACGAAAAGGTGGGCAACTGGGCCGGTGTTACCGTTGACAGAAAGGAAGCCCCCATCAAAAAGGCGTATGCAGCAGATACCCAGTTGATCGCAGTGGATCTGCCCGGTGCCTACTCCATGTCTCCCTTTACTTCTGAGGAGAGCATCACCAGTACTTATGTAAAAAATGAAAACCCCGATGTGATCATCAACATCGTGGATGCCACCAATCTGAGCCGCAGCCTGTTCTTTACCACCCAGCTGCTGGAGCTGGGCATTCCCGTTGTGGTCGCCCTGAACAAGGCAGATATCAACGAGAAGAAGCACACCGTCATCGATGTGGCGGCGCTGTCTGAAAAGCTGGGCTGCCCTGTGGTGGAGACCATTTCCACCCACAGCGAGGGTCTTTCGGAGCTGGTGGCAAAGGCTGCTTCTCTGGCAGGCACAGAACAGACCGCTCCCTACAGCCAGGGCATTGTGGACCTGACCGACAAGAAGGCGGTGGAGCAGGCGGACCGGAAGCGCTTTGACTTTGTCAATAAGATCGTGGCAAAGGTGGAGACCCGTAAGGTCTTTACCAAGGACAAGAATTATCAGGATAAGATCGACGCAGTTCTGACGAACCCCGTGGGCGGTCTTCTGATCTTTGCGGCAGTGATGTTCCTGGTGTTCCAGATCTCCCAGGCGTGGGTGGGCCCCTGGATCGCAGAGGGCTACGAGTTTGCAAACGGCTTTGCAATTCCCGGCCTGGTCACCCTCATCGACCTGTTTAAGGAGTGGGTGGCAGGTTTGCTGGAGGGGGCAAATCCCTTCCTGGCGGCCCTTTTGACAGAAGGTATCATCGGCGGTGTCAGCGCGGTGGTGGGCTTCCTGCCTCTGGTCATGGTCATGTATTTCCTCATTTCCCTGCTGGAGGATTGCGGCTATATGGCCCGTGCCACTGTGGTTTTGGACCCCATCTTCAAGAAGGTGGGTCTGTCCGGCAAGTCCGTGATCCCCTTTATCATCGGTACCGGCTGTGCCATTCCCGGTGTTATGGCCGCCCGCACCATCCGCAACGAGCGGGAGCGCAATGCAACAGCTATGCTGGCACCCTTTATGCCCTGCGGCGCAAAGCTGCCTGTGATCGCGCTGTTTGCCGGTGCATTCTTTGACAATGCCCAGTGGGTGGGAACCCTCATGTATTTTGTGGGCATCGTGCTGATCCTGCTGTGTGCGCTGCTGGTCAATAAGATCGCAGGCCATAAGGCAAGAAAGTCTTTCTTCATCATTGAGCTGCCCGAATATAAAGCACCCTCCCTGAAGCGGGCATTTCTGGATATGTGCAGCCGTGGCTGGGCCTATATCGTAAAGGCCGGCACCATCATCCTGCTGTGCAACGCGGTGGTATTTATCATGCAGTCCTTCAGCTGGAACTTCCAGCTGGTGGAAGAGGGCATGGAAAACACCTCCATCCTGGCTTCCATTGCCGCACCCATCTCCGTGCTTCTGATCCCCATCGGTGTGAAGGCATGGCAGATGGCGGCAGCAGCCGTTACCGGCTTTATTGCCAAGGAAAATGTGGTTGGCACACTGGCTGTGTGCTACGGCATTTCCAACCTCATCGACACCGAAGCCCTGGAGCTGGCAGAGGGCGCAGGCACAGAGGTGGCAGCGGTCTTTGCCATTACTAAGGTCGCGGCGCTGGCTTATCTGATGTTCAACCTGTTTACACCTCCTTGCTTTGCGGCAATGGGTGCAATGAATGCTGAGATCAAGCAGAAAAAGTGGCTGTGGGGCGGCATCGGCCTGCAGCTGGCAGTGGGCTACACCCTGGGCTTCCTGGTCTATCAGGTGGGAACACTGATCACCACCGGCTCTGTGGGAGCAGGCTTCCTGGGCGGCTTGATCGGTGTGGCGGTGATGGCTGCCATCGTGGTGGCTCTGTGCATCCGTTCGGATAAGAAGGTCAAGGAAGAATACGCCCTCAGCGGCAGAAAGTGATCCTATGGGACTTACAGATTTTATCATCCTGGCCATTGTGGCAGGAATCCTGGGCTTTGCGGGCTTTTACATATACAAGTCCAAAAAAAGCGGCAAAAAATGCATCGGCTGCCCCGATAGCGGCAGCTGCAGTGCAGGTGGCTGCAGCGGCTGCAGCTGCGGTTGCGGCAGCAACAAAAAATGAGAAAACAGGGCGGGTCGGAGCTTTCGATCCGCCCTGCATTTTTTAGTGAGAATATGCCCAAAATTTTTGTCCATTGACTTGACATTGCCTGGGAAAAGGGGTATAAAATGAGTATACCATTTACATAAGTAAGATGGCACAATATGACCTGTGCACAACGCTGACACAGGAGAAATGAGGAATGTATCATGGGTTATCAGTATTGGACCTACGAAAAGCTCCATCAGTTCTGCATGGATGCTTTCCAGAAATTCGGCTTCTCTGAGCAGGAAGCTGACATCATTCAGGATGTTCTGCTGACTTCTGACCTGTTTGGCATCGAGAGCCACGGCATGCAGCGTATGGTGCGCTATCACAAGTGCATCGAGCGTGGCATGATCAAGATCGACGCAAAGCCCGAGGTGGTATTTGACACCCCCATCTCCGCAGTTATCGACGCACACGATGCTATGGGTCAGCTGGTTTCTCACCAGGCTATGACCATGGCCATTGAGAAGGCTAAGAAGAGCGGTGTGGGTATCGTCTCCGTCCGCAATTCCAACCACTACGGCATTGCCGGCTACTATGCAAAGATGGCTTGTAAGGAAGGCCTGATGGGCTTCAGCTGCACCAACAGTGAGGCAATCATGGTTCCCACCAACGGCCGTAAGGCAATGCTGGGCTCCAACCCCATTGCCTGCGCATTCCCTGCAGAGCCCTACGATTTCCTGTTTGACGCTTCCACCACCGTGGTTACCCGCGGCAAGCTGGAAATGTACAACAAGATGGAAAAGCCTCTGCCTGAGGGCTGGGCACTGGATAAGGACGGCCATCCTTCCACCAATGCACCGGATGTTCTGGCAAACATCGTTGCCAAGAACGGCGGCGGCATCATGCCTCTGGGCGGCTCCAACGAGGTCCTGGGCTCTCACAAGGGCTACGGCTACGGCATGCTCTGTGAGCTGTTCTCCTCCATCTTGTCCATGGGCGACACCTCCAACTACTGCATGACCGAGGGCAGAGGCCGCATCTGCCATGGCTTCATGGCCATCAATCCTGCCTTCTTCGGCAACCCCGAGGCCATCAAGGAGCACTTCTCCACCTACCTGCAGGAGCTGCGTGAATCTCCCAAGGCTGACGGCCAGGAGAAGATCTACACCCACGGTGAGAAGGAAGTTGCAGCCATTGCAGACCGCCGTGCCAACGGCATCCCTGTCAATGACAACACCATGGTGGAGGTCCTGGACCTGTGTAACTACCTGAACATGGACTTCGGCGCATACTTTGGTGACTACCGTCCCCCTGTGAAGGAAGACGTTTTCAAGGGCAACTACTAATTTGCACACAGCTGAGGGGTGACGAGGATTCGAAACCCCTCAGTTTTTTAAAGGAGTGTTTTTTATGCAGCAGCATATTCCTTACGGTACCGGCCACATTACCTGCGATCTCCCGTATGACGGCCTGCTGACCAGCCGGGTGGACCAGCTGAAGAGCGAAAAAACCGGCCTGGAGCTGGTGCGGGAGGCTATGGAAAATCCCTACGGCACCCCCCGGCTTTCTGAGCTTGCCAAGGGAAAGAAGACCTGTACCATTATTATTTCCGACCATACCCGTCCCGTTCCCAGCCGGGATATTCTGCCGCCTATGCTGGAGCAGCTGCGCCAGGGAAACCCGGATATCCAGGTCACCCTGCTGGTGGCAACGGGCTTTCACCGGCTGACCACCACCCAGGAGCTGGTGGCGAAGCTGGGCGAGCAGATCGCAAACAGCGAAAAGATCGTGGTCCACGATGCCTTCAATGCCGATAGCAATGTGCAGATCGGCATCCTTCCCTCCGGTGCGCCTCTGGTGATCGACCGCACCGCTGTTGAGACGGACCTTCTGATCTCGGAGGGCTTTATTGAGCCCCACTTCTTTGCCGGCTTCTCCGGCGGTCGCAAGAGCGTGCTGCCCGGCGTATGCGATAAAAAGACGGTTTTGGGCAACCACTGCGGTGCGTTTATCGCTTCCGAGTATGCCCGTACCGGTATTTTGGAGGGCAACCCCATCCACCGGGATATGGTGGCGGCAGGCAAGATCGCAAAGCTTGCCTATATCGTCAATGTAGTCATCGACGAGGAGAAGAAGACCGTTGCGGCCTTTGCCGGTGATTTTGAAGAAGCCCATGCGGCAGGCGTTGCCTTCCTGCGGCAGTTCTGCGAGGTCCAGGCCATCCCCGGTGATATCGTGATTACCTCCAATGGCGGTGCGCCTCTGGATCAGAACATCTACCAGGCGGTGAAGGGGCTGACCGCAGCGGAGGCCTCTGCCAAGGAAGGCGCTGTGCTGATCATGTGCGCAGATCTGGCGGACGGCACCGGCGGTGAGGGCTTCTACCTGTCGCTGAAGAACTGCAAGACACCTGCGGACCACTATGCCCAGTGTGCGGCTACCCCCCAGGATGAGACCATTGCAGACCAGTGGGAAAGCCAGATCCTGGCAAGGATCCTCATGAAGCACCGGGTGATCTTTGTCTCCCGCCCCGAGATGGAGCAGACCATCCGGGATATGAAGATGGAGTATGCACCGGACCTGGAAACAGCCTTTGCCATGGCAAAGGCGGAAAAGGGTGCGGATGCCTCCGTAACGCTGATCCCCAACGGCATTGCCGTGATGGTCAAAAAGTAAAAAGGTACCACCATCCTCCGGATGGGCGGGTTTTTTGGGAGAAAATAAGAAAGCGTGAGGCGGCGGGAGGGCTCTGCCAGGGTGTGCACG
>JAZSER010000029.1:0-9824 GCA_045531815.1 Faecousia sp. | reverse complement strand
CTCGAAACGCAAAGGCGTTTCGAGGATTTTTGATTTGCTTTACTGCTCTTTCTTTGCAGGATACAAAGGATACCGGTTCGGCAATCGGAAGTAACGCCATGCTATGTCCCAAAGCGTCCGTATATTGCTGTTTTTTTCCCCACAGCGAATGCATTGGATGGTCGTATAACCTTGCTCCGTGCAAGTAGTTTTTTTGCTTTTGGATGACAATGTTGTCAATTCACGTTGATCTGGCACATCTGCATGGTTACCAGTGCGGCATTGTGGCTGTCAGGGGTCACACCGGCGCAGCAGCTTCTGTCTACGGTCACATTGGCCTCAGGGAAGGTGGCTTTGATGATCAGCGCGTTGGACACCACGCAGATGTCCGTACACAGACCGATCAGCTCCACATCCTCCAGCACTTCATCTTTCCAGTTGGGCCAGCCAAAGTTGGGCTTATCGATAATCTTGCAGCCCTCCACATACAGCCCCGGGGCAATCTCCCAGCCCTTCGTGTTCCGGATGCAGTGCTTCACAGGCAGCTTTTTCCCCTCCGGTGTGTCCAGATAGTTTTCACCGTGGGTATCCCGCGTGTAGATGATCTCGTCACCGTTTTTGACATACTGGGCGATTTTCTCCTTGACCTTGGGGACGATGGCAACAGCCTCAGCGGTGCCCAAAGCCATGTCGATAAAGTCGTTCTGCATGTCTACGACGATCAGTGTTTTTTTCATAAGAAGGTCTCCTTTCACCATTGTGTTGTCAATGCGTCAGTATCCGCAAAAGAATACGATTGCTGTTATGGGCGGATCTGCTGGAATTGCGCACAGTCAACAAACGCATATATGCCAATTTGTCATGACGGAAAGTGCACTGCATTTCTGTATATTGAAGGATGCTATTCCAATGCCCGCCTTATCATTCACAAGCATCGCCATCTTAGTACAAAAATTGGTATATTCTCCAATTTCCTTGCTTCTTAATTATATTCTACTTTGATTCTCGCACTTAGTCAATTCATCATTTTAATTCTATGGTTCAAATAGTACAACAAGGGGTTGTCTCAAAATGAATGAGACAACACCAAATTGAATATTTATGTGTAGGGAACGGCCTGTGTGCCGTTCCTAAATCTATATTTTGGAACTAATTATCGGAATGACACATAGGTCATTCCCTACATATGCATTTTGAGACACCCTCTTTTCGCCTTTTTTGAAAATGGCATTTGTGGAGTTAACCCCACAGCCAACCCCTCGGGATTTTTGGTGTCTTCGTTTTATGCTAACAAGTTAGAAAAACACCGATTGGGTTGGTGGTATATTCGCCAAATATCGACGGGAGTTTTTCATCCGACTCAAAACGGCAGTAACGAGGCGCAAGAATTTTTTGTGGCGGGGGAGCATTCGTCGCAAAACGGGATTGAATTCTATAAAGGGGTTTGCTATAATGACACCCATGCAGGGTTCGTATATCGGTAATACAAGGTCGCTCTGCAAATTGACCGCTACAGCTTAACGACATATACGCTACTGCCCCGAGCAGCGATTGGGTCTATCCCATCAGCGGTATGCTCTTTCCCGTCAGTAAAAAAGCACCAATTTCCCATTACTCCCCAGCACAGAAAGCCAGCACCAAGGAGGTATACCTATGAATATGAATCCCGTTGTGATCAGTGCAGCCCTTACCGGCGGCGGTCGCATCCAATCCAAAGGCAGTCAGGACGCACGTCCCATCACACCGGAGCAGATCGCTGCAGATGTGGTTGCCTGTGCCAAAGCCGGTGCTGCCATCTGCCATATCCACACCCGGGACAAAAATGGCATTAGAACGATGGATCTGGCCCGCACCACCGAGGTGTGGAATGCCATTCAGGATGCAGTAAAAGAGGCCGGTGTCGATGTGATCATCAATCTGACCACCTCCGGTGGCAGCAGTGATGACGAGGTGCGAGTATCTCATCTGAAGGCATTACGCCCGGAAATGTGTTCTTACGATGCCGGTTCTATCAACTGGGGCAATGACGTTGTGTTTATGAACTCCCCCAAATTCCTGATAAAGCTTGGGCAAGTGACCATGGACTACGCCGTGAAGCCGGAAATCGAGATCTTTGATTCCCACATGATCAAAGCGGCGGTACGGTTTTGCGAGCGGGGGTATCTGGAAGCGCCTCTGCACTTCCAGCTTGTAATGGGCACCTACGGTGGTATGGACGGCACTGTGGACAATCTGTTGTTCCTTCGGAATCAGCTTCCTGCCGGCTGCACCTACAGTGTCACCGGCATCGGGGCTACCTCTGTTCCCATGTTGATGGCCGCACTTGCTCTGGGAGCCGACGGCATCCGGGTGGGGCTGGAAGATAATCTGTACATGAGCAAGGGTGTTCTCGCCACCAATGTTTCCCAGGTGGAGCGGGCGGTAAAGCTGGTGGAGCTGGCAAACCGCAAGGTCGCCACTGCCGCCGAAGCCCGTGAATTGCTGCACTTCCCCAAGAGATGATCTGTTTTGGCCACAAAGAAAGCTTTCAACGGTGGCAAAGCAAAGCTTGGCGGGATCAAGTTGGTGTAAATAATTGCGGTGAAAACTCATCAGGTTTTGTTATAAAAAGAAGGGGTTGTCTCAAAATGAATGAGACAACCCCAAATTGCATATTTATGTGTAGGGAACGGCCTGTGTGCCGTTCCTAAATCTATATTTTGGAACTAATTTTCGGAATGACACATAGGTCATTCCCTACATATGCATTTTGAGACACCCTCCTTTTTATTTTCTCTCCGACTCCCAGGTCTGCCTGGGCAAATACATCGTATGTCCTACCCGCGTTTCTCCAAGCAGCGGAACATCCAGATCCCGGGTGGTGTAGCGGTAAGTAAAGCCCAGCTTTTCCTGCACCCGACGGGACCGTTCATTTCCCTCGTAATAGCCGCACCAGATCCCACGCATACCCATGCTCTCAAATGCATAGTCGATCAGCACAAGTGCTGCTTCCGGGATCATGCCCTGTCCCCAATAAGGTTTTCCGATCCAATAGCCCAACTCGCATTCATCTTCCCGGTTGGTCATATCCGTGGCATCCCCCATCTTTAGACCAATGCTTCCTATGGGCGCTCCGGTGTCTTTCCGGCACACGGCATAGGTCCCCGGTGCAGAAAGGACATCCCGGATGATCTGCCGGCTGTTCTCCACACCGGTATGGGCAGGCCACCCGGCAGGGTATCCCACGGCGGGATCTTTGGCATATTCATAAAGGGCTTCCGCGTCCGACTCCTGCCACGGACGAAGGATCAGCCGTTTCGTTTCCAGCATTCGGTTTCCTCCTGTCATCTTAGATCATAAAAAGGTTTTGTATTTCGCCACCGTTTGAATGCATTCTACCACACAAAAATACACCCTGCACTATGCAACTGCCGGGTGTGAGGGTCACTGTCCCATGGCATACATCGGCTCCGGGTCCCGGTCCCGGTAGGCATGCTTTTCGTAGTAGCCGATCAAATTCCCCGCATCATCCCGCAGGGCGATCATATACACATCTTTATTCTCCTTGGAGTTATAAAATGTGTGCACACTGTTGTTTTCCGGAGCTTTTTCAAACCATGCCAGGATCTTTTTGATCTGTTCCCGGGACTTTTCATTATGGCAGTTCAAAAGATCCTTCCCCAAAAGGGCCTGTCCGCCCCACTTTTCATAATGCCGGCAAGCCACCGGATTCATATAGACGATGGTGTGATCCATGTCGCAGATCACAACGGGGCTTGTGTCCTGTTCCAACACACTTTTAAACAGATTCAGCAGTTTCATTTTGATTCCTCCATTTGCTTTTTGATCCTGTCCATCAGGAGTCCCAGCGCATACCAGGTGGTTTCATAGCGGATATACCGGGTGGTATTCTCGTCCCAAAGGCAGCGCAGCCGGGGCGCAAATTCTTCGTCACCGTGCCACAGCTGCACAAGGATCTGCAGATCATCCATCAGCTCAATGGCATAGCTGATATCCCCGCCGGGATGTTTCTGTCCGCCCAATGCCTCACAGGCTTTACAAAAGGCTTCGGGATTCTTGTCAAATAAAAGCGCGTCAGAATCTGCATCGTCCTCCTGCAAGCTCCTGTGAAAATAGTGCCCCTGAGTCACGATATTGATCCACCTTCCGGTGATGTACCGATCCGCCCGGCTGTCACAAAGCCAATCCAGGATCGTCATGACCTCGCCAAAAGTATTGGCATCCGTCCAGATTTGTCCATTGAAGCGCTCCATATCACCGGTTGCCCGATGGATCCGATAGGGATCTCCCAGGAAGCGCGTATACAAATATGTTTCGTCAGACCGCAGCCGGCATCTGGCTATCAGCTCCTGCTGATCGTAGGTTAAGAACAGCTTCTTTGCCTGCATGGCCTGGATCTGATAGTTATCCCTTTTGTCCATCTCCACCGCCCCATTTATGTATTTACTTGATTATACCACATCCGGTGGTCCTGGGGAAGCAGAATCTTTCTGCCTTCCCCCTTGCAGCGAAAACTTCTTGCGGTTTTCACCGGAAAACGATATAATATTAAAAAACTCCGGAGGGATCCTATGAAAGAATATGAGATCGTGATCACATTTTTAAACGGATGCGCAGGGGCTGCCCATCCTCAGCGTTCCTTTGAGGAAGCCCAGCTGCAAGACCCTGCCGATTATGTGCGTTCCAAGCACAGCAAGGATTTTCACCGTTTTCAAAAGGAAGTCCGCAGCGACGGTATAACGGTATTTACTTTCGATAACGGAACGGTTTCCTATATTTACGAATTTACAGAGCTGTGAGGAGGGTATTTCCATGACATTTTCTGAATTGGCAAAAGAGCGCTATTCCGTCCGAAGCTTCCGGCAAGAGCCCATATCCGAGGACACCATGGAGGCAATTTTGCAGGCCGGGCGGGTTGCCCCCACCGCATGCAACAATCAGCCTCAAAAGATCTATGTCGTGCAAGACCCGGAGGCACGGAAAAAGCTTGCGGGCATTTGCCGTTGCACCTGGGATGCACCGGTGATCCTTGTGATTTGCTATGACCGGACGCTTACCTGGAAAAGCAAGCTGATGCCGGGGTACGAATCCGGTGAGACAGATGCCGCCATCGTGTGCACCCACATGATGCTGCAGGCCTTTGAGCTGGGCGTCGGCTCCTGCTGGGTGGGTCTTTTTAACGCTGATCAGGTGAGCCAGACCCTTTCCCTTCCCGAGAACCTCCGGGTTACGGCACTGCTGCCCATGGGATATCCTGCCGAAGATGCGCAGCCTCTTCCCCTGCACAGCAGCATTCGCCCCGCGGAAGAGACCATTGCCTATATTTAAAAAAGAGCGGGCAGAGCCCGCTCTTTTCATCTATGCGTAATGGTAGCGCTTGCGGTATTTGACAAAGCAGAAAACCGTCAGCAACAGCGCTGCCAATTCTGCTACCACAACGGAAAGCCAAATGCCATCCAGCTGCCAAAACAGGGGCAGCACCAAAATGGCCGCCACCTGGCAGACCAGTGTGCGCACAAAGGATATCACAGCAGAAATCAAGCCGTTATTCAGTGCTGTAAACATGGAGCTGCCGAAAATATTAAATCCGCTTAACAGGAAAGACAGAGAATAGATCACAAAGCCCCGCACCGTCATTTCCATCAAAACCGGGTCATAGGCAACAAAGATACCGGAAAGCGGTGAGGCCAGCAAAATCGCGCTTGCGGTCATGGCAAGGGATGTAAGGCCAATGACCACCATGCTTTTGCGAAACAGGTTTTGCAGTTCCTTCCGGTTGTCCGCACCGTAGTTATAGCCGATGAGCGGCGCAGTTCCAATGGAAAATCCGATGAAAATGGAAAGGAAAAACAGGTTCACATACATAATGACGCCGTAAGCCGCCACACCGTTTTCCCCGGCATAGCGGATCAGCTGTATATTATACAGCATACCCACCAGACTCATGGACAGATTGCTCAGAAGCTCTGAAGAGCCATTGGTAACGGTGCGCAGCAGGGCATGCCAATCCATACGGAATTTTCCGATTCTCAGAAGGCTTGGGTTTGGCCTGGCAAAATAGATCAGCGGGATCACCGCACCGATCAGTTGGGAAATCGCAGTTGCCACGGCTGCACCCACCAAAGCCCAGTGAAATACCGCCACAAACAGCGCATCCAGCACAATATTGCACACACCGGATGCTACCGTCATGATCAAGGACAGGTTGGATTTTTCCGCAGCGACGCAGTAGCTTTGGAATGCAAACTGCAAAATATACGCAGTGTTGGCAGGCAGCACGATCATGCCATAGATCACGCAGTTTTCCAGGATCTCCCCTTCTGCCCCCATCAGGATCGCAGCAGGACGCAGGCACAGCATAGCGATCGCGGTCAAGCCAATGCCGCCCAAAATGCATACCAGGGTAAGCATCGAGAAGATCTCATTTGCCTTTTCCCGGTCTCCCATTCCCAGGGTCTTGGAGACCAGTGCTGTGCCGCCGGTGCCCATCATGAAGCCAAAGGCGCCGAATGCCATAATGTACGGCATGATCAAATTGATGGCTGCAAAGGGCGTCTTTCCGGCAAAATTGGAAACGAAAACACCGTCCACAACACCGTATATAGAGGTAAAAAGCATCATCACTATAGATGGCATGGTAAAGCGGATCAGCCGTCCATAGGTAAAATGATCCGAAAGCTGAATTCTCATAAGGGTATCCTTCCGAAAGTTGTTCCGGTCTATTATAGCATAGTCTTTCAGGAAAGAAAAGAGAGGCCTTGCCTCCTTTTATAGAATCCCTACAGCTCCAGGCTGCCGAGGTTTCTCAAGCTGAGGTCTCTGGACCTTGCCAGCTTTGCAAACTTGTACGCACCACCGTAGATGCGGTTTATAAACACAAGGCAGTGGGTGGCGTGATCGATCATCCATCGATTCCTTCGCTCTATGGCAAACCTGGGCGGTCCTTCCTCTATGGGCGGATACATATGATAAGGGCCATACGCTTCATTTACCGAACTGCTCACCGGCAGGTACGCAAGGACCACCGCAACCGATATGTGGGGATGCTCTTTTTCAAGCTCCTGCAAGCAGTGAAATACCATCCGGTCAAAGCCACCGCGGTCTCCCACATAGAAGGTATCCACTCCGGCATCGATCAGCTCACGAATGGCATCCTTCAAAACCCGCGCCTCCAATCCATAGCAATCCCGATGTCCAAAAAAAGTACAAGACGACATATGCACCCCTCCGTTAGTGATATATCGTTATTATAACATAATTTTCGGAATTAGTGAATAATCACTAATGTGCATCCTATATTTCGGTTATCATATTAGTGATAGATCAACCGGAGGTGGTGCACATGAATACGGCAGAAACCATTGCATATCGTATTCGCCAGCTTTGCAAAGAGCGCAGCATCACCCCCAATGGACTCAGCAACCTGGCCGCTGTTCCGCAATCCACCATCAAAAGCATTCTAAACGGTGAGAGCCAAAATCCTGGCAGCGTCACTGTCAAAAAGCTTTGCGATGCTTTTGATATCACTTTAGGCGAATTCTTCAGCACTCCGGAATTTGATGCTCTGGAGCAGGAGATCAAATAATCTACTTCCCTCGACGGTATTGCTGTCGAGGGATTTTTTCTAAACGCTATTGACAAACTATCGTTGCAACGATATAATGATAGCAAACAGAGAACTATCGTTAGAACGATACTAATAGGAGGTGCTTGCTATGAGCAAACTAACTGTATATCACGGCTCACCGGTTATTATTGAAAAACCGCAATTCGGTGTCGGCAACCCCAACAATGATTACGGTCTGGGTTTCTACTGCACGGAAACGCTGGACCTGGCAAAGGAGTGGGCTTGTTCTGCTGAAACAAACGGCTATGCCAATAAGTACACCTTGGATATATCTGACCTGACAGTTCTGAGTCTAACTGGTGGTGACTATAACATCCTCAACTGGCTTGCCATTCTGCTGGAAAATAGAAAGTTCCGCATCGGCGGCGATGTGGCTCGGCAGGCTCGGGACTACATCTTCAAAAACTTTGGCATCGACTATAAGAGCTACGATGTCATTAAAGGTTACCGGGCAGACGATTCGTATTTTTCCTTTGCATCCGCTTTTCTGAACAACACTATCTCCCTCTCCCAGTTAGAGCGTGCTATGGTTCTGGGCAAGCTGGGTGAGCAGGTTGTTGCCGTATCTCAGAAGGCATTTGACTCCATTTCCTTTGAGGAAGCAATCGCTGCTCCCAAAGAAATTTACTATCCCAAGAAGCTGGCTCGGGACACCGCTGCCCGGGAAGAGTTTCAGAGAGAAAAGGGTCGTGGCTCTGTCCTGACCGAAACTTACATTCTTGATATCATCAGACAGGGGTGGAAAAACGATGATGAGCGCTTACAACGAGTCGTACTTGGATGATGCCATGCAGAATCTCGGCGACATGGTCGAGTACGCTGTGTGCGACTGTGGATATGACCCGGACGAATTCTTCGGTTGGTTTATCTCCTCCGGCATCGCATCCAAGTTCGAAAAGGGCAATCCCAAATACATTACCGGCATGTCTGGCTTCGAGCTGGCAGAAGCGGTTCTGAAGGCAACCAATATTGCGCTCCCCGGTGTTGCTCCCTCCCATCCGGATTTCAAGGGGCGGGAATACTGGGCCGGCTGGATTTTCGCCTACTATCAGTGGCAGAGCGCCAGACGATTTGAAGACATCGTTGCGGATGGGCTGACCCTCTCCACTGTTTTCGGTATGTATATCCACCATGAGGCTGACAACAGCAAGTTCGTGGAATCCGCCGATGCCATTATCCGGCGCAACAAAGAAACCCGGAAATCCAAGCTGCATACCATCCGCAAAGCTCGTGGCTTTACCCAGCAGCAGCTCAGCGACGCCTCCGGTGTTGCCCTGCGCATGGTGCAACTTTATGAGCAAAAACAAAATGACCTGAGCAAAGCCCAGGTCAATGTGGTTATCAGCCTCGCCAAAGCCCTCGGCTGCGAAATTGAGGACCTTATCGACTGACATCATCCCTCGACGGCACCCGCCGTCGGGGGATTTTCCTATGCACAAGAAAGAGCAGGACCCGCAGGCCCTGCTCTCTTTGACATATTGTAATGGGTTATTCCGTGAAAGTGTATCTCAAAAAGTTTCCCTTGCCATCACCAGTTGTAATAACGGTATCGCCATTGGCATTTTGGGAAATGTCAATGATGGGAAATCTGCCATTCTCTTTGACATAGCTTTCAGGACTGTCTGCTTCAACCTCAATCAGTTCTTTCTTCGCATGCTGCTCACCGCCGCAGGAATTGATGTCTTCAATAAAAACTTCGTATTCATTCATATTGGTATCTCCTTTTTGGTTTGTGGTGTAAGTATTGATTGGTTAGCCTAACACATCCCAAATAGTCGCTTTACCAATATAGTACCATCTTTCTCTATGAAACATATATTGTCCTCCATGGTTGGCAAATCATCTTTATCAAAATTATACCACACGAAGGAATGCACTTCAACTAATTATATGGAGCGTGAACCTGGGAGGTCCAGGGACCGCCTGCTAAGCGGATCGTACCGAAGTCTCGGTATCAGATTCGAATTCTGCGCGCTCCGCCAAATATGCGGACATAGCTCAGCTGGTAGAGCAGCGCCCTTTTAAGGGGTGGGTCGGGGGTTCGAACCCCTCTGTCCCCACCATCTCATGGTGGATGTAGCCAAGCGGTAAGGCAGCGGATTGTGGTTCCGCCTATCGCGGGTTCGATTCCCGTCATCTACCCCACATGGAACCGTAGCTCAGTCGGTAGAGCGCCAGACTGAAAACTTAAGCGTCGCTGGTTCAATCCCGGCCGGTT
>JAZSER010000062.1:0-9560 GCA_045531815.1 Faecousia sp. | reverse complement strand
CGCACCGATTATTCCTATCCGGTACGATGGGGTGACCGGGTCGCGGGAGGGGTTGGAACCCCTCCCCTACGGTCCGTATGCAGAAAAATTCCAATAAATCGCACCGGCCCATGTAGGGGAGGGTCTCTGCGCCCTCCCGCTGCCGCACCGATTATTCCTATCCGGTACGATGGGGTGACCGGGTCGCGGGAGGGGATGGAACCCCTCCCCTACGGTCCGAAT
The DNA here is from genome assembly GCA_045531815.1 of Faecousia sp. Taxonomy (GTDB): domain Bacteria; phylum Bacillota; class Clostridia; order Oscillospirales; family Oscillospiraceae; genus Faecousia. The sequence continues at coordinate 9,338 of JAZSER010000062.1, read as the reverse complement.
ACGGAAAATTTCCGGTATGTTCGCTGCCCCTTTTCTGCGCAAAAAACACCGGTACAAACGTACCGGTGTTCTTTTGTATAGGATTATTCCGGCATCAAAACCGCGCTGAGGGCTTCCTTCAGCTCGCCGGTAGCAAGGCGCACATAAATACGGACGGTATTGCTGCCATTGGCCAGGGCTTTCATCTCATTGAGTGTCGCGATCTGGGATAAGGGCACTTCATAGGTATAAGGAAGGGTATTCACATGGGGATTGTAGGTATACAGCACCTGCCCATTGGGATCCTCCACCTGGAATTCCACTGTGCAAACGGCATAGTTGGTGCAGAGCTTGTTTGAGAACAGCGACTTGACATCGATCTGTGTGCCGTTTTCAATGCGCTTTGCCTGGTGACCTACCCAGGCATCACCGGGCTCTACAGGGTCCTGTCCGATCAGCTCCTTGACGGTAAAGGGAACATATCCCTTATCCAGCAGCTGCCGGAAGGTGTACTTATTATCAACGGAACCCAGGGTCCTCAGGGTCACACCGTTGGACTGGATGGAGTCCTTGGAGGTAGACTTGGTACCTACCGCATCCTGCTCGCATACCAGCACATAGCTCTGGTCTGCATTGATGCTGCCATCGGCAAGATATTCCACCACCGGATCGGCAGAGCACATCATCACATGGAAGCTGGAGGAGGAATACACTCCGTCTGCCATCTTCATTTCCGCATAGGACCGGAGGATCACATCCTCACCGTTATCCTTGATGATATCCTTGGTTCCCGGGCCGGCGGAGAAGGCATATTTACCGGGGGTATAGCTGTACGGGCCCACCAGGGAAATATTGGAGTTATACTGACTAAAGGAGGCCATGCCCTCCAGCCCGTGGGAATTGGAGACCCGGGCATATGCCCACTCCACAGCACGGGCACAGGCACTGGTGAACATGCCGATCATCTGCCCGTCCATAGCTGCGATATCCACAGCGCCGGTCTCGTGATCGTAAAACTGCAACGCCTTCCAGATATTTCCGTTTTCACCGCCGCTGCAATAGCAAAAACCTGCATAAGCAATCCCGGCAGGCAGAGAAATTACGGATTCTCTTTCCAGCAGCGTAAAGGTATAGTTAATATCCTCCGTAGGTGTCCAGACGAAAGAGCTGTGCACCTTAAAGGCATCCACGCACAGCTGGCGCAGCTCCTGCTCCGTCATATCAGTGCTGGCAATGGGCAGTGCCATCAGCTGATCATACCAGCTCTTGGGGTCAGCAACGATGCCTGCAAATTCGGAATAATCCTTCTGAGGCTCAGTTTCTACTACAGGTGCCTCCTGTCCGCAGCCAACCAGATTCAGAACCGACAGCAAACACAGCAAAAAACATACGATTCTCTTCATGCTTTTCCTCCTGTTTTCCCTCATTGCTTGGGGAATGCTTTCATAATTATCCTTTAAACTGGGGCTGGCAAGTCAGATTCACGCCCAGCCGCTTGAAGGTCTTTTCGTCCACCGCAGACAGAATCACCGAGGAGTGGACCTGGCAGCCCCGCAGCTTACCCAGCTGCTCCATGGCTTTTTCCGCAGTGGGGTCGGTGGCTGCACTGATGGACAGGGCAATCAGCACCTCGTCGGTATGCAGACGGGGGTTACGGTTACCGAAATGGTCCACCTTCAGATGCTGGATCGGATCAATGACCTCCGGTGCAATAAGATGCAGCGAATCGTCCAGGCCTGCCAGCTCCTTCAAGGCATTCAGAAGCAGCGCTGCCGATGCCCCCAGGAGGGCAGATGTCTTGCCGGTGACGATCTTCCCGTCCGGCAGCTCCATAGCAGCAGCCGGTTTTCCCGTCTGCTCTGCCTTGTCCAGCGCAGGCTTCACCACAGGGCGGTCTTCCATGCAGACGCCCACTTTTTTCATTAGGAACTCCAGCTTCAGCACCTCCGCAGAGCCGGCTTTTCCCTGCTTCTGGTCACACAGCGCAGTGAAATAGCGGCGCAGGATCTCCTGCTTGGAGGCCTCCCTGGCAGCCTCATCATCCACAATGCAGTTGCCCAGCATATTTACACCCATGTCCGTGGGGGACTTATAGGGGCAAGTCCCCAAAATGCGCTCAAACATGGTGACCAGCACCGGGAACGCTTCCACATCCCGGTTATAATTCACCGTCATCTGTCCGTAAGCTTCCAGGTGGAAGGGGTCGATCATATTCACATCGCTCAAGTCTGCAGTGGCTGCCTCATAGGCAAGGTTGACCGGATGGTTCAGGGGCAAATTCCAAACCGGGAAGGTTTCGAATTTTGCGTAGCCTGCCCGGACCCCCCGCTTATGCTCATGGTACAGCTGGCTCATGCAGGTGGCAAGCTTGCCGCTTCCCGGACCGGGCGCAGTAACCACCACCAGCTCCCGGGTGGTTTCAATAAAGTCGTTTCTTCCGTAACCGGCATCGCTGACGATATGGGAAATATTGGAAGGATAGCCCTCAATATCATAGTGATGGTAAACACGGATGCCCAAGCCCTCCAAACGCGCCTGGAAGGCCTTTGTGATATCCGTTGCAACAAACCGCGTCAGGACCACAGAGCTGACATACAGGCCAAAGCCCCGGAAAACATCGATCAGACGGATCACATCCCGGTCATAGGTAATGCCCAGGTCACCGCGGATCTTGTTCTTCTCGATATCCGCTGCGTTAATGGCAATGACCATTTCCACCTTTTCCTTCAGCTGCAGCAGCATCCGCAGCTTGCTGTCCGGCTGGAAGCCCGGAAGCACCCGGGATGCATGGTTGTCATCGTACAGCTTTCCGCCAAACTCCAGATAGAGCTTTCCGCCAAACTGCTCGATGCGGCTGCGGATATGGGCAGACTGGGTGCGAAGGTATAAGTCATTATCGAAAGCGATCCTTTGCATAGCTATCGCTCTCCTTCCTGAAATATCATACGCAACTATTGTATAAGATTGTAAGAAAAAAGGCAAGTTATTTTCGAGCATTGACAGCAAATTCATTCCGTGCTACCATGTTTGCAGACAAATGAAGGAGTGGATTTTATGGATCCCTATGCACGCACCGCCCTGCTGCTGGGCAATGCCGCCATGGAGAAGCTGAAGCGCGCAAAGGTCGCGGTGTTCGGCTTGGGCGGTGTTGGCGGCTATGTGGTGGAAGCGCTGGCCCGCAGCGGCATTGGTCAGCTGGAACTGATCGATCACGACACCATCAGCACCACCAATATCAACCGGCAGATCCTGGCGACCCAGTCCACCGTCGGGCAAGGCAAGGCAGAAGCTGCCCGGCAGCGGGTTTTGGACATTGATCAGCGGATACAGGCAACTGCCAGGACCCTTTTCTTCGGGCCGGACACCAAAGATGCTTTTGATTTTTCCCAATACACCTATGTGGTGGATGCCATTGATACCGTCACCGGCAAGCTTGCCATCATCACAGCGGCCAAAGAAGCCGACGTTCCTGTGATCAGCTGCATGGGCACCGGCAATAAGCTGGATCCCACCAAATTCCAGATCGCAGACATCAGCAAGACCTCTGTATGTCCCCTGGCCCGGATCATGCGCAAGGAATGCGCCAAGCGGGGCATTCGGAATGTGAAGGTGCTCTTTTCTACCGAAGACCCCATCTCCCCTGCTGCAGATCCTGCAGCCCTGGAGGAGCTTCCGGAGGGCCGCAGAGCGCTCCCGGGAAGCGTTGCTTTTGTTCCATCGGTGGCAGGTCTCATTATTGCAGGCGAAGTCATCCGGGACATCGCAAGCGCCTCTGACCGATAAAAAAATGGGCGGTGTATCACCGCCCATTTATTTTATTCCGTTTCAGCCGGCTGCCAGGCATGGATGTACTCCCACATATCTCTGCAGATCTCCATCCGCTTTGTGCTGCCGGAAAGCGCAAAGTAGGTCTTAGTCTGCGTTCCAATGTGCTTTTGCACAAAGGGCAGGTCGCTGATATCCACTGCCACTGCCCAGCTTTCTTCCTCGTCCTCCTGGCGGGCATAGATCACCTTGCTGCCCAGCGCGTCCAGCTCTTCCTGGGTGAAGAAGTCCCGCAGGTCCAGATAGACATCCTGGGTAATGTAGTACTCCATACCAAACTGGTCCAGGAAGATATAGTCCAGTTCGCCGCTGCTGACCCGTGCCAGCAGGACCATGGAGGCGTAATAATTATCCTCACTGCTGGTGGGGTCTGACAGGGTGCTGAAATTGGTATAGTCCAGTTCCACCACCTGTTTCCCTGTGCCGCCCAGGTGTTCCCGGTAATCCACCGAAAGATAGTTGTACCCCGCCTGATCAACAGGAATATTCACCAGCATGCCGCTGGCAATGGCTTCCTTGCTGGCATTGGCATAGCCGGTTACCGCCACACAAATCACGATCACCGCAACCGCTACAAACCACAGGTATTCCTTGTAGTATGTCCACAGATGGTCAATGCGCTTTTTCCAGCTCATGGGCTTCAGCTCTTCCATGAGCTTCTTCCAATCTTGCTGCACTCTTTTGAATTTTTCCTTCATTTTCTCACTTTCCTTTATTCAACTTCTTCCTCTTCGTCGTCCTCTTCATATTCCTCTTCTTCCGCTGCCTTTTTCTCCGCAGCTTTGCCTTCCTCTGCCAGCAAGGTCCCATTGGCTCTGGCATCAATGAGGTATTCCATCAGCGCTTCCTTCAACGCGCCTGTGGTGCCAAGGGCTGCCAGGGGGAAATAGGCGGCTACGAAGATCAGCAGACCGTAGTAAAACAGGTCAAACCGCAGCAGGCACAGCAGGACCGGGAGCCAAAACAGTGCCGCAGCGATCAGCAGCATCAGGGGTGCTTTAAACACCATATCCGCGGCATTGCGGATCCACAGGCCAATGCGTGTGGGAATGTACACATTCAAAATAAGCAACGCTGCCGTCACCATGGTGGTCAAGGCCAGCATCAGGCAGGCAGAGAGCATCTGCACAATGAAGCCCTGGGCATAGCCGTAATGCACCTCCAGCAAAAAGTAGATGTTGGGGATCAGCATGATGCACCAAGCCAGGGTGCCGCGCCAAAAGCGGTTCTTGAAGCCATGCTTAAAGCCGTGCCACCAGCTGTCACCGCGAATGCTGTAGCGGATAGCGGTGAGCAGTGCGCACCAGGCCTGTCCCATGGTCACAATGGGCAGGCAGCTGACCAAAAACAGCAGATTCATCAAAATGGTAGTGCCCGCAATGCTCAGCACTTTATTGATCTTATCCAGGATGGTTTCTTGTTCTTTCAATGCCGTAGTTCCTTTCTCTTCTTCAATAAACTATCACAAATTATAGTAGCAAAATGCGAAAATGACAAACAATTTCTTTTGCTGCTGCAATTTTCTCCAGTTTGTACAACCATTCTATCACACTTTTGGCAAAGTTGCACCCGAAAATCCAAAAGTTTACAGTTTATTCTTGCATTTTTGAGAGTTATGACATAAACTATACTTGTTTTGTCAAATACAAGGGGTGTCCTACAGGAGGTAACCATGAATTTCTTTTCCTATGAGTCAAAACCCATGCAGATCCTGACCTTTTTGGGCGATCTGATCTTTTTGAATTTTGCATATCTGTTTTGCTGCATCCCCATATTTACCATGGGTGCTGCACAGGCCGGTCTTTACACCGCCTTGAAGGTCCTGACCGACCCGGAGGACGACTCCTCCGCCATGGCAGCCTTCTTCCGGGGCTTTAAAAGCGGTTTCGGTAAGGTGACCGTTGCCTGGGGCATCCTGTCACTGCTTTTGGTGGTGGTTGCCCTCACCGGACTTACCGCCATTGGCTATGGCTCTCCCCTTTGGATCATTGCCGTTGCCGTATGCGTGGTCGCCTTGTTCCAATCCCTTGTTCCTGCATATCATTCCCGGTTTGATTGTTCTATCCTGCAGCTTTTACGAAACACACTGTTCTTTGTGATGGGCTACCCCCTGCAATCCATTTTCGCGGCTGCATTGATCTGGCTTCCTGTGATTGTTTTCCTCCTGGATGCCGTTCTGTTTATGGAACTGACACCGATCTGGGGTACATTATACTTTAGCACCGCATGTTTATTTGCCTATACTTTCCTGAAAAAGCCCTTTAAAACACTGATGGACCAGGTGAATCCTCCCCAGGAAGACACCTCCGAAGATCCTGAGCTGCTTCCCGACGGTGAATTCGATGAAGAAGATGCATCTGAAGATGACACTTCTTACGACGAGGAAGAAACAGAAAATTCCGATACAGATGAATAACAAAAGGACCTGCCGCCGCGGCAGGTCCTTTTATAGGATAGAAAAACTGCGCACAGGCTTGCCTGTGCGCAGTATGTTTCTTGAATTAGCCCTTAACGGAGCCGACCATAACGCCACCCTTGAAGTACTTCTGCACAACAAAGTATGCCAAAAGAACAGGAACGGTGGAGATCAGGATCAGAGCGTAACGGACATTTTCCAGGCCCTCAGATGCCTGCTTCTGAGCGGTTGCGTTCATGTCACCAACTTCCATTGTACCAATGGTAGAAGCGGCGGTCATGATGGGACGCAGGACCAGCTGCAGGGGATAGAGTTCCTTACGACGCAGGTACAGCATGGAAGTGAAGTACTCATTCCACTGACCCACGATACAGTACAGGATCAAAACAGACATCGTAGCCTTAGCCAGCGGGACAACCAGCTTGATCAGGCACTGGAAGTGGCTTGCACCGTCGATCATGGCGGAGTCAAACAACTCACCGGGGATGTTGGACTTGATCGCAGTACGCATGATCAGAATATGGCTGACGCTGACCGAACCGGAGATGATAACTGCCCAAATGTTATCGAACAGGCCCAGATCACACTTCAGAATGAATCCGGGGATCATACCGGCACTGACACGGGTGGACATATAGAAGATCATGGTGTAGATGCCGCGGCCCTGGAAGTTCGGACGGGACAAAGGATATGCAACCAGCAGGGTCATGGTCATCTGCAGGAACACGTCACAAACGGTGTAGAAAATAGAGTTACGGAAGCCTACCCACACCTGCTTATACTGCATAACGAAGCGATATGCTTCGATACTGGGGTCCACCGGCCACAGAACGACACGGCCAGCTTCCAGTGCAGAAGAGCTACTGAAGGAGCAGGAAATAACGTAAATAACAGGATAGCCAACAACGATGATAACAGCGATCAGGATCGCGGAGGTGATCACATTCAAAATGGTATCGCCAGTTGTATCCTTGATCTTTTTCTGAGCCAATACATTTGCCATAGTGTCATCCTCCTCCCTTAGAACATACCCAGCTCATTGTCAGACAGAAGGTTAGTAACCCAGTTGACAGTGAAGACAAGGATCGTGTTAATCACAGAGTTAAGAAGACCGATAGCCGTACCGAAGGACATATTGCCTTTTTGAATACCCTGCTTGTAAACGTATGTAGAGATCAGCTCAGAAACGTCGATGTTCATGCTGTTCTGCATCAGATAAGCCTTCTGATAGCCCACGGACATAACGGAACCGAAGCGCATGATCAGCATCAGTGCAACGGTGGGCAAAATGGTGGGGAAGTCGACGCTGAACACACGGCGCAGACGGCTTGCACCATCGATCTTAGCAGCCTCATGCAGCTCTTCCGGCACGCCAGACAGTGCAGAAACATAGATGATGGTACTCCAACCAGCGCCCTGCCAGATACCGGACCAGATATACAGATGGCGGAAAGTTTCCTTACTGCCACGGATATCCACATAGCCGGTGTTTCCTAGCGCGCGGTTAATGTAGCCGACAAAGCCGGAAACGGGGTTCAGGACGGTATTCAGAATACCAACCATAACCACCAGGGAGATAAAGTGCGGGATATAAGAAACGTTCTGTGCAACCTTCTTCAAAACCTTACCGGTGTTGACATGGATGATCAACGCCAAAATAACAGGAATGGGGAAGCCTGCAAAGATGGAATACAAAGACAGCGAAAGTGTATTTACGACCAGCTGCGGCCACAGGTAGTAGCCAAAGAACTTCTCAAAGTGCTTCAGGCCGACCCATTCACTGCCCCAGATACCTGCACGGGGAGAATAATCCTTGAAGGCGATCTGGATGCCGTACAGCGGCACATAGTTGAACAGGAACAGATAGCACAGGGGGAAGAATACCATCAGGTGCAGCTGCCAGTTCTTCTTAAAGCGGAGCAGGAATCTCTGGAAACCGGTTTGCGGGATCAAGGTCTGCTCAGCTACAGCGGGATTTGCCACTTGATTCATTCCTTTCTTTTGATAGTAACGCAAGCCGGGAGAAAATCTCCCGGCTGCGTGTAACGCATTTGTCGGTTTTTCTGTAAATCAGTTCAGATCAAGTGGAAATTACTGGCGCTCGTAAGCCATCTGAGCCTGCTCAACGATCTTGGACAGACCCATGTCCTCCAGTTCCTTCAGGTAAGCATTCCAAGCGTTGTCGTCATTGATATCCAGGGAACCGGAGCAGAACTCGGTACGAGCCTTGCTGATACGGTTGCCGACGTTGGTACGCTCCATCTCAGTCTCTTCCTGCTCTGCCTCAGAGAAGACCAGCACGGGGCAGATCTTCTCAGGATTGTTCTTCTCAGCAGCAGCATTGAACAGCTCGTTGGACTTAGCGTGCAGGTTCATACGGGTAGTGGTCCACTCGTCCAGAGTCTCAGCAGTCTGAGCGGACTCGCCCTCAGCGTGGATCAGCAGAGTGCCGGTAGCCTTGCTCCACAGAGCAGTGTTCTGCTGGGTCAGAGGATCGGAGATCAGCTTGTAGACAGCGTCCAGACCCATATCGGACTTGGAGCCGGGATCGGCATCGGTCCAGTTAGCGCCGTACTCGCCGTAACGGACACGCATGGAACCTTCCCAGGACCACAGGGTCATCAGCAGGTTGAAGGCTTCGTCGGGGTAGTCGCAGTCAGCGGTGATGAAGGAACGCAGGTTGCAGGACAGGTCGCCCTCAACAGCGTTGCCCCACAGAGGCATGGGAACGTACTCGTACATGACCTCATTGCCCATGGTGCAGTGAAGTGTCAGGTGGCCGCAGAAAATGCCGCACATTGCAGTGTTGGAAGCGGGGGTGGTGAGCTGCTTCATTTCAGCGCTGGATGCGGTGTAGAGCATATTGGTCAGCAGCTCTTCCTTGTACAGCTTGTTCACGAAGGCCAGAGCCTCACGGTAGGCTTCCTGGGTGTAGACATACTCCAGCTGACCGTCGCCGTTGTAATCCTGCCATTTGTGATCTTCGTCATAATAGAGGAACATATTTACGATCCAGTTAACAACCTGTGCGCTGCCACCGGCCTTCTCGGAACCGAACAGGGGGATCTCATCAGTGGGATCGCCATTGCCGTTGGGATCCTGGGTGTTGAAGGCAACC
>JAZSER010000098.1:0-10785 GCA_045531815.1 Faecousia sp. | reverse complement strand
CAGGCCGGATGACCACGGCAACTGCCAATGCCATGGAGACGGCAGCAGGCAATTCTGCCGGAGCAATGACCGGCTTTATGGGCCTTGGCATGGCAGGCAATGCCATGGGCGGCGGCTTTGGTGCAGCCCAGCAGCTTTACAGTCTGGGTCAGCAGCAACAGCAGCAGGTCATTCCCAACCATGCCATTGTTACCCCGGAAAACGCCAAGCCCATGGGCTGGAAGTGTGCCTGCGGTGCAGTGGCCACCGGCAAATTTTGTCCCGAGTGCGGCAGCAAGATGCCCGAGCCCCAGGCTGGCTGGAAGTGTAAGTGCGGTGCAACCGTAACCGGCAAATTCTGCCCGGAATGCGGCAGCCCCAAGCCTGCAGACGAGGGCTGGACCTGCAGCTGCGGCACTGTGAATACCGGGAAGTTCTGCTCCAATTGCGGCAGCAAAAAGCCTGCCGGTGTGCCCCAGTACAAGTGCGACAAGTGCGGCTGGCAGCCTGCAGACCCCACGAAAGCCCCCCGGTTCTGCCCGGAATGCGGTGACCCCTTTGATAATGGGGACATCATCTGAAGGAGGTAACAGATATGGGTTTGTTCAGTAAATTGTTTGAGAAAAAAGAGTGCTCCATCTGCGGCGGTGAGATCGGCTTGCTGGGAAACCGCAAGCTGGAAGACGGTAACTGCTGCAAGCAATGTGCCAAAAAGCTTTCTTACTGGTTCGACGACCGCCGGCATTCTACGGTAGAGCAGATCAAGGCGCAGCTGCAATACCGGGAAGAAAACGCGGTGGCGCTGAACACCTTCCGCCCCACCCTGGCCTTTGGTGAAAACGAGACCCTGCGGGTAGAGCTTGCAAACGGTGTGCCTGTGCGCTTTGTGGTGGAAAGAACCGACAGCTACAAGGAAGAGAATGCAGACCTGGTAAACTTCCGGGATGTAATGTCCTTCAACATTGATGTGCAGGAATCGGACCGGGAGCTGAAGCGGCAGAACAGCCAGGGCGAGGAAGTCAGCTACAATCCGCCCCGGTTTGAATATAGCTATGATTTTGAAGCACAGATCCGCGTGAATCATCCCTATTTTGATGAGATTTCCTTCCAGCTTAACGGGCAGACCATTGTGCTGGAAACCGTGGAAAGCGCTTCTCGCTTCGGGGGAAGAAGTGCCGGATTCGATCCGATGCTGTACCCCGAGTACCGGAGCTTCCGGGCAAAGTGTGAGGAACTGGAAGAAGTGTTCCGTGCGGGTATGCAGGGGATGGCGCTGCAGGGCTTTGCCCCGGCTGCGCAGCCGGTGGTGCAGGCAGCGCCTGTGCAGGAAAGCGCACCTGCCGGTCCTAAGTTCTGCCCCAACTGCGGTGCCCCTGCCGATGGCGGAAAATTCTGCCAAAGCTGCGGCTCCCGGCTGTGACCGCCCAAGGAAAATCTGGCAAAGGAGTGAATTGCATTGGCTGTATTACAAGAATTTAAATGTCCCTGCTGTGACGGCGCAATTGAATTTGACAGCAATCTGCAGAAGATGAAATGTCCCTATTGCGACTCAGAATTCGAGATGGAGACTCTGCAGGCCTATGATGCGGAGCTGAGTCAGCAGCCTGCCGACGATATGACCTGGAACACTGCAGCTGGCGCACAGTGGCAGCAAGGGGAAACGGAAGGGCTGCGGGTCTACACCTGCAACACCTGCGGTGGCGAGATCGTTGCCGACGAGACCACCGGTGCATCGGAATGCCCCTTCTGCGGCAATCCCGTGATCATGACCGGGCAGTTTGCAGGTGCGCTGAAGCCTGATCTGGTGATCCCCTTCCGGGTGGATAAAAAGGCCGCGGTGGCAGCCCTGAAGAGCCATTACAAGGGAAAACCCCTGTTGCCCAAGGTGTTTAAGGATGAGAACCATATTAAGGAGATCAAGGGCCTGTATGTTCCGGTCTGGCTCTTTGATACGGACGCGGATGCCCTGGTGCGTTACCGTGCCACCCGGATCCGCAGCTGGAGCGACAGCCAGTACAATTACACGGAAACCAGCCATTTCTCCGTCACAAGAGGCGGTGGGATCGGTTTTGAGAATGTGCCGGTGGACGGCTCTACCAAGATGGACGATACCATGATGGAATCCATCGAGCCCTTTGATGTAAGCAAGGGCGTGGATTTTCAAACGGCCTATCTGTCCGGCTACCTGGCAGATAAGTATGATGTGGATGCCCAGGCAAGCATTGAACGGGCCAACCAGCGGATCAGATCCAGCACGGAGGAGGCCTTTGCTTCCACTGTGCGGGGCTATGCCTCGGTGACCCCGGTGAGCACCAATATCCGGCTGCAAAACGGCCGTGCAAGGTATGCGCTGTATCCCGTGTGGATCCTGAACACACAGTGGAAGGGGCAAAAGTTTACCTTTGGCATCAACGGTCAGACAGGCAAGATCGCCGGTGATCTGCCCATGGATAAAAATGCATTCTGGACCTGGCTGCTGGGTGTTGCCGGTGCCGCTGCTGCTGCGGTGTTTGCACTGAGCTACCTGCTGTGGCTGCTGTAAGGAGGAGTGTGCAATGAAAAGAAAACTTCTGACTGTGCTTTTTGCAGCACTGCTGCTTCTGAGCCTGGCCGTCAGCGTCAGCGCTGCATCCGATGCGGATCTTTATGATGATGCAGAGCTTCTGGACAGCGCCCAGGAAGCCCGGGTGGAAGAGGCCCTTTCCAGGGTCGGCGGGCAGTTTGACGCGCAGATCGTGATCGTTACGGTTGCTTCCTCAGAGGAAAGCGTGGATGCACTGGTGGAGGAATGCTACGACAGCAACAACATGGGCCTCGGAGAAAACCGGGACGGTGTGCTTTTGCTGGTGTGCATGGACCCCCGGGAGTACCGGATCCTGAGCAACGGATTTGCGGGAGATGCCATCGGACAGGATGAGATCGATGCCATCGGGGATGCCATCGTTTCCGATCTGTCCGACGGGGACTATGAAAGCGCATTCACTGCCTTTGCAGAGCAGTGTGCCTATTATCTGGACGGGTACCTGAACGGATTCCCCTTCCCGGCAGGGAAGAATTTGGCCACCGCACTGATCATTGGTGCGGTCGTGGGATTGATCGTGGCACTGGTTTTGAAGGGGCAGCTGAAGTCTGTTCGCAAGCAGAATCAGGCAAACACCTATATCAAAACCGGCAGTATGCGCGTCACCACAGAAACAGACCTGTTCCTGTACCGGGAGGTTTCCCGTACCAAGAAAGAATCCTCGGGCTCTTCCGGCTCTTCCGGCTCGTCCCGGAATGTGGGCGGCGGCTCTTTCTGACGGGCTGCCGGCAGCATAAAAGCGATGGCACAAAGAGAGGACTGTTATGGTTAGTATAAAACGATTGATCAGCCTGCTGCTTTGCCTGATGATGCTCACCGGCATGGCGGTTACGGTGCAGGCAACAGAAGATTTTGAACTGGGGCAGACCTGGGATGATTCTATCCTGGCAGGCGGCATTCTGGATATGTATGTCTGGGTGGGAGAGAACCCGGAGGATTATACCTTCCAGTGGCAGGTGGACCTGGGCATAGGAGAGGGCCATTGGTATGATTTGGAGGACAATGCCGACCCCTACGGCTACAAAGGCACGGATACCTTCCACATGGAGTTTATCTCCCCCATGGCCAACGGGCATATTCTTGGCAGCGGCTGGGAGGAGATCCCCTTCTGCTGTAAGGTGACTAACAAGAAAACCGGATACGTTAAGTATACACCCAATATTTATATGCATATCTATTCCTCCGACAATCTGGAGGAATATATGAAAAACAAAGGCATCGAGCTCTATACCCCCAGTGCCGGTACAAGTACCCCCTCCAAAACAACGGACGGTATCACATACTACACCGACGCAGAGGGTGGACAAAAGCTGACCATGTATTGCGGCTATGCAAATCCTGTAAATGTTCCGCTGATGGGCCGCTCGGAGCTTCGGGCGGATATGGAGATCTGGGTCACAGAGGACGGCAAAACCACCAAACTCTCCAGCCCCAACTATTTCCCCCACAAGCTGGGAGAGGATGCGCTGAGTGTAGACTTTAAGTTGCATTACAAGATCGGTGTTACAGATCTGGGCTACTATCAGACCAAGACCCTGAAGGTCTCTGTTGCAGAACCCCATGTGGTGTGCTGCGGCACAACCAAGCAGGAGATGGGCCTTTTGAAGGATCCCTACAGCCAGTCGCAAAAGCTGCTGCAGATCCCCCAGGGGGCACAGGTGAATGTCTATCAGAATTCCGGAAGCTGGTACATGGTGGGCTATGGCGGCTATGTAGGCTATGTGGCAGGCTCTGCGCTGCTGCTTACGGAAGGCGCACCGGTGATCGAATATGTGGACCTTGCAGTGAACGAGCCGGTGGCAGGCAACCCCTGGCCCACCACGGTGAATATCAAGCAGGGCAGCTGCCAGGTCACCAGTGTGGAGTGGATAGACAAGACGGAAGACCGATTTTTAGACAGTGGCGAAAAGTTTATCAAGGGACATGACTATCAGCTGGTGGTCTGGGTCAGCGCCAAGGATGGCTATACATTCCTGATGGACGGAAACGAGAATATAAAAGCCTCCGCCATACTTAACGGAAATCTGCCCTGTGTCACTTCCCAGGCGTATGAGCAGATCCGGGGCAAGGTGATGGATGTCCGCTACGATTTTCTCAATGTGAAGGAGGCAGCGCCTTCCCATTCGTGTGTGCCGGTGAAGGTGGAGGCGGTTTCTCCCTCCTGCACAAAGGAAGGGCGCAAAGCGTATTTTCAGTGCAGCTGCGGTAAGAACTATGCCGATACTGCCGGCACGCAGACAGTAGATCCTGCCAGCCTGAGCGTTCCGGCTGTGGGACATAAGGTTAGCACCTGGAAGGACAACGGCACGGAGCACTATCAGCAGTGTACTGTGTGCCGGGAGATCATTCCCGGAACAAAAGCCCCCCACACAGGCGGAACGGCGAACTGCCTGCAGAAGGCAAGCTGCAGCACCTGCGGCAAGCAGTACGGCAAGCTGGAGGACCATAAATGGAGTCCCAGACGGCATGTTTTCAATGAGAAGGGCCATGCCTATCAGTGTGCCGACTGCAAGATCTATGACACGGTGCTGCCCCATACTCCCGGTCCGGCAGCTACGGAGACAAGCCCGCAGACCTGTACGGAGTGCGGCTATGTCATCACCCCTGCCAAGAGTCACACCCACACCCTGGAGAAGGTAGCGGCGAAGGAAGCGACCTGCCTGACCCCGGGCAATTTGGAGTACTATACCTGCCAGGGCTGCTCCCAGTGGTGGCAGGATGCGGCGGGTACAAAGTCGGTGGAGGACCGGTCGGCCGTGGAGCTGCTGCCCCTGGGCCATTTCACCGGAGATGCCTGGCAGCAGGATGAGCAGACCCACTGGCAAAACTGTGTGGTCTGTATGACCGTGGTGGAAGCCGGTGTGGGTGCGCATAGCGACACAGACGCAGACGGTGCATGCGATATTTGCGGACACGGTGCAAAAAAGGAAGTTGTCCTGCCTGAGGATTTTACAGAGCCTATGCAGCCGGCTGAGCCGATTCAGCCCACAGCACCTTCTCAGGAGCAGGAAGCACCCGAAGCCCCGGGCGTTGGGGAGCTCCAGCTCACAGAGCTGATCGTGCCGATGGTTGTGGCGCTGTTTGCTTTTGCTGCAGCCATTACGGTCACAGTGATTATTCTGACGAAGAAGAAATAAACTTGGGAGGAAAGATCTGTTATGAGAAAAATTGCGCTTCTGCTGGTGGCAGTGCTGTGTCTGAGCCTGTGCGGCTGCCCGGCCTTGCCGGCAGTGCCGGGGGGTTCGACACCCGGGGATACCACCATGCTGGATGTACATATTACTGCCGGTAAGATCGAGCCCGGCATGACGGTGAAGGATGTTTTGGTGGAAGTGACCGTTGATCACCAACCGGTGGCCTGCCGGGTGGAGCTGACTGCGCTGACGGAGAACGGCTACTACACCATGGGGGAGACAGAGCAGGTCCCGGAGGACTTCCTGGTCCGGCTGGATGTGTTCTACTTCCTGCCTCAGGGCTACACTGTGGATGATATCAACGAGGTCGTGGAGTGCGACGGTGGTACCTACGATGGCACCGGCAGCATCGGCTACGATGAAAATGGCTGTGTGGAAGCCTGGTCTCATGCCATCTATGGCGAAGAGCCTGAGCAGACTCAGCCCACGGAGCAGACCCAGCCCACGGAGCAGATTCAGCCCACGGAGCAGACTCAGCCTGTGGAGCAGACACAACCCACGCAGCCGGAGACACAGCCCCATGTCCACAGCTGGATGGAACAGTCCTCCGGCGCACCCATCGTCTCCTGCACCAGTGACAGCAAAAAGACCTACACCTGCAGCTGCGGGGAGACAAAAACAGAAACCGTACCTGCACCGGGTCATGATCTGACAGAACCCACAGTGACCCAGCCCACCTGCACCAAGGAGGGCAGCAAGTCCTGGCACTGTAAGCGCTGCGGCGCCAGCTTCCTGGACAGCATCCCTGCAGCCGGCCATGCATGGTCCGCCTGGGAAAGAGAGACCGGCCTGGTCCATAAGCGCACCTGCAGTGTCTGCAATGCGGAGGAAACGGAAAAGCACACCATCCCCTCCGGCTCTGTCCAGTGTACCGGCTGTGGTGCCGATATCATTAATTAAGGCGTTATAACAGGAGGCAGCTATGAAAAAGAGATTGTTTGCGCTGCTGCTCTGCCTGGCGGTGCTGCTGGCATACCTGCCGGCAACCGCCCATGCAGCAACGGAGATCAGCAAAATCACCCTGAGCGGTCTGCGCTACCCGAAAGCCGGGGAGACCTGCAGCTCATACAACGCATTTACTACGGAAACCAGCGGCATTTCCTTTTACAGTGTAGACTGGTACGACCGGACAGATAAGCGTTTCCTGGACGGAAGCGATACCTTTGTTGCCGGACACCAGTACTATGTGGAAATCTGGGCAGAGGCGAAAAGCGGCTACAGTTTCCGATGCATCGATGACAACACCCCCAATGTCACTGCCACCCTGGACGGTGATGAGCTGGAGGTGGGAAAGGCCTTTGAATACAAAGCCTTTGCCATGGTGACGCTGACGTACTATTTCCCCGCGATTCCCCCAAAAGGCTGGCTGGAGTCGGTGAATCTGCAGGTCCCGGCACCGGTAGCCGGACAGAAGCCCGACTATACCCGGGTGGAAACAGCACAGTATTATTCCGGTGATATCTCCTTTAGCGGAAGCGTCAACGAATACAGAAAAAACGGCATTTCCTGGTATACCCCCAATAATGCGTATATGAACACGCAGACTGGTGTGTTTGCCGGGGAAACGGAATATATCTTCGATGCTCTGCTGTTTCCTGCAGAGGGTTACAGCTTTAACGACAACACGAAGGTCTATGTAAACGGCAAGCTTGCCCAGGCGCAGTGGGACTACGGTACGTTTGTAATTGTGAAATACCGGTTCCCCACCACCGGTAAGCTCCAAAGCCCCGATGACGCTCAGGATCCCCCGGCCCACACCCACACACCTTCCGCCTGGCGCACGACCCAGGTGTATCACTACAAGGTCTGCACCACCTGCGGGGAGATGCTTCAGGATGAAGATCACAAGGGCGGTGTAGCCACCTGCGCGCAAAAGGGCAAGTGCTCCGTCTGCAACTACGAGTATCTTGACACCAACGAAAATCATACCCCCGATACCTCCAAATGGATCCCCCGGGTGGAGATGTATCACTTCCATGCCTGCAAGCTCTGCGGTGCCCACTGCGATGTTACGGACCATAAGTGGAGTCCCAGATACCATGCGGTGGATGCCAAGAGCCATGCGTACCAGTGTGCCGACTGTAAGGGCTATGACATTGCATATCCCCACAATCCCGGTCCTGCCGCTACGGAGAAAGACCCGCAGACCTGTAAGGATTGCGGCTATGTTATCGCCCCTGCCAAGAACCACACCCATCAGCTGACTCAGGTGGCGGAGGTAGCGCCTACCTGTACAGAGCCGGGTGTGAATGCCTACTACACCTGCGCCGGCTGCAGCCAGAAATTCCAGGATGCTGCCGGTAAGGAAGCAATCGGGAACGAGCAGGACCTGGTGATTCCGCCGCAGGGACATCAGATCTCCAACGGCTGGGGCTATAATGAGATCACCCATTGGCGGATCTGCGCAGTGTGCAATGCCAGAATGATCGAGACCGATATGGCCCACGAGATCCAGGAGGGCAAATGCACCACCTGTGAGTATGACGGTTCTGTTCCCACAGCAACAGCGCCTACCGAGCCTGAATCTGCGGAAACCGTGCCCGAGACAACTGCACCCACACCCACGCAGCCCCAGGAAACCGGCAAGGACAAGGAAGGCCCGCCCACCTGGGCGATCCTGCTGCTGGCCGGTCTGGCAGCTGTGGGTACCGGCATTGGCGGCGGCTTCCTGGTGGTGAAGCTGATGAAAAAGAAAGAGGAGTGATTGGATATGAGAAAGATCCTTTCCGTATTGGCCTGCCTGCTGCTTCTTGGCTGCCTGGCAGTACCGGCTTTGGCTGCACCGGAAGGTCCGCAGATCACCCTGCATCCCCAGAGCTATCATTATCCTGAGTATAGCGTTGCTGTATATACCGTGAAGGCAAACGGAAGCAACCTGCATGCCACCTGGTATCTGGAATACCAGGGAAAGACCTACAATCTTTCTGACAATCAAAACGGCTTTGAGCCCTGGGAGGGCTATGCCGGAGAGAACTACGGTCCTATGGAGGAAGGTCCCAACACCTTCAGCTGGTTCTTTGGCGGCATCGAGGAGGAGCTGAGCGGAGCGCAGATCTGGTGCGTCATCGAGGATGGTCACTATGATGTCACCAGTGACCGTGCCATGGTCACGGTCCAGGGCGACCAGATGCCTCCGGAGATCCTGCAGATCCCCGCGGCGCTTTCCGTAAAACAGGGGGAGCAGGCCGAGCTTCGCTGCGTTGCAAAGTCCACCGGGGGTGCCCAGCTGCGCTTCCAGTGGTATGAGACCACCTCCGGCAAGCTGCAGGATATCCGTGCCATCAGCGGTGAGGAAAGTGACTTTATCAACTGCAGCACTGCCAGCTCCGGCACCCGGTACTATGTATGCTGTGTCTCCGATACCAATGGCGGCATGGTCTATTCCAGCGTCGTTCCGGTGAATGTTACGGATGCACCCAAGGGAAAAGCCCCCACCTTCCTGACTAAGACCCTGCCCCAGGGTACAGTGGGTGAGGACTACGGCTTCACTCTGGAGACCGATGATCACGGTGCGGTGTTCAGCGTGGCCAACGGTGCCAGCGATTTTGAAAAAACCGGATTGAAGCTGAGCATGGAAGGCATGATGATGGGTAAGCTGACCAAGGCCGGTACCTATACCTTTACCATCCGCGTTTCCAATGATTACGGTGAGGACCACGGCACACTGACTCTGAAGGTGGTGGATCCTTCCCAGGCAACACAGCCCACTACCCCGGAAACGACCCCGGAAACCACTCCTGCAACTAC
This sequence comes from Faecousia sp., assembly GCA_045531815.1. Lineage (GTDB taxonomy): Bacteria > Bacillota > Clostridia > Oscillospirales > Oscillospiraceae > Faecousia. Next base: position 1,284 of record JAZSER010000098.1, on the reverse strand, counting down.
CCCTGAGGGCACGGTTGCAACCACCCCCGATACCACCCCGGAAAGTACCCCGGATACCACAACCGCGTCTGCGCCTGAGGGAACAGAACCCCAGGGAACAGAGCCCGGAAAACTCACAGATCAGTTTGGAGAAGTGAATTTCCTGTGGCTGGGCTATGTGCTGATCGTCCTGGGCGGTGTTGCTGCCGGTGTCGGTGTTGCGTGTATTTTCATCTTCCAGAAGAAAAAGCCGTAAGCGGCAAATGATAAAAAACAAATTGGGAGGAAGACGTTATGAAGAGAGTACTTGCGTTATTGGTAGCAGCTATGATGCTGCTGAGCCTGTGCGCCTGCGGAGGCGGTGGCGGTGAGGGTGCGCCAAAGAACGGAAACCTTACCACCTTTGAAATGACCGTTGAGCCTGCAGGGGTGGAAGAGCCCGCCAAGGCTACCGTTGGCTACCCGAAGAACTTCACTATGGAACAAACGGATTGGAATGTGATCCTGACTGACGAGAGCAAGGATGTTGCCATCGAGGTCTACTTCACCAATGAGTACGATTGCTATGCTGTCAATCAGGAATATGCCAAGGAGGAGTACTTCTTCTACGAGGAAGCCAAGTACGGTGACTTCGACGGCTATGTCTGCATGACAGACGAAGAAAGTGCCATGGTAGAGGTATATGTCTATCTGGGCTGTGTAGCGGAGATGGACGATGTGTATGTGACCTTCTGGATCAGCTCTGCATCCAGAGATCTGGATGCAGATCCTATGGAGATGTATAAGCTGAAGGAAGTCCGCCAGGTTCTGGACTCTGTGGTCTACACAGCTCCTGCAGAACCGGCAGCATAATAACACCCTCCATGCGACGGTAAAGCTGAATATATAAACGAATCCCCCGGGGCATCATGATAAACTGCCCCGGGGGATCTTTCCAAGCCGCACCTCACATTTTTATGTTATATCACAAAAGATGTTGGTTTGCAGATAAGGGATAAGTGATGCAGCTGCGCTGTGATAGGTGATGCGATGCGTTCTGCTCACGCGCCGAAGGTGTGCATCACGGGCGAAGCCTGTATCACGCACGCAGTGCGCATCCCGTTCCGACAGGAACGCATCACTCAAAAAAGTACCTTTTGTCAGTAGACAAAAGGGACTTTTTTGTTGGTGACCCGTACGGGAATCGAACCCATGTTACCGCCGTGAAAGGGCGGTGTCTTAACCGCTTGACCAACGGGCCTGGTAGCGGCGACCTGATTCGAACAGGTGACATACCGGGTATGAACCGGCTACTCTACCAACTGA
>JAZSER010000091.1:0-14243 GCA_045531815.1 Faecousia sp. | reverse complement strand
AGGCACCTGCCAGCTGAGCAAGAAGAAGCTGGACGGCATGAAGATTTGGGACGACATGGCTACCTGGTGCGAAGAGAAGACCACCATCGAAGGTACCATCACCGAAGAGAACAAGGGCGGCCTGGTTGCCAATGTTAAGGGCATCCGCGTCTTCATTCCCGCTTCCCAGTCCGGCATTGCCAAGGGTGGCGACATGGCCGGTATGGTCGGTCAGACTGTACAGCTGAAGGTCACTGAGGTTAACCGTGCACGCCGCCGTGTCATCGGCTCTATCCGTGCTGTTAACTATGAGAACCGCAAGGCTGCTCAGGAAAAGCTCTGGGCAGAGATCCAGGAGGGTGCAAAATACCACGGCATCGTCAAGTCTCTGACTTCTTACGGCGCGTTTGTGGACATTGGCGGTGTTGACGGCATGGTCCACGTTTCCGAGCTGAGCTGGAACCGCATCAAGAATCCTGCTGAGGTTGTCAGCGTGGGTGACGAGATCGATGTTTATGTCATCTCCTTCGATGCTGAGAAGCGCAAGATCTCCCTGGGCTACAAGACTGCTGAGATGAACCCCTGGAATCAGTTCATGACCGGCTACAATGTTGGTGATGTTGTGAATGCTAAGATCGTGAAGCTGATGACCTTCGGTGCATTTGCTGAGATCCTGCCCGGTGTTGACGGCCTGATCCACATTTCTCAGATCGCAAACCGCCGCATTGGCAAGCCCGAGGATGTTCTGGCCGAGGGCCAGGAGGTCCAGGTCAAGATCACCGATGTGGATGCAGAGAACAAGCGTATCTCCCTGTCCATCCGTGCTCTGTTGGAAGAGACCGAGGAAGTCACCGAGGAGACCGAGGAAGTCGCTGCTGAGGAGACCACCGAGGAATAATTTTCCGCTACATACCGGAGCCGCAAAACGGCTCCGGTATTTTTATCAATGGAAAAGACGGGGGCGCGTTTATGAAACTGAAAATGACAGCAACGGGAGACTCTATTTTGACCCAGGGCTACCCTGGCGGTGGCTATGACGGGCAGGAAGTCCTCCGGGAGTTTATTGGAAGAGGTGATGCCAGATTCGGCAACCTCGAGATCTGTATTACGGATTGGAGTGCCTGGGGTTCTACATACTGCGGTGGTATTTGGATGAGTACCACTCCGGACAAGCTGAAACAGATCGTAGACTACGGCTGCAATTTTATGGGCTTTGCCAACAACCATACGATGGATTACGGTCCGGAGGGATTGCGGCAGACCCTGGAAGCTACCCGGCAGTATGACATCAGTGTTACAGGCGCGGGAGAGAATTTGGCGAAAGCGTCTGAGCCTGTGTACCGGGATTTTCCCGGTGGCAGAGTAGCATTTATCGCCCTGACCTCATCTTTGGATGATTCTGCGAGAGCCGGTCATGCCACGGAATTTATTCCCGGAAGACCCGGTGTCAATCCGTTGCGGTTCTCCCGGCACATCACTGTAACCAAGGAACATTTTGACACCCTGGACAGTATCATTAAGCAAACGCAGGTCAACGGACAGCAGGATTTTTCCAGGAAAAACGGTTTTGCACCGGCCTTGAAGGAAAATGAACTGGACTTTGCCGGCACCCAGGTGTTCCTGTCTGAAAACGGCAGAGAAGAAACGGTGACCCGCTGCAATAAAGAGGATCTGGATCGCACCTGTGCCATTATCCGCGATGCCAAGAAGCAGGCAGATTATGTGGTGGTTATGATCCACACCCATCAGTGTGACGGTGCGCAGGTGACGCAGCCCGCTCCCTTCATTGTTGAGTTCTGCCATGCCTGTGTGGATGCAGGCGCAGACCTTCTTATTGGAGGAGGTACCCATGAATTTAAGCCCATTGAGTTGTATAAGGGGAAACCCATTTTCTATTCCCTGGGTAACTTTATTTTCCAGCTTCGCGGCCTTTTGCACTTGCCTGCGGACCATCATTACAAATATAACACGCATGGCATGAGTGATATGGATGCCCTTGCTGTGCAATTTAACGGCTGGCAGAAGGGCCTCTGGGTACAGGAAGAATGCTTCTGGGGCATCATTCCGTATCTGGAATTTGAGGACGGAAAGCTGACCCGAATGGAAATGCTGCCCATCGATCTCGGATTTCGAAAGGGTGTGCAATACAAGGGGCTTCCCTATGCCGCTGAGCCGGAAACAGCAAGGCGGATATTCCGGTCGTTGGAGAAGCTTTCCGCACCAAAGGGCGTAAAACTGACCCAGCGCCCCGACGGTATTATTGAGATGATATTGTAATGAAACGGTAAAGGAGAAGTATTATGGTTAAGCATATCGTTCTGTATAATTTCAAAGAAGGCGTAGACAAGGAAGAGGCAGTGAAGATCATTGCGTCTGTTCTGGAGCCGCTGGTGGGCAAGATCCCCGGTCTGAAGCATCTGGAGATCCGTCAGTGCTTCCAGGGTGTGGACTATGCGCTGTATTCTGAGTTTGAAAGCAGGGAGGACCTGGTAAACTATGCGGAGCATCCTCTGCATGTTGAGGCGAAGGGTCATTTCTTCCATTTCCTGGATGCCCGCTGGGCAGCGGATTACGAGGTGTGAGGGCAGACCATGAAAGCGATTGTAACGGTTGTCGGTAAGGACAGAGTTGGCATCATTGCCGCGGTTTGTGTGGAGCTTGCCAACTATAATGTAAATGTTTTGGACATCAGCCAGACGGTCATGCAGGGCTACTTTACCATGATGATGGCAGTGGATGTTTCCGGTAGCAGTGTGCCCCTGGCAGACCTTGCCAAGGCGCTGGAGGAAAAGGGCAAGGAAATGAACCTGTCCATCCGTCTGCAGCGGGAGGATATTTTCGAGGCAATGCATCGTATATAAGGAGCGGCTATGTTAAATTTTAAAGATATTTTAGCTACCCAGGATATGATCGATAAGCGCCACCTGGATATCCGCACCATTACCATGGGCATTTCGCTGCTGGATTGCGCAGACCCGGATGTCAAGGTCTGCGCCCGGAAGATCTACGATAAGATCACCCGCCGGGCAGAAAATCTGGTGAAGGTGGGACAGGATATCGAGTGGGAGTTCGGCATTCCCATTGTCAATAAGCGTATTTCCGTCACACCCATTTCCATTGTGGGCAACACCTGCGATACAGATTCCTATGTCCCCCTGGCAATTGCTATGGACGAAGCAGCCAAGACCTGCGGTGTGAACTTTATCGGTGGTTTCTCCGCCCTTGTGCAGAAGGGCATGACCCATGGTGACTGGACGCTGATGAACTCTATTCCCGAGGCGATGAAAGCTACAGAGCGGGTCTGCGCCAGCGTGAATGTGGCATCTACCCGGGCAGGCATCAACATGGATGCAGTAGCAAAAATGGGTCAGATCATTAAGGATACTGCCCAGATCACCGCGGATAATGACGGCCTGGGCTGCGCCAAGCTGGTGGTGTTTGCCAATGCGGTGGAGGACAATCCCTTTATGGCAGGCGCATTCCACGGTGTCGGTGAGCCGGAATGCGTACTCAATGTGGGTGTTTCCGGTCCCGGTGTTGTGTACCACGCACTGCAGGGCGTGAAGGGACAGCCCTTCGATGTGGTGGCAGAGACCATTAAGAAAACAGCCTTCCGGATCACCCGCATGGGTCAGATCGTTGGTGTGGAGGCGTCCAAGCGTTTGGATGTGCCCTTCGGCATTGTGGACCTGAGCCTTGCGCCTACCCCTGCTGTGGGTGACAGTGTCGCCCGGATCCTGGAGGAGATGGGCCTGGAGGTCTGCGGAACCCACGGAACGACCGCGGCCCTGGCAATGCTCAACGATGCGGTGAAAAAGGGCGGTGTCATGGCAAGTAACCATGTGGGCGGCCTTTCCGGTGCGTTTATTCCTGTCTCTGAGGATGAGGGTATGATCGCTGCCGCAGAATCCGGCACATTGTGCCTGGACAAGCTGGAGGCAATGACCTGTGTCTGCTCTGTGGGACTGGACATGATCGCAGTTCCCGGGGATACCTCGGCAGCTACCATTTCTGCCATCATTGCAGATGAGGCAGCCATCGGTATGGTCAATTCCAAAACCACTGCCGTCCGGATCATTCCTGCCCCCGGCAAGGTGGTGGGCGATCGGGTGGAGATGGGCGGCCTTTTGGGTAGCGCACCTGTTATGCCGGTGCACGACAAGTCCAGCGAAGCCTTCATTGCAAGAGGCGGCAGAATCCCCGCCCCGCTGCAAAGTCTGAAGAACTAAAGAAAACGGTTCCCGGTTGCATGCAGCCGGGAACCGTTTATTTTTGTCTGCGCCTGCGAATGCGGATTCCAGCCTTTTGTAACGGTGCCATGCAGATAGGGGAAAATATGCGGCCTTCTGTGAGCTGTGGTTCGCAGAAGGCCGCGTAAGGCTTTGTCTTGATTATTTTGGGGACAGGTCTACACTTCTTCGAATGATGGAGAAAGGAGGCACAGGGCAGGGGAGCTGCAAGTAGAACCGCATCTGCGGTGTCCGCGGCTCCGGAAGGGCGTTACCCTCCAGGTCCTCCATAGCACCGGCATCAAAAGCAAAGGGCTTGACATCCGGGCCGATGGCTTCCAGGGGATCGCCCTGGGCAAATTTGTTGCGCAGGCTGCAAAGCGCGCGGCCGTTTTCGTCGCAGCTTTCCACAATGGCGCAAACCTGCCACTGACGGATGTACCGGGAATGCTCTGTGTACTGACCGGGGTGTCCGTAGTAGAAGCCGGTGGAGTAGATCCGGTGAGAAACGTGGTCCACTTCGTTGCGCCATACCGGGTCGATCTCCCGTCCGGCAGCAGCATCGTCAATGGCATGCCGGTAAGCACCGGTGACAACAGCCGCATAGTAAGCCGATTTGGCGCGGCCTTCGATCTTGATGCAATCCACACCGGCATCCTGAAGATCCTTCAGATGATCGATCATGCACATATCCTTGGAATTGAGGATATATGTGCCTTTCTCGTCTTCAAATACCGGGAAATATTCACCGGGCCGCTTCTCCTCCACCAGCGCGTACTGGTAGCGGCAGGGCTGGGCGCATGCACCGCGGTTGGAATCTCTGCCGGTCATATAGTTGCTGAGCAGACATCTGCCGGAATAGCTGACGCACATAGCACCGTGTCCAAAGGTCTCGATCTCCAGTTCTTTGGGAGTTTTCTCCCGGATGGTACGGATCTCCTCCAGACTCAGCTCTCTTGCCAGCACTACACGCTGCGCGCCAAGCTCATACCAGGCAGTGGCACACTCGTAGTTGGCAATGGATTGCTGGGTGGAAACGTGCCGGGCGCACTTGGGAGCGTATTTTCCGGCCAGGGTAAAAGCCCCCAGATCTGCAATGATCAGCGCATCCACACCGGCATCCTGCAGCCGCTCCAGGTAAGCGGGAAGCGCCACCACCTCGTCGTTGCGGGGCATGGTGTTCACGGTTACATGGACGGCCGCACCGTGGCTGTGGGCAAAGGCCACCGCCTGGGGAAGCTCTTCCGGAGAAAAGTTTCCCGCGAAAGCCCGCATGCCGAAGTCCGTGCCGGCCAGATAAACCGCATCTGCTCCGTAGAGCACAGCCATTTTCAGCCGTTCCATATCCCCGGCGGGGCTTAATAACTCAATCTTTTTCACAGCAGTACTCCCGCTTAGGACAAGCCAAGCTTATTGACCCATTCGGTGTGCTCAGACAGGTTTCTGGAGAAACGGTGCACGCCGGCATTTTTGTCATATACGAAGAAATAATAGTTTGTATTCTCAGGATCCAATGCAGCATCCAAGCTGGCAAGACCGGGGTTGCAGATCGGACCGGCAGGCAGACCCTTTGTGGTATAAGTGTTATAGGGGCTGGCATTGATCTCTGCCTCCGACAAGGTCTCACCGCCGCGGTAGTACTGGGTGTAGTACAGGATCGTGGCATCGGAGTTCAGGAAGGGGTAGGTGCTTGCATGGGTCAGACGGTTATAGAAGACAGAGGAAATGGTGTATCCCTCCGGACCGGTGGCCTTTTCCTTCTCAATGATGGAGGCCATGGTGATGATATCCCGCATCTCCATACGCACATAACCCAGCTTTTGGTTCAGGCTGGCGATCTTTTCCTTCATCCGCAGGGTAAAGCGGTAGTCAAAGTCGTCCAGGAACTTTTCCAGCACCCGCCGGGGCTCGTCTTCCATATAGAACTGATAGGTATCCGGGAAGAGGAAGCCCTCCAGGCAGTATTTGTGTCCCCGGGGAACATCCCGCAGGAACCAGTAATCGTTGAGCTCGCCGCTGGCTGCATATTCCTCCAGATCCTTGGCAGAGCAAACGCCTTCTTTTTCCAAAAGGGCAAAGATCTGGGCGCAGCTGTAGCCTTCCGGGATCATGACCTCCACAACGATGGTTGACCCACCTCGGAAGGACATGGCGTTGATCAGCGCGTTGTAATCGTAAACTGTCTCCGGGTTAAAGGTGATGGAGCCTATGAGAATACCGTCACCCTTGCCGGTGAGCTTGGCAAATGCTTCAAACAGACCGGGGTAGCGGATCATGCCGGCTTCCTTCAGCTTTTCGGCAATATCGGGCAAACGGTCGTCCACCTCGATCATCACCGTAACCTCCTTGCCGGTCTTGCCCAGCGCCAGCAGGTCGGCTGCACACAGCCAAAGGGTGCGGCCCAGAGTCGTACCGATAAAGAGAATGATCAATCCCCAGATCACCGTTGCGGCCAGATGGGGAATGCCCAAAAGTCCATAGCCCTTCTTTGCCTTGGGACGGACCTTGCGTTCAGCACCTTCTTCTTCCGGTGTATCCTCCGGAGCGTCTTCCGGAGCGTCTGCAGGTGCTTCCTGCTGCGCAGCCTCCAGTTGATCTGCAGAGAAGAACCGGGTGCTGTCTGCTTTGCCGGAAGCATCATTGTGCGTGTTTTCCTCTTCGCCCCAGTTTTCGGCCATGGTCTCCTGAACGATCCGTTCCAGCTCCATGTCATCCGGGTGCGTCAGACCTGCAGCAGCAACCGCACCCTCGTCAGGGGAGATCTCGTTGTTCACTGCATTCTTCTCCAGAATATCGTCCAGCCAGCTGTCAACCATGCTGGCAGGATCCTTGCGGTTGTCTTCCATATCAATGGCCTCCAGTTAACGGATAACGAAATCTTTTGCCAGCTGCCGGGCAGCTTCCTCGCCCTTCAAGGCTTCCACCAGGGCCAGGCCGAAGGGAACGGCACAGCCGGCAGAGGTACCTGTGATCACCTTGCCGTCACGGACACAGGGAACACCGGGGACCATAATGGCGTCTGCCATGCCGCCTTCGCAGCCGGGGTAGCAGGTGGCCTTGTGACCGTCGGTGATCTTCAAATCCGCCAGAACGGTGGGACCGGCACAGATGGCAGCCACAAACTTATCGTTCTGGGCAGCGAAGGCCACGGCATCCATGGCTTCCTTGCAGGCTCTGATGGAGGTGACACCTCCCAGACCGCCGGGCAGGATGATCATGTCCATATTGGTCAGATCCAGCTGACCAATCTCGATATCGGCTTCGATGCCGATGTTGTGTGCACCGTAAACGACCTTTCCGTTCAGACCGACGGTGAGGATCTCGACACCTGCACGACGCAGCAGGTCCAGCGGTGCAATAGCTTCTGTTTCTTCAAATCCGGTTCCAAGCAGCATGTATACCATAATTTAACCCTCCAGGCACTGCCGAACGGCAGTGTAAATCTCATTGTGAATATCTTCCATTGTGCGCATAACGCCATCTTTTACGCAGTGGATCACGGTCCAGCCGTAGAAGTCCGCAGCTGCCCGACCGCACTGCCTGCAGGTGGCAAGGTACTGCATATCCTTTTCGTGGATATCAGCGGATGTATTGGTGTCCTGCTCCCGGTGGCGCAGCAGCTTATCGGTATAGTCGGTGGGGACATCCAGATAAAGGATCAGGTCCGGCTTGGGAAGGCCCAGCTTGCCGTACTCGAAATCATACAGCCACTGCAGAAACGCTTCCCGGTCAGCGCCGGTTTCCTTAGAAGCCTGATGCACTGCGTTGGAGGTGGTGTACCGGTCAGACAGCACCAGACCGCCTTCCTCGTACCACTTGCCCCAATCCATCTTGTAGGACGCGTACCGGTCTACCGCATAGAAGGAAGATGCAGCGTAAGCGTTCACATCTGTGGGCTTGGTTCCAAACTGACCGCCCAGGTACATCCGGATCAGTGCGGAGCTTTCCTCCTGGTAGCGGGGGAAGACGATGTGCTTAAATGCTACCTTGTCCGCTTCCAGATGCTCTGACAGGAGCTTGAATTGTGTGGATTTTCCGGAACCGTCCGTTCCTTCGATCACGATTAGCTTGCCCATTTTTTCGCATACCTCCTCTTTTTCGGCAGGACACAAAATATCACGTTAAAATATAGCACATTTTATTCCGTTTGTCCACTGTTAGCAGCTTCCATATCATGAATTTTCCTTAAATTCCGGATATCTTGGCGATGGCGCTGTGCAGAAACGGCAGTTGCATATTCTGCAAAAAACTGTTACAATAGAAAAAATACCATCCAAAGGACGCGTTACTATGGAAGAAAAAGCAATTATGTTTAAAGATCTCGGTTTGTCCGAGGCAATGCTGCGGGCACTGGAAAAGAAGGGCTACGGCTATCCCACGACCATCCAGCAGCAGGCGATCCCGGAATTTCTCCAGTGGAAGGATGTGATCGCCAAAGCCCCCACCGGTACTGGCAAGACCTTTGCCTTTGGCATCCCCATGATCGAGCATGTGGACCCTGAGCTTCAGGAGGTCCAGGGGCTGATCCTTGCCCCCACCCGTGAGCTTGCCATTCAGATCGGGGATGAGCTGCGGGGACTGCTGACTTACTACCAGGGCATCCGTGTGGCAGTGCTGTACGGCGGCGCTGGCATCGTGGGGCAGGCGAAGCAGCTGGAAAAGCATCCTCAGATCGTGGTTGCCACGCCCGGCCGGCTGATGGACCACTATAACCGGAAGAATATTCGCCTGGACAAGATCCAGACGGTGGTTTTGGATGAAGCGGACCGGATGCTGGATATGGGCTTTTTTAAGGATGTTACCCGCATTATTGAGAAGGTAAAGAACCGCCGCAACCTGGGCCTGTTTTCTGCAACCATTTCCCAGGAGGTCATGACCGTTTCCTGGATGTATCAGCGCGATGAGGTGGAGATCACCGTCGAGCCCAAGCAGGAGGACCGCCCGGATATTTCTCAGTATTCCATTACGGTGACTCCTCTTGAGAAGGCGGAGACGACCCTGCGCTTGATCCGTACCCAGGGCTTTGAGCGGGTCATGATCTTCTGCAATACCAAGCATATGTGCCAGCGCCTGTGCGACGACTTCAAGCGTGCCGGTGCGGATTGCGATTGCATCCACGGAGATATCCGCCAGGGACAGCGGGAAAAGACCATGCAGAACTACCGTGACGGAAAGCTGGCGATCCTCATTGCCACGGATGTTGCCTCCCGGGGCATCGATGTGGATGATGTGGAGTGCGTGATCAATTTTGATGTCCCTGCGGAAAATGAATACTATGTTCACCGCATTGGCAGAACAGGCCGTGCAAAGCGCAAGGGTGTTGCCTATTCCATCATTGGCAACTTCCCGGAAAAAGCCAAGCTCGACGAGATCGCCAAGTACTCCAACTATCAGATCAAGCCTATGGTACTGGGGGAGGACGGCAGCCTGACAGAGGAAGAGGTCAAGGCCCCGGTTGCTCCCAAGAGGCGCTTCCGTTGACCGCTGCTGAGCAGGGCTTCCTGCTTTTGACAGGCTATTTGGGGGATCCCATGCGAAGACCCTTAACGGTCCCGCAGTTCCGGGAGCTGACCAAAAGAGCCCGGCAGCTGCAAAAACCGGACCAGCCCCGGGAGCTTACCCGGCAGGATCTGATGGGCATCGGCTGCAGTGGGGAATTTTCCTGCCGCGTGCTTGAGCTGCTGTCCCAAAAGGAACAGCTGCTTTGGTATCTGGAAAAGGCAAGAAGGAGGAATTGCACCCCCATTACCCGGATCAGTGCGGCATATCCCCATCGGCTGCGGCTGTGCCTGGGGATGGAAGCCCCCGGTGTTCTGTGGGCAAGGGGGGATCTGCAGATCCTGAAAGAGCCGGCTGTTTCCGTGGTGGGAAGTCGGGATCTTCAGCCGAACAATAAGGACTTTGCCTACCAGGTAGGAAAACAGGCAGCCCTGCAGGGCTATGCCTTGGTGTCCGGTAACGCAAGAGGTGCGGACCGCACTGCCCAGGAAAGTGCGCTGATCCATGGAGGAAAGGTGATCAGCATTGTAGCGGACTCGCTGGAGAAGATAGCTTGCCTTCCCGGGGTGCTGTATCTTTCGGAAGAGGGGTATGACCTTCCGTTCTCTGCAAAGCGGGCTCTTTCCAGAAACCGTTTGATCCACAGCCTGGGAGAGAAGACCTTTGTGGCCCAGTGCACCCTGAAAAAGGGGGGCACCTGGGACGGCACCTGTAAGAACCTGAAGGGAAACTGGAGCCCGGTTTTTTGCTTTGATGACGGCAGCGCATCTGCCGGGGAGCTGGAGGCAAGAGGTGCGACTCCGGTGTCCTTGCAGCAGCTGACAGACTTGTCAGCGCTTGTGCCGAATCATATGAACTTTATGGCCGATGATCTGTAAGATCCTCGGCCATTTCTTCTATAATAGTACCGGCTGGAGCTGCACTTCCTTTAACGCCAGCTCCAGTGCAGCCGGGAGCTTTGTAAAGTCTGCCACGATGCTGGTGGGCTTTTTTGCAGGATCGTCCTGACCGAAGGGGACAAAGTAGTAGTGCTTTCGGGCAAGCAGCCTTCCGATATTCTCAGCAGCACCGGCAAGTGCATCGTTGGTGGAAATGGCCAGCAGGATAGGCCGGGCATTGCGCAGATGACTTTTGGCAGCCATGGTCACCGGACCGTCGGCGATGCTGTGGGCAAGCTTTGCCAGGGTGTTGCCTGTACAGGGTGCGATCACCAGCGCATCCAAAAGCTTCTTGGGACCGATGGGTTCAACTTCAGCGATGGTTTTCAGCGGCGCTTTTCCGCAGATCCGGGTGATCCTGTGAATGTGATCCTCCGCAGTTCCGAACCGGCTGTCGATGGCAGCGGAGGCCTGGGATAGAATGGGCACCAGCGTGTAGTTCTTTGCCAATGCTTCCATCACCGGGAAAACGGCTTCAAATGTGCATAGGGAACCGCACATAGCAAAACCTATATTCATTCTGTACTGCTCCTTTCTTCATTATGCTGCAGGCGAAGGATGCTTCGGGTGATCAGTGCCCCGGAGGATTCCGGGGTGTATTTTCCCGGAAGACCTCTTGCCTGGATCGCGTCTTTATGCAGGATCCCTGGCTTGGAGGACAGGTCGATCTTAATGCAATCCTCCCGGCACATACAAGCGGTGCTTTCCGGCAGGACCGGAGCCGGGACGGTGTTAAATATCATGCGGTAGCGCTGCAGCTGCCGGGTCAGACAGCCGCTGTCTGCAGTATCATAACCAAGGGAAAGTATACAGGCCCGGTCCTGGGCCTTCCGGGCAGCCACCGTAACCGACACACCCATATTTTTCAATAACCGGGCGAGGCATTTGCCGATCCGTCCCCAACCGATCACCAGCACCGGAAGCCCCTGCAGGATCACCGGCAGGGAATCCATTGCCGGCTTCAGAGCGCAATAAGCGGTGATGTTTGCGTTCTCGGCAAGATAGTAAGGGTCCTGCAAAAGATCCATGCGCCGATAGCTCTGCAAGGAAGGGTGATCCAGATTTCCGCCAATAACGGTGACATCCCGGGGGAGGGCGGCAAGGAGCTTTTCGAGATCACCCCCACCGTTTAAAGCGTTGTCGGGCGCAAAGGCGGGCACACCCAGCAGAAGATGTGAAACAGAAGAATCCGGCTTCTCCGAGAAAGTGTATCCAAGATCCAAAAGCTGTTTCTGCGCAAATTCGATGGCGCGGGTGCGTCCGCCAATGTAAAATACCGGAGCGTTCATACACATCATCCTTTCGTGACAGATTATGTAAGTTCACTTGCATTTGTGCAGGTATTTTGCTATACTGTTACAAATGGAGGCGTATGGTGATGAAGATAAGATTTATGGGCACAGCAGCGCTGGAACGGATCCCGGCGATATTCTGCGATTGCCCCACCTGCCGCAGAGCCCTTGCCGCAGGCGGAAGAAATATTATGACCCGTTCCCAGGCGCTGATCGATGACCGTCTTTTGATCGATCTGAACAGTGAGACCTATACACATTTTCTGCAGCTGGGTCGGACGCTTTGGGATATTGAGCATGTGCTGATCACCCATGCCCACTGTGACCATTTCTCCTTTGAAGAGTTTTGCTGCCGCTGCTTCGGTGGTACGAAAACCGTCAAGGCGGAAAAACTGAAGGTCTACACCAGCCGTGGTGTCATCGACCGCTATTGGGCGGCGCTGAATGCCCGAAAGGATAAGTACACCCGGGGGATCGCCAGCCGGGTCTGTATGGTGCCGCTGCAGTACTATTGCTCTGTGCTGGTGGATGGGTACACAGTGACTCCACTGCCTGCCCAGCATGCAGACGAGGAGCAGGCATTCATTTACCTGATAGAGAAAGACGGCAAAAGCCTGTTTTACGGCCATGATACCGGCTGCTTTGGAGAGGATATCGACCGCTGGCTGGCGGATAACGGCAAGCATATCGACCTGATGACCCTGGATTGCACCAAGGGCGATGTGGAGCGGGACTACAAGACCCACATGAGCATGTCGGAGGGCCGGACCATCGCAGACCGTTTTTTGAAAAAAGGCATTATTGATGAAAACACAAAACTTTATTATAATCACTTCTCGCACCATTGCGGCATGATCCGCGATGAGCTGGCGGTGGCGGCAGAGAAATATGGGTTCCAGGTGTCCTATGATGGATTGGAAGTAACTTTTTGAGGTGAAAGTATGCAAAGACATGGTTTTATCCATGATATGATGGATGTAAAGGTCCTGATCCTGTTTGTGGCAGCCCGTTCCGGCTACCCCATGACAGCGCAGGAGATCTATGAGCTGTGCTATCAGGATGAGTGCCTGAGTTATTTTGATGTGTGCACAGCCATTCCGGAGATGGTAAACTCCGGCCACCTGCAGAAGCAGGACGGGGAGCGCTATACCATCACAGAAAAGGGAAAGCAGGACGGCGCGATCACCGAGGACTCCATTGCTTTCACAGTTCGCCAGCGGGCGGAAAACGCGGTTGCGCGGTTTAACCGGCAGCTACGCCGCAGCAGCTTTGTCAAGACCCAACTGATCCCCCGGGAGTCCGGTGAGTACTCTGTGGTGATGGCGCTGGACGACGAGGTCAGCAATCTGATGACCCTGGAGCTGGTAGCTCCGGACCAGCGTCAGGCGGTGCGCCTGAGCAAGCTGTTCGAGCGCAAGGCGGAGATCATTTACAATCTGACCATGACGGAGCTTCTCAACGACGAAGACGAAGCAAATCTATAAAAATACTTGCTTGCTGCATATGTGTATGTTATAATATAAGTACACCGACAGATCGGTGATACGAAAGGAGCTTGCGCATATGAAATTTCAGTTTAGTGAGAAGAAAGTTAAGCTGCCCGGAAATGTCCATGCTTATGCAGAAAAGAAAGTCATGAAGCTGGCACGGTATTTCGAGGAGGACGCACAGGCACTTGTCGTATTCTCGGTTGAGAAGAACCGGAACAATGTGGAGCTGACCGTTCGCGGTGCCGGCACATGGTTCCGGGCCCATGAGAGCACCTCCGATATGTTCGCATCCATTGATGCGGCTGTGGGAACCATTGAAGGTCAGATCCGCAAGAATAAGACCCGGCTGGCCCGCCGCCTGCGCCAGGATGCCTTTACCCGCACTGTGGAGGAGACCTCCTTCGCCGTTGAGGAAGAGGATCCTCTGGAGATTGTCCGGGTAAAGAAGTTCCGCTTTGCACCTATGACCAGGGAAGAGGCGGTGCTGCAGATGAATCTGTTGGAGCACAATTTCTTCGCATTCCGGGATGTAGATAACGGTGGCTCCTTCGCTGTAGTCTACCGCAGAAATGACGGCGGCTACGGCCTTTTGGATGACGATGAATAAGCACTGAGACAGGAAAACGGAGGCCTTGAAAAAGGCCTCCGAAAAATTTTTCAAAATTTTAAAAATAATGCTTGACAAATTGGAAAGTGTTTGTTATTATACTCGAGCGCTTCCGGCAGGGGGTGCAAAAAGAGCACAGGAACGGGCAGAAAAAATTGCCGAGAAATGAAAAAAGTTCTTGACAAAGGGCGCGACTTGTGCTAAACTGA
>JAZSER010000014.1:0-2981 GCA_045531815.1 Faecousia sp. | reverse complement strand
TGTCTACCTGGAGGCTGTTGAGGGTGTGGCCGGTGGCTTCCGTCTGTACTTCATGGACGGCAACACCAAGACCTACATCCGTGTTTACGAGCGCACCGACGATAAGGCAGGCTACGGTAAGGGCAGCCTGGAGCTGGTAACCGAAGCACCTGCTGAGTACCTGACCTACAGCAGCGAGTTCAACACTCTGATCTACACTGCTGATGCTGATAATGCCTACTACATGGGCACTTACCAGACTTGGGAGACCGTGAGCGTTTCCAACACCTCTTATCTGAATGCAGATAACCTGGACGAGACTCAGTTCCCCGTACACTTCACTGCCGGTACTGCCGGCGGTGAGGTCAAGCCCGAGGATCCCCAGCCCTCCGGTTCTTCCAAGCTGACCGCACTGGATCAGCTGGTAACCGGACAGTATGTGGTGGTGGCTGACAACGGCTATGCACCTACTGTTCTGGACGGCTCCTGGATCCTGGCAGGCAAGCCTGTCGTCGACGGTGACAATGTAACCGACGCACAGGGTGCGATCTGGACCATCACCGTGGATGGCACCAGTGTTAAGCTCACCGATGCCAACGGCAAGACCGTAGCACCTAAGGGTGGCGACAACAACGGCATCAAGGAAGGCGACTACAGCTGGACCGTCAGCTTTGAAAATGGCGCATTCCAGTTTGCAGGCGTTGGCAGTGACACTGTTAAGCTGGCAAGCAACGCAGGCTCTCAAAACAAGTTCCGTGCCTACAAAATCAGCACTATAAACGGCAATACTGCTGGTTATCCGTGCAACTTCACCCTGTATCAGGTAGATGCCGCCAAGTAATGTATAAAAAAGGGTCTGCATGCTATGCATGCAGACCTTTTTGCTGTCTTTATGTCCTTTTGACCGGAACTGCCAGCCGCTTTTCAGACGCATAGTGCAGAAAAGGACAGTTACTTCCGCCAAAACAGATGGTAGGGGGTAGGTTTGGTTTCTGTTTCTTCTTCCAGGGTTTTTCCGTCGCACAGGATGATCACATCATTCTTGATCTCCACCTTGCCCGGGCGGCCTTCTTCCTCGAATTTATCGGGGCGGAAAGAAGGATCCAGGATCGCGAACCGACCGTCTGCCTCTTCGGAGATCACGGTCATGTAGTGACCGCCGTGGGTGAACAGACCAATGTGGCCCTCACGGTCACCACCGACCAAAACCACTGCTGCACCACCGGTGCGCAGGCAGCGCCGCAGATCCTCGAGGTTTTTGCTTCCCTCCCACTTGAGTCCCAGCTTTTCAGCAAATGCGGGTGCAAAACGGTCGTAAGAGGTACCGCGCTTGAAGTTTGCCTTTACGGAATAGGAAAGGGAAATGGCATCGCTCAGATCGAATTCGCAGTTGGGCAGCAGGCGGTCTGCAACCATCACAGCGGCGCACATGCCACAGCCGGAGCTCTTTACAGTTGTAGTCTTACCGTGCTCCCGGTCTTCGCCTTCCATGTCGGTTTTTGTGACATAGAGCCAGTGGGGATATTTTAGCTGATTAATGTATTTCATATGGAATCCTCATTTCTTTGCCACCACACGGGTGGATGTATTGAGCTTGCATGGGAACATTGTACCACAGGAAAACAGACAAAACAACTCCTATATTGCCTTTACAGGCAGTTTTTGCCAGAATATAAGAAAAACAGAGCAGGATGCTATTTTTCTGCAAAGGGAGAAATAAACAGCTTATTTTGCAAAATTGAACCTGTATTTTCCCTGTAGCTTCTGATAGAATGCTTATATACCTGAAGTGAGGAGGCATGTCTATGAAACTGCTGTTTAAACAAAGATTTTTCTCATGGCTTGACAGCTACGATATTTATAACGAGGCTGGACAAACGGTTTACACTGTTAAGGGACAGCTCGCCTGGGGGCATTGCTTGAAGATCTACAATGCCCGGGGTATGGAGATCGGCACTGTGAAGGAGCGGATCCTGACATTTATGCCGAAGTTTGAAATGTACTTGGGAGAGCGCTATGTTGGCTGCATCAGCAAGGAATTCACATTCTTTTTTCCGAAATACAATATCGATTGCAACGGTTGGCAGGTGGACGGAGACCTGTTTGAGTGGGATTATCAGATATTGGCATCCTCCGGCAGACCTGTTGCCAATATTACAAAAGAGCTTTGGAATTGGACGGACACCTATGTGATCGATGTCCACGATCCGCAGGATGCACTTTGTGCCCTGATGCTGGTACTGGCCATTGATGCGGAGAAATGCTCCAGGAGGAACTAGACATATGGCAAGCAGCAAGGAATACGCAAAATTGATACTGGACCGGTGCAGCAGCCTTTCTGCCCGGGCGATGATGGGCGAATATGTGCTGTATTACGGGGGAAAGGTCGTTGGCGGCATCTATGATAACCGCCTGCTTGTAAAGCCCACTGCCTCTGCAAAGGCCCTTATGCCCAATGCAGTGTACCAGCTTCCCTACGAGGGAGCGAAGAAAATGCTTCTCGTAGAGGCGGTTGAGGACAAAGTTTTTTTGGAAGAGCTGTTTGCGTCGGTAAGTCGCGATCTGCGGAGCTGAAAACAGATAGGGGGACACAATATGGGCATCTTTACTTGTTGGACGGAATTACTGGTTACACAAGACAGCGTACAGTACGCTGAGACTTGCACAAAACTTGCGAATGCGGGCATTGCGTATAAAGAAAGAATTCAGCATATCGGACACGGTGATCGCAGATCCGGTCTGATGGCTTCCTTTGGGGAAAATGCAAGATACGCAAATATGTACCAGATCTATGTTAAGAAGAAAGAACTGGAAGACGCACAAGGAATCGTTTTCCGGAAGTGATTTCAAAGAATGTACAATTCCAAATAATAAAAAGTGCGTCGGGAAAGGCGGATTCCCACAGGGATTTATACGCTCCAAACCGGCTATTTTCCCACAATACTGCGCAAAAATACCATGGTAGGCGTCAGCCTTACCATGGTATTTTTTCTTGTCTTGCA
>JAZSER010000084.1:0-16786 GCA_045531815.1 Faecousia sp. | reverse complement strand
GTGGGAGAATAACCTCAGCCGCGTTACATATGGAAAGGATCCCGGTCGCGCCGGCAATGTTATCTTCCGGAGTGTGAAGCACATGGACGCAACGGTCAAGCGCGGCGATATATTCTACGCCGATCTCTCGCCGGTGGTAGGCAGCGAGCAGGGCGGAACGAGACCCGTTCTCATCGTTCAAAATGACCCCGGCAACCGACATTCTCCCACGGTCATTGCAGCGGCCATCACCAGCCAAACTGGCAAGGCGAGACTGCCAACCCATATCAATATTGCAGGCGGCAGCGTTGGTCTGAGCAAGGATTCTGTGATCCTGATGGAGCAGATCCGCACCATTGATAAAAGGCGGCTTCGGGAGCATATGGGCCGCTTGGATGATGTGCATATGCAAATGGTCAATGATGCCATTGCGGTGAGCTTTGGGCTGAATGAAGGCAGAGTGTGAATGAGATCCCCCCATGCAGGCATAGAATGCTGCATGGGGGGATCTTCTTTATGAAAGTAAATGTTTTCTATCAGGAAAAGTGCATTGGGCAGGCAAACGTCCTGGAGGACGGGTTATACCTTTGTGTGGATTTCAGCTTCTTATCCATGGAGGAGAAGCTGCTTCGGCTAAAAGCCTTCACGAAAGCCAATGTGCTGGATCTTGGCATTTTGCTTTATCACAGCGGAGGGTATCATATGCATACCGCTTTCCCCAAGAAGAAGCTGGGTGCGATGCCTGAATATATGTGTATTGAGAATGGGAAAAGCCAGGAAGTATTCAAGATCCCCATCGCAGCCGATAAGCCGTTTCCTGCCCTGGAGCATCTGGAGCATGCGCATCTGATGGTGGAAAACGGAGGACAGCTGTATATATGTATGGAGTGATCGTTCAATAGGAATCCTGGTAGGAAAAGTCATTCTCAATGAACACGACATAGCTTTCACCGCCGATGGAGCCGTGCTCGACGCTGATCTCTATGGAGTGCAGACCGGTCATGCCCAGGACGGTGCGTGTAAGACACGCGCAGGCAACGGAGAGGTCTGTTCCTTCCAGCATGGAAAGATGGTTGCTTAATGTCAAATAAGCGCGGTCACGACCGGTGGTAAATCCCTCCAGGGTAATGCCGGCGGGAAAAGGGGAGATATGCCCGGACTCCTTTGGACCGGCCAGGTAGCATTCCAGGATCTCCTCATAGGTGTTACCGCAATCCCGGGGATCCCGAAGCTCCACTGCGATGACACCGTCACTGCTGCCGTAGTCAAACTCGACATTTTTATAATAGAATGTAATATCCGATTGGGGATAAACGGAAGTGTTGCCGGTGCAGCCGCTCAGCAGCAGGATCGTCAGTAGGATGGCAAGAATGGATCTAATTCGCTTCATGCTGTGCCTCCTCTGTATCAAAATGCGGAAAACGGACCGTGAAGGTAGTGCCTTGTCCAACCTCACTGGCAACATGAATGCTTCCGCTGTTTCGTTTGATGAGATTTCTGACGATGGACAAACCAAGGCCACTGCCGCCTGTGGAGCGGGAACGGGCCTTATCCACCCGGTAAAAGCGCTCAAAAACATGGTCGATGGATTGCTCGGGAATGCCCATGCCGGTGTCAGCTATGGTGATCAGTGCATCATCATCTGATTTCTCAACAGTAATCGTCAGCTTACCGCCACGCTTATTGTACTTGATGCCGTTTTCAATCAGGTTAAACAGGATCTGATAAAGATCGTCCTCAGGGATCAGTATGGTGGAATCCTGAATGATCTTTTCCTCTACGGCAACACCCGATTCAGCGGCAAAGGCGCTGAGCATACGCACAACGCGGCTTACCGTGGGACAGATGTAGATGATCTCTGCTTCGCTGTCCGATGCACCATCGATCCGGGACAAGGACAAAAGCTTTTGGGACATTTTGTTGAGTCGCTCCGCTTCGTTGCCGATGTCACCGACAAATTCCCGAATGGTTTCCGGATCCATATTGTTCTGAAGAATGGAGTCGGACAAAAGCTTAATGGAAGCCAGGGGTGTCTTCAGCTCGTGGGAGGCATCCGATACAAATTGGCTTCGCTTGTTTTCGGAGATCTGCAGCCTGGAGATCAGATCATTGAATTCACTGCTGAGGAGATTCAGCTCATCATGACCCCGCAGCTGAAGCTTATGGGAATAGTCACCGTCCCGTACAGTTCGCATGGAGGCCATGATCTTTTTCAGACGAATGGTATAGGTGTGAGAGGAAGCAAAGGAGAAAATAATAACAATGATCTCAAGAAATAGGGTGATCATGAGAATGTTGCTTTGAATCGATGCGATCAGCGCACCTTCCTGAGAATCGTATTCCGTTATGTAGATGCAGCCAAGGACCTTTTCACTTGAGTAAATGGGAGTTGCAGCGAAAGAGCGCATGGTCCCTGCATGGTATTGCCAGCGGAATACATCATTGCCGCTGATCGCGGTTACGATCTCGGGATAAAGGACATATTTATCCGAAATGGATGTGCCGGAGGCGGAATCGTAGATCACAATGCTGGATGCATCCGTTACGATGATCCGACCGTCTTTATCCGTGATCAGACCCTGAACGGTGCTTTCCACGGTGGTTTCGCTGATGACATCCAGGGCTGCGATCTTGTTAGCGGTGAGATGACAAATTTCGATCATAGCAGCTTTTTTACTGCTGTAAAACAGCTGCTGGCTGATTTTGGAGCAGTAAATATTCAGAAACAGCAAAACGGCAAAGGTGACGATCACATAAATGATCGCATAACGAAACTGGACGCTTCGCAGCAGCAGCTTCTTCTGTGTATCATTTCTTGAAATAATAACCAACGCCCCATTTCGTCATAATGTATTTGGGATCAGCGGGGGTCTCTTCCAATTTCTCTCTGAGTCTGCGAATGTGTACATCCACGGTGCGGATATCGCTTCGGTATTCGTATGCCCAAATGGTATCCAAAGGCGCTTCCCGTGAAAATACATGATTGGGGTTCTTCATCAAAAATTCGATCACATCGAATTCCTTGGCAGTGAGATCTGCAAGCTCTCCGGAACGGTAGGCATCCCGTGCGTTCAGGTCCAGTGTGATAGAACCGATGGTGAGGGTGTCTGCTTCCGTTTCTGCCTGGGTGGCAGATCTGCGCAGAAGCGCGCGGATCCGTGCCTTCAGCTCCAGAATATTGAAGGGCTTTGTGACATAGTCATCGGCGCCCTGTTCAAAGCCCATCAGCTTATCCATATCTTCTGCCTTGGCTGTAAGCAGGATGATGGGCACATCAGAAAACTCCCGGATCCGGGAGCAAGCGGTTAAGCCGTCCATCTCCGGCATCATTACATCCAAAATGATCAGATCGGGATGCTCTGTCTGGGTCAGCTCCACAGCATCCACACCGCAGTTACCTGTAATGACCGTATAGCCTTCTTTTTGCAGATTAAAACGAATACCCTTCACAAGCAGTTCTTCGTCGTCAACAACAAGTATCTTCATTCTGAGCCTCCTACAGTGATGTAATTTTCGATTTTAGCCAGGGTCTTGGGACCGATGCCGCTGACATTCAGCAATTCCGCGGTGTCTTGAAAGCCACCGTGTTCCCTGCGGTAAGCAATGATCCGCTCTGCTAATGCAGGACCGATTCCCGGAAGTAATTCCAATTCTTCGCCGGATGCAAGATTAATGTTGATCCGCTGCGCGGTAATGCCATTACTTTTGGCTTGGTTTTGGTAAGCCGACAGAGAGGGAATTTCGTACATCTTTGTGTTTATAAAGAATACAGCGACCATACTCAGGATAAAAAGACCTGTGATGGACAGTATCAAAATTGGCTGGACTTTCTTCATTTCTTGACTCCCGGATTGACGGCACTCAAATTTACTGATATAATATCGGAAATATTATACACAAATTTTGACGGATGGACAAGTCTGTTCTGTAATATTGAGGGAAAATTATGAAAAAAATTGGAATTTTCTGTTTGATCTTCCTGTTTCTTGCCTCTGCAATGCAGGTGCATGCCGCGCCTGTTACGCAGCAGCCGGATACCCAAGCCCCTTCTGTAACCATGCAAAGCAGCTGTAACGGCTTTGATGCATCGACTGCCATGCTGGGAACCGGTGTGATCACAGATAATATGATGTCTGCTTTCCTGTACGATCTGACCAGCGATACTTTGATGTATGCCTATAACCCGGACCTGCAGGTCGCACCTGCAAGCCTTGTCAAGATCATGACCGCCATGCTGGCCATCCGGGAGGGTGACCCGGATGCAATGGTGACAGTTACCCGGGATGTGCTTTCTACAGTTGCTGAGGATGCTGTTTCTGCGGACCTTTTGCCCGGTGAGCAGCTGAGCCTTCGGGACCTGTTGTACTGCATGATGGTGGGCTCTGCAAACGATGCTGCTGCCGTCATTGCTGACCACATCAGTGGCAGCCAGGAAGCGTTTGTTGCAAAAATGAATGCTTACGCCGCACAGATCGGCTGCACCGGAACTGTGTTTGTAAACCCCCACGGTCTGCACCATGAAAATCAGCTTACCACTGCCCGGGATGTGGCACGGATCCTTGCCGATGCTATGCAGGACGAGCTGTTTTGCGAGATCTTCGGCGCCATTCGCTACGATGTACCTGCCACCAATATGTCTGAGCAGCGGAATCTTTCCTCCGGTAACTTCCTAATGAATGTGGACAACATGGCGATTTATTATGATGAACGGGTCACCGGCGGACGAACCGGTGTTGCCCAGGACGGAACCCGCTGCCTGGCAGCATCCGCTGAGGGCAACGGTCTGTCACTGATCAGTGTTGTCATGGGTGCGGAGTCTGTTTATGAAGAGGATGGCTATACCGTATCCAGCTTTGGCAGCTTTCTGGAGACATCCCAGCTGATCTCCAGCGGCCTGGATGGCTATAAATCTGCACAGATCCTCTACATTGGTCAGGCCTTGGAGCAGTGCCCGGTTCAAAACGGTGCCAACGAACTGGTGGTTGGACCGATGGTAGATGTGACCGCCGTTCTGCCGGCAAATGTGGGGATCGGTGATCTGAATTTCCGAATTGAAGGTTACGGTGACCTGAAAGCTCCCATCCAAAAGGGAGACAGCGTGTCCACTCTGGAGGTCTGGTATGGCAGCCTGTGTATAGCCCAGACGGAGCTGTTTGCAATGAATTCTGTGGCTTCCCTTGACGCAGTGGATACAAACTCCGGAAACGGCCTTTCCCAAGGGACGGCGCAGCTGCTGACCATTGCGTTGATCATCCTGGGTGTGATTGCCCTGTGTGCCTTTACGCTGTTTATGATCCCGAAGGTCAGAAGGCTGCTGAAGATCCGTCGTCAAAGACAATACAGTAAGAGCAGAAGAAGGAGTCGCTGAGATGCCAACATGGGATGCGCTGGAGGCGCAGTGCAACGATTGCAGGAAATGCGATCTGTACAAAAACAGAAATACTGTGGTGTTTGGTGTGGGCTGCAGAAATGCGGATGTGATGCTGATCGGAGAAGGTCCCGGAGAGCAGGAGGACCTGAAAGGGGAGCCCTTTGTCGGTCCTGCCGGTAAGCTCCTGGACGATATGCTTTCCATCATCGACCTGGACAGGTCCAATGTATATATTGCCAACATAGTGAAATGCCGCCCGCCCGGAAACAGAGATCCTATGGACGCTGAGCAGTTTGCGTGTTTCGGTTATTTAAAGGCGCAGATCGAGTTGGTAGATCCCAAGATCATTGTATGTCTTGGACGTATTGCTGCCAAGCAGATGATCGATCTGAATTACCGCATCACCAGGGAACACGGTCAGTGGCACGAGATCGGCGGTAAATGGATCACAGCTATTTATCATCCGTCAGCATTGCTCAGGGACACCGCCAAACGCCCGGAGACTTTTGACGATCTTTTGTCCATTCGGAAGAAAATGAAAGAATTATCCATATTTTAAGTAATAGATCGGGATGCTTTTGCAACATCCCGGTCTTTTTAGGTTAAAAATTGTAATTTTTTGTAATGCAACCGGTTGTTCCTGGGTGCGTTTTTGTAAATAATTGTGTAAAACTACCAAAAAATACCGTGTGCTTTTGTGCTTTACTGATGTTGACGCTTTTTGAAACGGATGGTATAATATTGAAGGTTAACGGTTGCGCAGTGGCGATCGTTCCATCCTGTTGGCATTCACGGCCATGTGCCGGGAAGCAATATTATTATTCTTTGTAGGAGGAAAACAAGATGAAGAAAATCATTGCATTGCTGCTGGCTTGCATGATGGTAATTGGCTTGTTTGCTGCATGTGATACAGCAGAACAGCCCGAATCCACACCTGCTGTCGGCGGCGAAGCCACCGAGGGAACTACAGGTGAGGTCGTTCCTGAAGACATTCAGCTGAAGGTCTGGGGTCCTCAGGCTGAGCTGGGCGAGAACAACGACGGTTGGCTGCCCAAGATGTGTGAGGCCTTTGACGAGGCTCACCCCGAGTGGAACATTACCTGGACTTACGAGGTCTGCGGTGAAGGCGATGCCGGCACCAACGTGACCAAGGACCCCACTGTCGCCGGCGATGTATACTTCTTCGCTAACGACCAGCTGGGCACTCTGCTGCAGGCTAACGCCATCGCTCGTCTGGGCGGCGACACCCTGGCACAGATTGAGGCTGACAACACTGCTGAGATGATGGCTTCCGTTTCTGTTGACGGTGCTGTCTACGGTGCTCCTTTCACCACCAACACCTGGTTCATGTACTACGACAAGTCCGTCTTCACTGAAGAGGATGTCAAGAGCCTGGAGACCATGCTGGAGAAGGGTAAGGTTTCCTTCCCCCTGACCACCGGCTGGTACTTCGGTTCCTTCTATGTTGCTAACGGCGGTACCTTCTTCGGCGACGGCACCGACGCTGCTGCAGGCATCGACTTCTCCGGTGAGAAGGGTGTTGCAGTTACCAACTACCTGGTTGACCTGGTCAAGAACGCTAACTTCGTTAACGATGCTGACGGCAAGGGCAAGGCTGGCTTGGCTGACGGCTCCGTGAACGCTATCTTCTCCGGCACTTGGGATGCTTCCGCTGTTAAGGAAGCTCTGGGTGACAACTGGGCAGCTGCTGTTCCTCCCACCATTACCATCAATGGCGAGGCAAAGCAGATCACTCCCTTCGGCGGCTCCAAGGCTATCGCTGTGAACCCCAACTGCGCACAGCCCGCTGCAGCTGCTGCTCTGGCTGCTTACCTGGCTAGCCCCGAGGCACAGCTGGCTCACTATGAGTTCAACGGCACTGCTCCTGTTTCCAAGAAGCTGCTGGCTGAGAACGAAGTGATCATGGCTGACCTGTCCTGCGCTGCTGCTGTTGAGACCGTTGGCAGCTACGCTGTTACTCAGCCCTCCATCCCCGAGATGAATGCATACTGGGGTTCTGCTGAGTCCATGGCTAAGGCTATCTACAACGGTGAGGTTACTCACGAGAACGCTGAGCAGAAGACCGCTGACTTCAACACTGCTTTGAACGATACCGGTCTGTAAGCTACATTACCGCTTGAAATACATCTGGCGGCGGCTGGATCATCTGGCCGCCGCCATTGTATATATTCTGTAATTTGTATTTAGTTTCATGAAGGGAGGCGGTTGGATGTCAACCAACGAGCTGACAAAAACCGCGGCTGCACAGCTGAAATTGCGCAACAACTACGGTCTGTGCAATGCACTTACAAATGGTGGAATAGTCGCCTGGCTGTCCTGTATCGTGATGGGCCTGGGCAATATTGTAGCCGGTCAATTTGTGAAAGGATTGCTTTTCCTTGCGATCCAGGCCGGCGTTTTGGTATATCTGTTTACTCCGGAAGGCGGTCTTCACTGGCTGTCTATGCTCCCCAGCCTTGGCGACAAGCCGATGCAGGAGATCTGGAATGATAAGAAGGGCGTCTACGAGTATATCATGGGCGATAACTCCCAGCTGATCCTTCTTTATGGTGTGGCAACGGTCTGTATTCTAGTTGCCCTGATCGTTGCTTGGCGCGCCTCTGTTTGCAGCGGATTCAAAGCAATGTCTTTGAAGCGTTCCGGCAAGAAGGTGCCCACAATTGTGGACGATGTTAAGATGCTCTTTGACGACAATGTCCACAAGCTTCTTATGACTTTGCCTACTGTATGCCTACTTGTTTTTACCATTGTACCGCTGCTGTACATGATGAGCATGGCATTTACCAATTATTCCAAAGAGGGCGACCATCTGATCCTGTTTGATTGGGTTGGATTGGAGAATTTCCTTTCCATTTTCAATCCCAACTCCACGGTGGGCAAACAGTTTACTGACGTTCTGATTTGGACTGTTATTTGGGCGATTTTTGCAACCTTCCTGAATTTCTTCATGGGTACCATTGTTGCGATGATCATCAACCGTCCCACAACCAAGCTCAAGGGTCTGTGGCGCGGCTTGCTTTCTCTGACCATTGCGGTTCCTCAGTTTGTATCTTTGATGGTGATCCGTTCCATGCTGCAAGCAGACGGAATTATTAACGAGACACTTTGGGACCTTGGCATTTTGGAGCGGGGCGTGGAAAGACTTCCGTTCCTGACGGATGCCACCTGGTCTCGGGTTACGGTTATTATCGTGAATTTGTGGGTGGGTATCCCGTATACCATAATGCAGGTCACTGGTATTCTTAAGAATATTCCTGCTGACCTGTACGAGGCTGCAAGGCTGGACGGTGCCAGCGTTTTCCAGCAGTTTAAGAATATCACCCTGCCGTACATGATGTTCGTTATGACACCGTATCTGATCACTCAGTTTACCGGCAATATCAATAACTTCAATGTGATCTATCTGACCACCCGTGGTGAACCGCTGAGCGTCGGCAACACTGCCGGTGCAACCGATTTGCTGGTTACCTGGCTGTATAAACTGTCTGTTGACAAGCAGAGGTTTAACCTGGCTGCGGTTGTGGGCATCTTGACATTTGTTGTTTTGTCCATTGTTTCTTTGGTGACTTACCGAAGCACCGGATCTTATAAGGACGAGGAGGGATTCAAATAATGGCTAAGAAACTGCAAAGCACGGTTCGCTCCAGACGCCTGGTTGCGGACACTGCTACTCACGTTTTTCTGACTATTATGTGCCTGCTTTGGCTGGTTCCCTTCGTTTGGCTGATCATGCAAAGCTTCCGTGCCGGTGCCGGTCAGTTCTCAAGCACATTCTTTCCCACAGCCTATTCCCTGGATGGATATATTCGGCTGCTGACAGACAAGACAGTTCTGAATTTCCCCCGGATGTTCATGAACACGCTGTTTGTGGCGTGCTGTACCTGCGTACTTAGCACATTCTTCGTTCTTTCTGTTTCTTATTGCACCAGCCGTCTGAAGTGGAAGCTCCGCAAGCCCTACATGAACATGGCTATGATCATCAATTTGTTCCCGGGCTTCATGTCCATGATGGCAGTGTACTTCCTTCTGAAAGCCCTGGGTATGCTGGAAGGCGACCTGATCTACCTTTCGCTGATCGTCTGCTTCTCTTCCGGCGCAGGTACCGGCTTCTTCATCATGAAGGGCTATATGGATACCATCCCCAAGGCACTGGACGAGGCAGCTTACCTGGACGGTGCGACTCGTTTTCAGACCTTTGTGAAGATCACTTTACCCCTTTGCAAGCCCATGATCGTTTATCAGGTGGTAACCTCCTTTATGGGCCCCTGGGTGGATTTCGTATTTGCAAAGGTGATCGTTGGCGCCAAGAGCCAGTATTTCACTGTTTCCATTGGCCTGTTCAGCATGCTGGAGAAGGAGTATGTCCATGATTGGTTTGTGCCCTTCTGTGCAGGCGCTGTGCTGGTTTCCATCCCCATTGCTGCGCTGTTCGTTTACACGCAAAAGTTCTATCAGGAAGCAATGAGCGGCTCTGTAAAGGGGTAAGCTATGTCCGGTGTTTTCAAAAAAGGTATTTCTATTGCAATTTGTGCAGCCCTCCTTTTGGGGGGCTGCACGTCCCCATCTATGCCTGAAACTACTGCCCCTGCAGAGCTTTCAAAAACGGAAGCAGCGCTGCAAAGCATTTCCCAGCTGGGACAGGGAACAGATGATGCATACAGAACCTGGTATGAGATATTTGTCTACTCTTTCTGTGATTCCGATGGGGACGGTATTGGGGATTTGAAAGGTGTTACACAAAAGATCCCGTATCTTAAGTCCTTGGGTATTACAGGCATTTGGCTGATGCCCATCCATCCCAGCACCACATACCATAAGTACAATGTATCGGATTACTACAGCATCGATGCGGATTACGGAACACTGGAAGACTTTGACGCATTGGTTGCGGCCTGTGACGATGCCGGCATTCGCATTATTCTTGACCTGGTGGTAAACCACACGGGCAGCGAACATCCTTGGTTTCAGGATGCGGTTTCTTATTTGCAGAATCTGAGTGCCGAGGAGACTCCCAACGCGGAGGATTGTGCATACTTGGATTACTATCATTTTGGATCGCAGCAGCAGATCAAGGGGAATTCCTCTGCAGTATCCGGCACGGATTACTATTACGAATCCCAGTTTTCATATGATATGCCCGACCTGAACCTGGACAACCCCTCTGTCCGGGAGGAGATCCGCAGTATTATGCAGTTCTGGATCGACAGGGGCGTGGATGGCTTCCGTTTGGATGCTGCCAAGGAATTCTATTCCGGAAATACAACCAAGAATGTGGAGTTTCTTTCCTGGCTGCAAACCACGGCAACTGAGATCCATCCGGATTGCTATTTGGTAGCAGAGGTTTGGGATACCTTTGCCACCATCACCGCCTATTATGAAAGCGGCATCAACAGCATCTTCGATTACCCCTTTGGTAATTCCGACGGCAAGATCGTCTCCGTTTTGCGGGGTGCAGGACAGCCGTCTGTTGTCAGCACATATGCTACTGCCCTGGAAAAAGCGGATAAAGCCTACGCAGGAAAGAATTCTGACTACATGGATGCACCTTTCCTGTCCAATCACGATGTAGGCCGGATCGCAGGTTTTGTTTCCCGGGATGAGCAGAAGACCAAAATGGCAGGTGCTATGAATCTGTTTATGAGCGGCAATGCGTTTATTTATTACGGAGAAGAGATCGGCATGATCGGTGCCGGGAATGATCCGTCAAAACGCGCACCCATGGTTTGGAATGCGGAGGGCACTGCCGGTACCACCAATCCACCGCCGGATTGTACGATTCCTGAGTCTTATCCCTTCGGGAGCCTGGAGGAGCAGCTGGAAGCAGATGATTCTGTTTATAATTATTATCGGCAAGCCATCGCGATCAGAAATGCACTTCCGGTGATCTCTCATGGCAGAACTACCGCTGAGACGCAACTGAATTCCGGCTGCGTCAGTGCGGTCAGAAAGACCTGGGAAGAGCAAAGCTGCCTGATCCTGTATAACATAAGCACGGAGACAGCGGAAGTGGATCTGTCCGCATACAGCCAGTGGGAGCTTGTGGCATCCCTGGCTTCGGCAGCAGAAGAGATCCTCGCAAACGGCACGACGCTGCACATTCCTTCTTTTGGAATTGCTGTCTTGCTGCCTTCGACGTAGTGAATATCAGATAGGAGAACAGATATGCTTGGTCCTGAGAATGTGAAACCCTCCGGATTGTCGGCCCAGTCATTGCGGACCTGGGGAATTCTTGCTTTGATCGCGGGAATGGTCAACCGCACAGTGATCCAGGGAAGTATGATGGGGATGCAGGGCATGAATACCCAGCAGCTGCTGCAGGCAATGCAGGATCCTGCCTATATGGGGATCGCCACAATATCCTTGGTTTTGAGTGCTGTGGAGATCTGCGCTGCACCCATTTTTGCATTTTTGCTTGTGGAAGGTGCTTGGAAAACGGCCTCCATTGGTAATTATATCCTCAGGGTTGCCGGTGCTGCTGTTATCTGCGAGATCCCCTACGATCTGATGTGCAGCGGAAAGGCATTTTACTGGGGGGAACAGAACCCTCTGATAGGCCTGTGTGTTTGCCTTCTGGTACTTTTTTTCTATAAACGGTATTCTGAAAAAAGCTTAAAAAGTATCGCCCTGAAAGTCGTACTGACGCTGGCAGCGGTGATCTGGATGCGCATCCTGCGTATTGCCGACGGTGCATGTCTTGTGATCCTTGTTGCCGCGATCTGGACTTTCCGGAAAAAGAAACTTGTACGAACCTTTGCAGGCTGCACCGCGGCGGCTCTGTGTACAGTATTTTCGCCGTTCTATCTTGCAGCACCGGTTTCCTTCCTGGCTATCCATTTCTATAGCGGCGAGAAAGGGGAGAGCAGCCGGTTGGTAAACTATCTTGTATACCCTGCGCTGCTTGTGGTATTTGCACTGGTCCGTATCCTGATCATAAAATAATAATTCCCGGAGTACGATCTGCGTTTCGTACTCCGGGGAATTTTATTTGTGGTATTTAGAACCTGCCTGAATGGCTTCTGCACGATAGATCTGCTCCAAAACCATGATCCTGGCAAGATGATGCGGAAAGGTCATAGGACTCATGGACAGCTTGAAGTCTGCTTTCTGCTTCAGCCTTTCGGCTATTCCAAAGGAAGAACCGATTAAAAAGCAGGCGCAGCTTTTTCCGTTGAGCTTAATTTGAGCAAGCTTCTGGGCGAAGCTTTCCGAATCCAAAAGCTTTCCTTCCGGGGTCATTATGCAGAACCAGGCACCTTTGGGAAGCTTCTGCTCGATGAGAACGGCCTCCTTTTCCAGTGCGTTTTGAATGTCCGCAGGGGAAGGGGAATCCGGCAATCTGCATTCCGGAAGCTCATGGAGCTTAAAGCTGCAGTATCCCTTGATCCGCTTTTCGTATTCTTCGGCTGCGGAGATATAGAACTTTTCCTTCAGCTTGCCCACAGTTATTAATTGAATTTCAAACATTGCAATCACCATGTTCAGTATAGCATTGGAAGAACAAAAATTCAATCTGATATTTCCTTTGCATTTGGTTAATCTATCATGAGGTGATTGTATGCAGAAAAAGAAGATTCCGATCCAAACTGACCCAAACGGCAGCTATACAGGAAGACCGATCGATCCTGAGGAGAAGCCGGTTCAGGATGCAGATGATTTGTAGAAAGACCCGGCATTATGCCGGGTCTTGTGCTTCGGATCGCAAGCGATACTTTTCTTTGGTTGCCATTCCTCCACGGATATGACGCTGTGCTTTGTTGATCTCCAGGATGCTCCGCACCTGATGATATAATCTTGCGTTAAACTTGGGCAGCCTTTGGGACAGATCCTTATGAACGGTGGACTTTGATATACCGAAGTGTTTCGCTGCTGTTCGTACCGTTGCACCCGTTTCGATTATGTATACAGCTATCTCGCATGCGCGCTGCGAAATGGTATCAGCCATGATAATCCCTCCCAGGTGAGTTCTGCCATAATAAGCATATGTCTGCAACCGGTGAATATGAATCCTTGACAGAATGTGTTCAAACAAGTAAAATATTTATATCTTTAGCCCTTGGAGGAGAGTATGCTTTTATTTCATAATGATTACAATGAGGTTTGCCATCCTGAGATCCTGAGAAGAATGCAGGCGTGTGCACAAGATCAGATGCCGGGCTACGGCACAGATGACCTGTGCAAAGCGGCAAAAGAAAAGATCCGAAGGCTGTGTGGCAATGAAAACCTGGAGGTTCATTTCCTGGTTGGCGGTACCCAGGCGAATTTAACAGTGATCGCAGCTGCCTTGCGCCCGTACCAGGCAGTGATCGGTGCGGATTCTGCCCATATTAATGTTCACGAAACCGGTGCGATCGAAGCCACCGGCCACAAGGTGATCGCAATTCCTTCTGGAGACGGAAAGATCACGGTTGAGCAAATCGACCGTATCGTGTCTTCCCAGCGTGACTCTGACGACTTTGAGCATATTGCCCAGCCTAAAATGGTGTATATTTCCAACCCCACGGAATTCGGTACCACTTACACCAGGCAGGAGCTTACCTCCATCAGTGCGTATTGCAGAACGAATGGGCTGTATCTTTACTTGGATGGCGCTCGCCTGGGATATGCTTTGGCGGCCAAGGACAATGATCTCAGCCTTTCTGACTATGCCCAGCTGTGCGACGTGTTTTATATCGGTGGAACCAAGGTGGGCGGAATGTTCGGTGAAGCGGTGGTGATCTCGGATGCACACATTGGACGCGATTTTCGTTACATGATCAAGCAGCGGGGCGGCATGCTGGCTAAGGGCTGGTTATTGGGCATTCAATTCGATACGCTGTTTACGGATGATCTGTACACTCGCATTTCTGAGCATGCAGATCACCTGGCAGATCAGATCCGAAGTGCATTGGCAGAAAAGGGCTTTGCTCTGTACATGCCCGGCACTACAAATCAGATCTTTGTTGCCCTTCCCAACACGCTATTGAATGAACTCGGGAAGAACTTTACTTATGCCAATTGGGAAAGACTGGATGCCGATCACACGGTGGTCCGGTTCTGTACCAGTTGGGCAACCCGCCCGGAGAGTGTTCAGGCCCTTTGTGATGCGATTTGCGGGTATTGTAAATAATCAGGAGGTTCCGGATGCAGATAGATAAAAAAACATTGCGCAATGTATTCCTGGGTGTGATCAGCTGTATCATACTTTACTGGATCTTGCATGAGACGGACCGTTTCCGGAATGCATACGGTGTCGTAAAAAGCGTTTTATTCCCGTTCATTTTCGGTGGTACACTGGCATTTATTCTCAATGCGCCAATGCGCACCTTCGAGAAGCTCTTTAAAGGTGTCAAGAGCAATTCTATGCGAAGGCTGCTTGCCATTCTTCTTACATTTGTCGCGGTACTGCTGGTGCTGACCATTGTGTTCCTCCTTCTGATCCCGCAGCTGAGTGACACCGTTCAATCCCTGATCCCTAGGCTGAAATCCTTTGTGGCGCAGTCTGAAAAAGTCATCATGGATTTCCTGAAGGCAAATCCTGAGCTGCTTCAGTGGCTGCAAAAGAACACCGATCTGATCAATTTTAACTGGGGCGCATTGGCTGAGAAGGCCGTGGGATTGCTTAGTGACGGTTTGACCGCGATTGTTGGCAGCACATTCTCTGCCATCGGCAGCATTGCCGGAGCTGTGTTTGATTTTGTGATTGCCATCGTCTTTGCGATTTACTGCCTGTTCCAAAAGGAGACCCTTGCCCGACAAGGAAGAAAGCTGGTATATGCCTACCTTCCTGAGAAGGTATCTGATTGGATCGTTCGGATCCTTCGTCTGACCAATTCAACGTTTTCCAATTTCCTGTCCGGCCAGTGTATTGAGGTGTGCATTTTGGGCACTTTGTTCGCTGTGACCATGGCGATCTTCAGAATGCCGTACATTCCTCTGGTCAGTGTTCTTGTTGCTGTGACGGCATTTATTCCTGTGGTGGGTGCCTGGGTCGGTTGCGTACTCGGTGCGTTTTTGATCTTTGTGGCCAATCCTTTGCAGGCTGTTTGGTTTGTTATTATGTTCATCGTTCTGCAGCAGATCGAGAATAATTTGATCTACCCCAGAGTCGTAGGCACATCTATTGGCCTTTCCGGTATGTGGGTGCTGGTGGCTGTGGCCGTTGGTGGTGAGATGATGGGTGTAGCCGGTATGTTCCTGATGATTCCCATTGCTTCGGTTTTGCACTCTCTTTTGCGGGAGATCACCAACAATGTTTTGGTCAAAAAGGACATCGATCCGGATAAGCTGAAAGAGCATCCCCCTGAGATCGTAAATGCAAGAACAAAAAAGAAAAAGGAAGCTGTAAAGCATAATCAGGAGACTACCGACAATAAGCCTGAATAATTGCATTAGCCGCGAATGTGGGTCCACATTCGCGGCTTTTTGATACAGAAAAGAGCCATCCCTTCAGGGATGGCTCTAAACATGATTGGATTAGTCCTTGTACATCTCAACCAGCTTCAGCAGATGCTCGTAACGCTCCTTGGCGGCAGCTTCGTTCTTAGCGAACAGTTCAGTTGCGCGCTCGGGGAACTCACGGGTCAAGCGGCTGTAGCGAGCTTCGTTCATCAGGAACTCCTGGTAGCCGTCCTTGGGAGCCTTGCTGTCCAGCTGGAACTTGCCGGTCTCCTTGGAAGGATCGAAGCGGAACAGATTCCAGTAGCCACACTCAACAGCTTTCTTCATCTCAGCCTGGCAGTTCATCATGCCGCCCTTGATGGAGTGCATCTCACAGGGAGCGTAGCCGATGATCAGGGAAGGTCCGTTGTAAGCTTCAGCCTCGCAGATGGCCTTGATGGTCTGAGCGGGGTTGGCACCCATAGCGATCTGAGCAACGTAAACGTAGCCGTAGCTCATAGCGATCTCAGCCAGGGACTTCTTCTTGGTTTCCTTGCCGGAGGCAGCGAACTGAGCAACCTGACCGATGTTGGAAGCCTTGGAAGCCTGACCGCCGGTGTTGGAGTAGACCTCGGTGTGGAACACGAAGATGTTGACGTCCTTGTTGGAAGCCAGAACGTGGTCAACGCCGCCGAAGCCGATGTCATATGCCCAGCCGTCGCCGCCGAAGATCCACACGGACTTCTTGGACAGGTATTCCTTCTTGGAGAGGATGTCAGCCACGGTGTCGCAGCAGACCTTAGCTTCCAGGTTGGCAATCAGAGCCTTGGTGGCAGCCTTGTTAGCTTCGCCATCGTTGAAGGTCTCCAGCCACTGGGCGCAAACAGCCTTGCGCTCCTCACAGACGGTGGTCTCCATGACCTGACGAACCTTGTTGGCCAGGGACTCACGGATGACAGCCTGTGCGGTGTACATACCCAGACCGTGCTCAGCGTTGTCCTCAAACAGGGAGTTGGACCAAGCGGCACCGAAGAAGTCGGAGGCCAAGCGGGCTTAGGA
>JAZSER010000009.1:0-15368 GCA_045531815.1 Faecousia sp. | reverse complement strand
GAGATCCGCTTGCTGCCCTTGACCACCAGGGTGTCCATATCCAGTGCCTCGCAGTAGAAGAATTCCTTCCACTGATCTGCCAAAACGCCGCCCAGGGCGCCGATTCCTGCTTTAATAAGTCCCATAATTTATACTCCTTTCAAAAATATGTCTGTTTTCAATTATACAAGGGAATCCCCGGGCCGTCAATCAAAAGCCTTTGGTCCGGGATGCCCTTCAAAGGGTTTCCACATCCTCGGAATCCACCACCGGGATCCCCACTGCCTGTAATGCCTGGGCAAACAAGCCTGCCCCGGGCACCAGCTTTCCGGAAAAGGTTCCGTCGTATACCTGCTTGACACCGCAGGTGGGGCTTCTGGACTTGAGGATAGCGCAGCCGATCTGCGCATCTTCCAGCTGCTCCAAAATTTCCCCAATTGCTTTGCGCATAGGCGCGTCCACATTGTTTCCTTCCCGGTCCATCAGCACCCCCCGGACGATCTCAATGGGAGTTCTGGGGCAGCCCATTCCCGCCTGCAGCTCCGGGCATACCGGGATCACCTCTTTCCCCTGGAGATAATCCACAACCTCCTGGCAATAGTTATTGCCACCGTTATATTTGCAATTTTCTCCCAAAAGGCATGCACTGACGATATATTTCACTGTCTTTCCTCCTGTGCGGGTTTTATTTCAGCACCAGCATCTGCGCGGGACACGCATCTGTGGGCAGCAGGATCTTTTTATTCTCTGTCTGATAGGTCTTGCCGCTAAACAGCTCCGTATACACACCGTCTTCCTTCAGTGTGATCTGCGTAGTTGCAGCGCCGGTATTGTAAACACCCGCCACTGTATCGTTGATGTAAGTAAACACGCCCTCTTCCACATAAATGTGCACACCGGCCATTTTCGCAATGCCCCGGAGCGCTTCGTGGGACAAATTGCCCAGGGCGCTGTAAAACACATTGTAATCCTGCCGCTTCTGCAGTGCCAGGGCGCAGGCTCGGGAGTCTGCAAATCTGCCCAGCACCTGCGCGCTGTTTTCCTGCACAAAGGGTGTGGGATGCTTGGCTTCTTTGTACCCAAAGGTAGAATTGAATGCCCGGACCGCTGCCTCATCCTGTTCCAAAATGCCGATTTCCATCTCACACAGCGCAGACATTCTCTCGCAGCTGACATCGGTATCACTGATATAATCGCAGGGACCCACAAACAGCAAGGATCTTCCGCCACCTTTCAGAGTCCGGTTAATGTAGTCACGCTCCTCCGGGCGCAGAAAATAGGCATCCAGGAATATAAAGAGCTTATACTGCTGGGTATTCACCCGTTTCAGATCGCTCATGGAAAAAAGATCGTAGGGCGCTCCGATGCGGCTCAGCGGTCCCCGCTGCACACAGAGGGATTCTGCGTTGATGTCGCAGTTCTTGTTTACATAATACAGAGACTCCGCACTGACAAAGACGCAGATCTCCGCAGCTGAGCTGGGGGCTTTTTCCAGGAAGGGTGCAGATTTTTCAACCAGGCTTTCCACCTCTTCCATCAGGCCGTCATCATAGTACCAGCCCTCCAGCATGTCAAACCACCAGGTTCCGCACCGTTTTGCCAGCCGCGCCATCATTTCCCGGCGCATACCGTGGATCGTCTTCTGTCTGGTATTGAGCAGATCGTGCCGGTGGAATCTGGTCTGCAGGGAGCGCAGTGCATCCATCGTCTCCGGGTCATTGCAAAGTCTGCGGGGATCGTCCTGCATAGTCGGTGTCAGGAATGTCAGATTGTCAAAGGATGCAAAATAGGCCTTTTTGTGCAATCCCAAAGAGTCCGCCAGGATCATATATGCCGAGCCCTCATCATACAGGCGGAATCGGTAAGAGGTGGGGGTGGCGATCAAGTCCACATAGGGGCTTTCGTTGACCCGATCCAGGGCAAGATGACCATAATTCCACACCCTTCCGTTCCAATCCAGCTCCATGATATAGCCAAAGAACACACCCACCAGCTTTTTGTACCCCAGGGCTTCCTTGGCTGTGCGGCAATACTCCAGCACCAGGTCCGCGATCAGCTCTGCGTGGAACTTTCTGTAATCGATCACCGCCCTGTCCTTGACGGGGTCCAGGAACACCTGAGTCCCGGGCTTTTCCAGCGCCTCCTGGGTGGGAATCTCGATGGTGGGATCATTCCTATATTTGCGGTAAGCCGCCAGCTTCACCGGATGGGAGGCCTCTTTGTCACTGTAGCTGAACCACTCGGTGGTATGCCCGCCCAAAAGCCAGTAGCCAATGATCCGGTCTGAGTAGTTCTTCTCTGCATAGGCAATAAATGCCCGGATGAAATCATTTGTATCCCGACGCCATTTTTCGCTGCCGGCTATTTGAGAAAGATGGGTAAAGGAATCTGCATTGCCGGGGTTTTGTTCCAGCCACCAGGCTCGGGTATCCACATGGAGATTTATGAAAATATAGGCCTCCGGGGCTGCCTGTATAAACATTTCCATCTGCGCGTCAAAGTTCTCAAAACGATAGTCTCCCTCACCAAACCAAACCTCCCCGTAGGCCGAATACGGCATCTGGATGGCGGATTTCAGTCCGGAGCAATAGCAGTGGAAGATCCGGACACCGGCCTTGTAAAAATCTCCCACATTATTCAGCGTCGGACGGAAGGACTTAAATGCAACGGCATCGATCACCTTGCCGTCCACACAAATGTGGTTGACAGCGTCTACATTGATAATTTTCGTTTCCATAGCCTGCTCCTTTTCTTTGTGATTCCGGCAGGTCACACCCTACACCTGCTTTACCAAAAGTATACACGAATCCTTTTCCCCCGTCAACAAGCAGCCCGGGCACAGGCAGCAAAATCAAAGCCCTTCCATAAAGAAAAGGCAGACACACGGAGTTTCCATGTGTCTGCCTTTTTCTGATGTTTTCAGGGATCCGACGGTCCCGAATTATTCTTTTCTGCCTGCATTGCGCAAGGGATACCGCTGGGGAACCAGTATGTAGCGCAGCAGGTGAATGGCATCGGAATCTGTGACTTTTCCGTCACCGTTATAATCCACATCACCGCTGATGGGGTATCTTTCCGGGTTTTGGATATGCCGCAGCAGGTAAACCGCATCTTTGGCGGTGGTCTGTCCGTCTCCCGTAAAGTCTCCGCTGGCAATACCGGTTGCCGCAAGGATCTGTGTTTCCGCATAGTCGCAGCGGCTGCAGGTCCTCTGCCGGCTGCCTTCTTCTGTGGCGGTAGGCTGCTTCACCGTGTTCCATAGGCTCAAATCATGCTCCAGGGCAGGAATTTCCTCCTGGGCAACCAAAATGGCATCACAGACGGAGCAGTGCTTGCCTTCCGTAAGACCGGTGGTTTCACAGCCGGGTGCAACTGCCGCATCGGTAACCTCTGTGTGACCCAAGGCCGGGATCTCCTGGGTGTAGGTATGGCTTTGATCCCGCTGGCAGGTAAAGGTCATGACACCAGGCTCAGTGCAGCCGGCAGCCTTGGTCAGTTCCTCCACATATGCGTGATCCAGGGCAGGAATCGTATCCTGGGCAACCAAAATCGCATCACAGACGGAGCAATGCTTACCTTCGGTGAGACCGGTGGTCTCACAACCGGGTGCAACTGCTGCATCGGTAGCCTCGGTATGGCCCAGGGCATCCAGTGTCGTCTGCGCTGTCAAAACCGCATCGCAGGCAGCGCAATACTGCCCTTCCGTAAAGCCCGCTTCCGTGCAGGTGGGTGCTTTGGCCTCCTGGTATACCGGTGTATGGCCGGTAGCGGCAACCTCTTTCTGTGCCAGGCCCGTGAAGCCGCACCACTGGCAGGCAGAGCCACCGGTCAGACCGGGCTCTGTACAGGTAGGCGGCACTGCAGGCAGAACGACCATCTTATGGGCTGCCACATTGGTGACATTGGAGGTCTGTTGGCTTTCGCAGCGGATACACTGGGTCAGGGTATAGCCCCGTTCCTGGCAGGTGGGTGCGATAACCGTAACTGTGCCGCTGTAATCATGGCCCAGGGCATCCAAATGGTCTGTTGTTTCCGTTTCTTCACAGCGGATACACTGATAAACCGTGTAGCCACCGTTGAGACAATCCGGTGCCACCGTCTGCACATGTACTGTATATTCGTGATCCAGTGCAGCTACCCGGTCTCTTACTTCGGTCTCTTCGCAACGGATGCACTGATAAACCGTGTAGCCACCGTTGAGACAATCCGGTGCCACCGTCTGTACAAGCTCTGTATATTCGTGGCCCAGTGCCTGGATCGGCTCGGTGGTCTTAACATCATCGCAGCGGGAGCAGTATACCTGTGT
Organism: Faecousia sp.; assembly: GCA_045531815.1. Lineage (GTDB taxonomy): Bacteria > Bacillota > Clostridia > Oscillospirales > Oscillospiraceae > Faecousia. The sequence goes on along the minus strand of JAZSER010000009.1, from coordinate 11,083 downwards.
ATAGCCGTTGTCTTCGCAGGTAGGATCTACGGTCCGGAGGCCACTGTGATCGTGTCCCAGGGCAAGCAGCGTCTGTTGGTAGGTCTCACCGAAAACGCACATATGCTGGATGTAGCCGTTGTCTGTGCAGGTGGGATCTACGGTCACCGTGGGGAAGAGGGTATAGTCATGGACATGCTGACAATGCCAGGTAGCAGAGAGCAGCAGGTCGTTTCCTTCGGAAATGCGGATGCTTTCCATCTGCGTCTGGTCAGCCCCGTAGTACACTGCCTGCAATGCGGTACAGCCGGCAAAGGCGGAGCTGCCAATGGATGTGATGCCGGCAGACATGGTCACAACAGACAGGCTGCTGCAATGGGCAAAGGCATTCTCTCCGATGGCGGTAACGCTGTCGGCAATGGAAATACTGGTCATCTGCGCGCAGCCGGAGAAGGCATCATCGCCAATGGCGGTCACCGGGTAGCCATCCAAGGCATCCGGAATGGTGAGCACACCGATGGCCATGCCCGGATCACAGGCTGTGATGGTGGCTTTGCCATCATTGACCACATAGACAAACAGATCTGCCGTATCCCCGCAGCGCAGGCACGTGCCGTCCAGGTATGTGTGACCCAGGCTGGTATCCGGGATCGCCACCGTGTTGGTCTCCCGGCAGCGGTCACACATGGCTGTTTTGGTGCAATCTGTCACGCAGGTGGCATTGTGATCGCTGACATAGTTTGTGAAGCTATGACCCAAAGCAGGAATCTCCACATAGGTTGTGTAGTCGCAGTCTGTGCAGGTTCTGTAGGCATTCCAGCCGACCTCGGCGCAGGCAGGTTCCTTGGCTTCGTGGTCTACAACAAAGTGGACCTCCACTGCTTCCAAATTTTCAGTGTTCATTTCGATCAGGTCCCACTGAGCACTTGTACCGCCATACAAAACCGCATTCAATCCGGAACAGGAGTAAAATGCGTTTTTCCCGATCTTTGTTACGCTTGCAGGAATATACACTTCCTGCAAATCTGCGCAATAGGCAAATGCATAGCTATCAATCGTCTCCACGCCCTCCGGGATCGTATAGCTGCCTGAGAGTTTTCTCGGTGTTTCCATCAAAACAGTTTTGTTCTTGTCAAAGAGCACACCGGCATCATCACTGGAAAAGTCCGGGTTTTCCTCACTGACCCAAATGCCGGTCAGTTCTTTACAATCAGAGTAGAATGTTAATCCACCGTTTTCCGCAGTGACACTGGCAGGAATCGTAACCTCCGTTATGTACTTACAGCCGTAGAATGCATACTCGCGGATGGAAACCACCCCATCCGGAATCACAAAATCGCCGATATAGGTGTTGGGGATCTGGATCAGCTCTGTTTTATCCTTACTGTACAGAACACCGTTTTCATCACTGCAGAAGGCAGTGTTGTCTTCACTTACCCAAATGCCGGTGAGCTTGTCACAATGGCAGAAGGCATCGTCGGCAATAGCGGTGACACCGCTGCCAATGGTAACGGTAACCAGGCTATCACAGTTGCAGAAGGCATAAACACCCAATTCTGTCACACTATCAGGAATCACAACTTCCGTCAGCTTATTACAGCACCAGGAGAATGCAGATTTTTCGATAATTCTTACTGTTTCGGGAAGTGTAAAGTTTTCCAGATTGAAGTTATAGTAGAATGCATCTGTGCCGATCACCTCTACATGGTCACCGAACTCCACATGGGTCACATCCGCATACATGAATGCGCCTTCGCCAACAGTGATGACGCTGTTTCCAATGATGACCTCTTTCAGCTGGGTATGGTCTTTAAAAGCATATGCGCCAACACTGGTAACACCGTTTTCGATTACAACTGTTTTGACAGAAGCCTTAATGGTATGCCACGGCGCATAAGAAGAATATGTATAATCTGTCATTGGGCCGGTGCCGGAGATGATCATTTTACCGTTTGTGAGCAGACGCCAGTTCACATTCTCACCGCACTTGCCGCTATCTACGATGTCCTCCACACCACAAACAGTGCAGACACAATCCACAAAGCTATGACCTGTGGCAGGTGTTACCACACCGCAGCGATCACAGTTCAGGCTCTGGGTGCAGGGGTCGGGAACGGTGACCTCTGTGATGGCAAAAGCTGCGCAGTCGCTGCCGCTGAAGCCGTAACTGTCTTTGCTATACCGGAAGCTCAATCGATCCCCGGCAGCAAGGGGGAATTGTTTTGTTCCTGTCTGTTCTCCGCTATAGGTATAAAGCGTACTGCCGTTTCTCAGAATCGTCAGCTTATCCCGACTGGTTTCGCTGGACACCCTGTATTCCACCGTCACCTTCAGCGCACTCCTGGCAGTATAGGTGTAGGTAGCAGAGGAGCTGTGGGCCTTATTTGTAGAGGTATACTTGCCGTCAATCAAGACAAAGGGATAGGTCGTATCGTTAACGCCCTCCAGGTAGGTATGGCCCAGGGGCGGCACTGCCACACCTTTACAATCATTGCAGATCACACCGGTTGTACAGGTTGCCTGGGATGCGGGTGTGGTCAGCTTTACAGTAATGCTGTCGGTTCCGCTGCCGTAGCTGCCGTCCTTGCTGTAGCGGATGGTCAGCACATCCCCTGCATTCAGGGACACAGGCTCGGCAATGCTGCCGGTGCCGGAGACCACCCTGATCTGTACGCCATTCTTGAAAAGGATACCCTTATCGTAATTCTGCTCCGTAGAGTACTCGACTGCCACAACAACGGTGCAGGCCGCCTTGGCTGTGACCGTAAGGGTGGCAATGGAATTGTTATCTTTGTTGGTGGAGGTGTACTTACCGTCGGCATAAACAAAGGGATAATTGGTATCATTTTGTACCTGTATGGTTTGAACTCCGGTATGGTTGGTCACATCCAGCTCGCCGTAGGCAGCGCCGCAGGTATCGCAGATTGCCTGCTGGGTACAGGTAGCCGTACCACCCACATGGCTTTTGCCCCACCAATCGCTATCATACCAGGAATTGGCAACCTGGACACCACAGCTGCAGCCATTGATTCCCCGGCGATAATCACCACAGACGGGATCCTGCATTGTAAATGCAAACGCATGGGCATGGGCCGTGGGGATGGGCTGGCCGCTGCTGGTTCCGGTGTAGTAGTTGGTGCCGCTGTAACCCCATTCGGTATAGCCATAGCCATAACTCACAGAGCCGATCTGTGCGGTACAATCCACAATTGCACTGGTGCCGGAATTGCCTACAAAGCCGCCCACATACACACCGGTATATTCCAGGACAGCGCTATACACGCTGGTTACATTGGCAGTGCAGTATTTTACAGAGGAATCCGTTGCAGCATATCCTACAAAACCGCCTACATATCCCTGAAAAGAGCCGTTACACCGGAAGGATGCAGAAGCGATCTCCACCTCGCCGTCAAAGCTGCAGTAAAGGATCTCTCCCGAATTATAGCCAACCACACCACCGGCATTTGATGCATCATCTGCATAAACTCTGCCGGTAAAGCTGCACTTTTCCAGTCTGCCGTGGTTTTCAGCAACCAGGCCGCCTACATCCCCGGAAAGCACGTTTTCCATACTGCCACCGTTGATATTGCCGGTGTAATGGCAGTTGTAAATCACGCCATAGTTATAGTGCGCAAATGCAGCAGCGGTCAAAAAATCACTGTTTGCCTTCATAGCAAAATTGACATTTTGGATCACGCCGTAATTCTTTTGCACGAAGCTGCCGATGAATTGGTTAGAATACACACCGCTGACGGTGTAGCCCTGACCGTCGATGTTGCCATAGAAGATGCCAAGGGAGACCATTTCCTCTTCCATGGTGATATCTTGTATGATACGGAAGCAGGCGGTGTTTTCCAACTCCGTCATGGCCTTAATATCCGCTCCGCTGTTGATCAGATAGGGCTGCGCATTTGTGCCTGCGCCCGTAACCTTGGCATAGAAAAATGCTTTGGTTGCGCCGTAAAGGCCATTTTTATAGGCAACCGCCTTGATGGTCGTATCATCGGTGATGCTGATCGGACCTGTGTAGCGCTTGCTGCCAGTGGTCGGATCTTTGCCATCCAAGGTATAATAGATCGCAGCAGCGCTGTCCGCGCAGGTCAGTGTCACAGACTCTGTGCCCTGGATCAGAACATTGGTTTTAGAAGAGGTGATCGCAGCATTCAGTGCACGCTTCAGAACCGGGAAGCCGCCATTTACATTCTTTGTGTCCATTACCCAGGTGCTGTCGGTGGACACTTCGCTGTTCCCGTTCAGCAGATTCACAAACTGCTTGGTCTTCATTTCTGCAGCTGCAAGGCCTCCGCTTTCTCCGGTTTTCTGCACGTCGGCATTATAATAGCAATTGGCAAAGGAGCCCAGGCTGATGGGATGGCTGTAGCTGCTGCCGTATCGGCTGCCTCCTGTCGCAGAAACTGTAGCAGATGCATAGCAATTGTAAACATTATTGCCGCCGCATACAACCGCACCGGCGCGGGATCCATCTGAATCATAAACACTTACAGAACCCAATGCAGCGCAATTGACAATTGTGCCGCTGTTGTCGCCAGCAATAATACCGGCACGAGACGGGGCAGCCGCATCACCTTTGATATCACCTGTAGCGATAACGCCGCTGATCAAGCCAGCATTATCATCACACACAACACCCATAGCACTGCCGTAACTTCCGTTGCCGGTGGTGATCTGCACGGTATCTGTATAGAAGAAGTTTTTCAGTGTGCCATTGTTGGTGGTAAAGAAACGGGTCACCGCAGTGATTTTGTAAAAATCACCATCCAAAACACCGTTAAACACACCGGGAACATATGTGTCGGTAAGTGTGATGTTGCTGTCCAGCTTAATATGCACACCTTCGACATTATAGTTGTTCAGCACCTCGATCAGTTCCGCGCCGGTGGATACCACATACGGATTTGTTTCCGTGCCTGTCCCGGTATAGGATGCGGCAAAAGCCGTCAGGGATACCGCCGGCAGCATAGACAAAACCATTACATAGCATAAAACCGTCGAAATGATCGTTTTAATATACTTTTTCATTACCTGACCTCCTTTATTCGAAGTCTTCAATGATTGCATCCAGCAACCTTGTGCGTTCTGTTAAAAATTCAGAGATCTGTTTCATTTGCTCCACATCTTTTTGCGGTGTGTCGGGATAGAGCTCCACTTCCTGTGCATAACACTCCGGCGGTACTGAAGCATAAAAGGCCTCATATCTCTGAATAAGCGTTTGCGTATCCAGTACACTTTCTCTTAACGCAAAATATCTCTGCCGAAAAGCCTCTTGATAGTTATTTAAGATCCGATCCCACAACAGGCTGTCCGTCCCTGAGGAAATCTCCCCGGTGTCCGATTTGCCCGGCAGAGAAAAAACGGGTGCAAGATAGCCAGATCCGTCAAACCGCAGACCGCAAGCGGTATCCAGATCATACAGATTGGGGATCCACTTTTGTCCGTCATAGGTAAGCAAAATCATATTTTTCGCAAAATTGTCTGTTAAACCAAGGACATATGCAGTTATCAAATAATCAATGGCCGCATCCACATCCAGATAGTCTTCTATCCCGGCAACAAAGGCATCCCCATCATGGTTGATCACAAACTCCAGCAGATCATCCATGCTGGCATAGGGCCATTGGGCATTTTCCGGATAAGCGTATTCCAGATCGTATACTGCCGTCTTATCTTCCTGCGTAAGCAGAGACTTGAAGTTGGCAGCATCCGAAAACGCACTGTTGATCACGAACATTGCCTCATTTTCCCCATCGGCAATTTGATACGTATCTTCGTCCTTCGGAATGTTAAATGTATAAAGGCCCTGGTATTCTCCGTTGAGGAACAATGCGAAGGGGTACCCGTCAATACCGCCCAAGAATTCAAGCTGTGCAACATTGGCATCCAGCTTCTGCCTGCTGGCAACCACATCGCGCCAGATGTTCGACGACACGATGTTTCTTGCGCTGCTGTAATCTATGTAGTTTGCTTTGAGACAATACTTATTGATCTCATCCCAACCGTTGAGAGAAAATTTATACTTTTTGTTCTTGAGGGCATCTTCGAAGAATTTGATCGTATAATTCTTTTTATCATACTGCATTGCGGTATGACCTTGGTATTTAATCGTGGCATATGCATCCAATTGCGTCCCGGCATCGGTGTATTTTGCCTGCATGACACACTCATTGGTTTTCGACAAGCCTTCTACACTGCCGTCCAGATATAACTGCGGCAAAGCAACGGTCGCCGGAAGTCTTTCCTCCACCGCATAGCCGCACTTTTTACAAACGGTCTGCTGCTGCCCTACCTTGAAAAGCTGGGGCGCGGACAGCAGAACCGGGTCTGAATAGCGGTGTTCGCACTTGGCGGTCCCTGGCGGCACAACAGATTGTTGGATCACCAGAACCGTACCCGCGATCAAGACTGCCAGGGTAATGAGCATAACCCAAAGCTGATTCTTTTTCACACCACGCCCTCCTTTCGCGAAGCAAGCTGCAGGATCTGCGTATCAGAATTTGTCTTTTTACGGAAGCGGCGCTCCACCCATGGCAGACATCTAAAAAACTGCACTTTTTGAAACGCGCGTCTTCCGGGAAAGCAAAAGTATATACGCTCCCTTGTAACAAGTATTATTATACTTCTGTCAAGTGCAAATTGCAACAAGAAAAGCCCCGGCAAAGGGCGAGGCGCCATAGTGATAAATCGGTTTTGAACGGTCCCTTCTCTCCAATACTGCACAAAAAATTCCCGAAATGCGTCAGCATTCCGGGAATTTTGTTGTTTGTCTTGAAGAAAAGTTACCACGTCAAAACTGCGCAGCACCTATAAAAGGCGAAGATTCGTGCCGGTCAAGGTAAAAAGCGCAGGAATCCTTGATGGATTGAGCGCATTTTTACCGCAGAGCGGCGCGGATAAACGCCTTTTAGAGGCGGTTTATCACTATGGCACCTCGCCCAAGCCGGGGCTAAGACTGATTATACAGGGGCCTGGGTATACTGGGACTGGGTGACCTGCAAGGGGTTTTCCAGAGCGTTATTGACCGCTTCCAGAATGATCGCCTTTTCCGTTTCGCTCAGGGCTCTGTCCCGGGTCTTATCCTCTGTGGACTTCAGGAAGTCCACAGGGATGGTGTCCAGCTTGATTTCCTCCAGATGGTCCACCTTTGCCAGGGTGCAGTACCATACATAAGAAGCGATCACACGGCTGAAGTCACTCAAATGGAAATAATCCCGGTGGATATCCCACTCCGTCAGATAGCTGGTCAGCGCGTTTTCCACCGCCGTGCCGGAAGGGATCAGCCCCCGGATGGTCTCATCCGGAAGAATATAGGTCTTCACATTGCCGGTGATGGCTGCGAACACATCCTCCCGGGTGGCAAACTGCTGGTAGATCTTTTTGTAGTTGTTTACATCCGCACTATAGCCGGTTTGGATCTCCCACTTTGTCTGCAGCACCTCGTCGGCTGCATTGGCGCAGTACATATGCCACACAAAAAACGCATCCGGATTCCGCTTGTTTTCATTGACAAAGCGCTGGAGGACCTGCAGATCCCCGTTGGTAAAGGTCTCTTCTTTGTAATTGGTTGCGGTGCTTCCCTGGAGGACGATCACATCCCAATCAGCAAAGCGCAGACCTTGAAGCAGCGTCACTTCCGGTGTTTTGCTGGGGGGCAAATGGGGCGTCAGGCTGCTGCTGATGTGCAGGCTGTAGTCCGCACGGTCCAGCCTGAGGTTCTCCACATGGCGGCTCAGGCGGCAGCCGGAATGGTAAAGAGTGCCAATGTACAGCTCCCCGTCAAAGCCCTCCGTGCCTGCTACCAAATTCAACAAATGGCAGGCATCCAAAGATGCAGAATTGCCGATGGTCAAAATCTTCAAACGAGTATCCTCCTGTATGGGGCGTTGGCTGCGGGAGTCTCCGGTTGTCAAATTATCGGGCAGTGATTACTGTCCGGGAGTCTCCCAGGGGTGCTCCTGTGCGTACTTCACCGCATCGATGATGACCTGACGCATTTCGTCAGTGACCTCCATGTCTCCCAGGACCTGGGCTCTGCGGTGCCGCAGACCGGCAGCGATGGATTGGACCTTTACCTCTGTGATGGGCTGATCCATGATCTCCGCGTACAGGGTATAGGCCGCGATCAGTCTTCCGTAGTCTGTCAGGTGGGTGTAGTCACGCCACAGCTCCACCTGGGGCACACCGCTTACCAGATACGCATGCATAATGGCCGCATTATTGCTGATAAACTTAGTGAACATTTCATCATCCAGCACCATGGTTTTCACTTTTTCGTTGAGAATATTGGACTGGTTGACGGGATCAAAGCCAAACAGCTGCTGCAGATTGGACTGATAATTGGCAGGGGGCTTGGGGTCGTGGGTATCCGACCAAAGCTCGGGGTCGTTGGGGTTTGCCCAGGTCTTGTGCCAGTACAGCTCGTACGGCTCATTGACATTCTCCGCCACGATGGCAGCCAGGGCATCCCGGTTCTTCTTCTCGTATTCCGCGTTTTCCCGGCCGGGCTGGAGCATAATGATATCCCAGGCCTGGTCCTTCAGGGCAAACTGCATATCCGATTCTGCCATGTGGTCCCATGTGCCGGAGGAATTGCGGTAGTAATCATAGACTCTGGCACGGGTGCTGCCGAACTGCACATGCTGGACGATCTTGCAGCCGGAGTAGTAGAGAATGCCGATGACCACTTTTTGTTCCGGGGCCTGGGCCTTAAAAACCTCGTAAAGCTGCCAAAAGGCATCATTGGAGTGACTGTTGCCGATGACCAGCACCTTCAGAACTTCCTGCTCTTCCGGACTTTGGGTGGGTGCAGGGGCTTCCGTGGTCTGCTCCGGCTCAGCGGTCTTGCCGCAGCCGAACATGGAAGCAACCATTAAAACGCACAGAACCAGTGCAAAAATCTTTTTCATATGTATCCTCCTGTTGCAGTTAAATTCCCTACAATTATACACATGCAATTCCACGGTGTAAAGTAGTTTTTCCTCTCCGACAGGTCTTCAAATTTTTCAGCTGACTCTGAATGCCACTTCCATTTCTTCCATTTTTATGGTAGAATCAAGAAAAAACACAAGGAGAAACCACCATGACACCGAAAACCAAAGACCGTCTTCTGTTTATCTTAGGCGTTGCCATCTGCTTTGCTGTAGCCGCCCTGTCTGTCCTTTTGGAGGAAGTGATCCCCGGGGGACTGCTGGGCGCGTCCATCATTGCCCTGTTTGCAGGCACCATCATCAACAGCTTTTTCCATCCGGGCTGGATCAAGCCGGCACTGAAGTTTACATCCAAGAAGATCCTGAAGGCTGCCATCGTTCTTTTGGGCGCATCCTTGTCTGTCAGCACCATTTTGTCTGTGGGCAAGATGACCTTCTTTGTGATGCTCTTCACCTTTGCCATGTGCTTCGGAGGGGGCTATTTCATCCGCAAGCTCTTCGGCCTTAACTGGAAGCTGAGCAATCTCATCTCCGCCGGCACCGGCATCTGCGGCGGCAGTGCGGTGGCTGCCATTGCCCCGGTCATCGACGCGGACGACAAGGACATTGCCTTTGCCATGTCCTCCACCTTCCTGTTCGATATGGTCATGATCGCCCTTTATCCCCTGATGGGCAAGGCTTTGGGCATGTCCGACATGGCCTACGGCATCTGGGCAGGCACTTCTGTCAACGATACCGCCAGCGTGGTGGCCTCCGGCTTTGCCTTTTCCGAAGCTGCAGGTGATTTCGCCACCATGGTCCAGCTGACCCGCACCATTGCCATCATTCCCACGGTGCTGGTATTTGCCTGGATCGGTGTGCGTATGAAGAAGAAGGAAATGCAAGCCACCGGCGACGGCAGCAAGGTGAACATGATGAAGATCATCCCCTGGTTCATTGGCGGCTTTTTGCTGCTGGCCATTGTAAACAGCATCGGCCTGATCCCCGCAGCCGTATCCGGTATCATGAAAACCGCCAGCAAATTCCTGATGGTCACCGCCCTGGCGGCCATCGGTCTGAACACCAGCATTGCCGACTTCAAAAAAGCCGGACTCAAGCCCATGTTCTACGGTGTCACCATCGACACCCTGGTCACATTGACTGCCCTGGCGGTGATTTGGTGCATGGGATTGATGTAAGCAGCCCTGCGGGGGCGGCCACACGAGAACGTTCCTTCGCATTTTGATTGCTTGAGGTGATGCTATTCTATGAAATACTATGTAACGGCTGATGTCCACGGCTATTGCAGTGCGCTTAAGGCTGCGCTGACAGAGCAGGGCTTCTTTACCGACCCCGCGCCTCATAAGCTGATCGTATGCGGTGATCTGTACGACAGAGGAACCGAGGCGAAGGCGCTGCAGGAATTCATCCTGGGGCTGCTTGCCAAGGATCAGGTGATCCTTGTGCGGGGCAATCACGAAGACCTGGCATTGCACCTTCTGAACAACTGGCACCGCAGGAGTTATCTTCTCTCTCACCACCACACAAACGGCACAATGGATACCCTCTGCCAGTTGACCGGCATCGGCATCCGGGAGCTATATGCCGATCCCGAAAACGCAGGACGCGCCTTCCTGCAGGATCCTTACATACAAACCCTGATCCCCGCAACGGTGGACTACTACGAAACCGACCGCTATATTTTCACCCACGGATGGATCCCCTGCTCCCCTGTCAGCATCGCCAGCAACCAGATGGAATATATTCCAATTGCGGATTGGCGCAGCGCAGAGAAAGCCATGTGGGACAAGGCCCGGTGGATCAATGGTATGGAGGCTGCCCACGGCGGCATTACCGAGCCCGGCAAGACCATCGTCTGCGGGCATTGGCACTGCTCCTTTGGTCATTCCCGATACGAAAATGACGGCGGTGAGTTTGATCGCAGCCCAAATTTTGACCCCTACTACGCAGAGGGCATCATCGCCTTGGATGCCTGCACGCACTTTTCAAAGAAGGTCAATTGCATCGTAATCGAAGATTAAGAGGGTGTCTCAAAATGCATATGTAGGGAATGACCTATGTGTCATTCCGAAAATTAGTTCCAAAATATACACTTAGGAACGGCACACAGGCCGTTCCCTACACATAAATATGCAATTTGGGGTTGTCTCATTCATTTTGAG
>JAZSER010000092.1:0-16351 GCA_045531815.1 Faecousia sp. | reverse complement strand
GGGGTTGTCTCAAAATGAATGAGACAACCCCAAATTGCATATTTATGTGTAGGGAACGGCCTGTGTGCCGTTCCTAAGTGTATATTTTGGAACTAATTTTCGGAATGACACATAGGTCATTCCCTACATATGCATTTTGAGACACCCTTGTCATTTTATGCCAAAGTAGCGGCCATAACAGCCTTGATGGTGTGCATCCGGTTTTCTGCCTCGTCGAAGACGATGGAGCGATCACTCTCAAATACCTGGTCCGTGACCTCCATGCAGTCGATGCCGAACTTTTCGTGAACATCCTTGCCGATCTCGGTTTTCAGATCGTGGAAGGCAGGCAGGCAGTGCATGAACCGGCACTGGCTGCCGGCAGCGTCCATCAGCTGCTGGGTCACCCGGTAGGGGCTCAGCTCCCGGATCCGCTCTTCCCATACGCTGTCCGGCTCACCCATGGACACCCAAACATCGGTGTAGATCACATGGGCGCCCTGTACTGCTTTCATAGGATCGGTGATGAATTCCAGGGTAGCACCGGTTTGGGTGGCAATTTCCTGGCAGGTATCGATGAGTTCCTGGTTGGGGAAATAGCTTTCCGGTGCGCAGGCTACAAAATGCATGCCCATCTTGGCACAGCCGACCATCAGAGAGTTGCCCATATTGTACCGGGCATCCCCCATATACACCAGCTTTTTACCCTTCAGCGCACCGAAATGCTCGATGATGGTGAGAAAATCTGCCAGGATCTGTGTGGGATGGTACTCGTTGGTCAGACCGTTCCAAACGGGAACACCGGCATAGGCAGCCAGCTCCTCCACGATCTGCTGACCGAAGCCCCGGTATTCGATGCCGTCGAACATACGGCCCAGCACCCGGGCGGTGTCGGCAATGGATTCCTTCTTGCCCATCTGGGAGCTTTTGGGGTCTAAATAAACCGGGTGCATACCCAGATCGGCTGCGGCCACCTCAAAGGCGCAGCGTGTGCGGGTGCTGGTCTTCTCAAAAACCAGGGCAATGGACTTGCCCTGGCAGATCCGGTGGGGGATGCCGGCCTTCTTCTTGGCTTTAAAATCCGCAGACAGCTCCAACAGTGCCTGGATCTGCTCCGGGGTGAAATCCAACAGCTTCAAAAAATGCTTATTCTTAAAATCCATGGGGATCTCCTTTAAGTATGGTTTTCGTTGGGGAAAGGCTTATTCGCAGGCAGCCTTGATCACAGCCACTGCCTTTTCCAGCAGCTGGTCCGGAATATTCAGTGCCGGCAGCAGCCGCACCTTATCCTTGGCGGTGAGGCACAGAACACCCTGCTCCATGCATGTTGCCACCACTTCCTTGGCAGGCTTCACGGTTTTGATGCCGATCATCAGACCCTTGCCGGTGACGGCTTCGATGCCTTCTGCACCTTCCAAAGCCTGGAAAATGTAGCTGCTCTTCCGGCGGACTTGTTCCATAAAGGCATCGTCCAGCCGGGAAATGACGCTCAATGCACCGGCACAGGCCACCGGGTTGCCGCCGTAGGTAGAGCCGTGGTCACCGGGGGCCAGGACGCTCTGCAGCTTTTCCGACACCATGGTGGCACCGATGGGCAGGCCACCGCCCAGGCCCTTGGCAGTGGACACGATGTCCGGTTGCACACCGTAATGCATATAGGCATACAGCGCACCGGTCCGTCCGTTGCCGGTCTGGACCTCGTCGATCATCAGAGGAATGTCGTTGTCTGCACACAGCTGGGCTGCGGCCTTGACAAATTCCTCGCACAGCGGTACCACACCGCCTTCGCCCTGAACACACTCCAGCAGGATGCCGGCAACCTTGTTTTCTGCCACAGCGGTCTGCAGGGCAGCCACATCATTGGCCTTGACATGCAGGAAACCGGGGGTCAGAGGCTGAAACAGCTGATGGAAATGGTCCTGCCCGGTGGCAGCAAGGGTGGTGAGGGTTCTGCCGTGGAAGCTGTTTTCCAGCGTGATGATCTGGCAGTATTCCGCGCCCTTTTTCTCCATGGAGTATTTCCGGGCGTATTTAATGGCACATTCGTTGGACTCTGCACCGGAATTGGAGAAGAAGACCTTGGACATGCCGGTCTTTTCACACAAAAGCTGTGCAAGCCGGGCGCAGGGCTCGGTATAGTACAGGTTGGAAACGTGCTGCAGCTTGCCAAGCTGCTCGGTAACGGCAGCCTGCCACTGGGGATCGCAGTTTCCGAAGGCGGTAACACCGATGCCCGATCCCATGTCGATATATTCTTTTCCGGCAGCATCGTACAGGAGGCTGCCCTTTCCGCTGACCAGGGTCACCGGAAAACGGCCGTATGTACCGGCTACATAAGTTTGATCTAAAGACATGATATCCATAGCTTACTCCTTTGTGACCATGGTGCCTGCACCTTCGTCGGTCAGCAGCTCCATCAGAATGGAATGGGGGGTCCTGCCGTCCATGATAACCACATTCTTTACACCGTGCTCCAGCGCCTCGATGCAGCAATCCACCTTGGGGATCATGCCGCCGGAGATGACACCCTGGTCATACAGCTTCCTGGCCTCTGTGGTGGTGATGTGAGGGATCAGAGTGGAGGGATCGTCTTTATCCCGGAGGATACCGGCAATGTCCGTCATCAGGATCATTCTTTCCGCACCCAAAGCACCGGCAATGTGCGCAGCAGCGGTATCTCCGTTGATGTTGTAGGTGTTGCCCTGACGGTCACTGGCAATGGTGGAGATCACAGGGATGTAGTTCTTCTCCAAAAGGTCCTCAATGGGCTGGGTGCGGATCTTGGTGATCTCACCCACGAAGCCCAGCCGGGGGTCCTTGATGCTGGCTTCTATGATGCCGCCGTCCACACCGGAAACACCCACTGCGTGGCCGCCCTTGGTCTGGATCAGATTCACAAGGCTCTTGTTGACCTTACCGGCAAGGACCATCTGCACGATATCCATGGTCTCTGCATCGGTGACCCGCAGGCCGTCTACAAACACAGCCTCCTTGCCAAGCGCCTTCATGGTCTGGCTGATCTCCGGGCCGCCGCCGTGGACCAGGACCACCTTGACACCGATGAGCCACAGCAGTGCGATGTCCTCCATCACCTGCTGCTTCAGCTGCTCGGTCTGCATGGCATTGCCGCCATACTTGATCAGAACGATCTTGCCGCTGTACTTTTTGATATAGGGAAGGGCTTGGGTCAGCACCTCGGCCCGTTCGGAATTGGTAAATGCATTGTGCATAAGGCTCTCTCCTTTGCGTTTTCTGTGATGGTGATCAGGTTCTGTAGTCACCGTTGATCTTAACATAGTCGTAGGTCAGATCGCAGCCCCAGGCGGTGGCGCTGTAGGGTCCGTCGCCCAGACAGATCAGGATCTCGATCTCCTTTTCCAGCAGGACCTTCTTTGCCTCATCCTCACTGAAGGGAACACCGCTGCCGTCCTTGCAGACGGTGACAGTGCCGGCTTTGGAACGGAAGGCAACACCGATCTTCTGCACATCCACATCCGCACCGCTGTAGCCGATGGCACACAGGACTCTGCCCCAGTTGGCGTCTGCGCCGAACATGGCAGCTTTCAGCAGGCTGGAGCAGATCACGCTTTTGGCGCTGATCCGGGCTGCTTCCAGGGTGTTTGCACCGGTGGCGGTGCACTCCAGAAGCTTGGTAGCGCCTTCGCCGTCACCTGCGATCATGCGGCACAGCTGTACGGTCAGTGTGTTCAGCGCCTTCATAAAGAGCTTGAATTCCGGACCTTCTGCGGTAATGGTCGCATTGCCTGCCAGACCGTTGGCCAAAACAGCTACGGTATCATTGGTGGAGGTGTCTCCGTCGATGGAGAGCATATTGAAGGTGCTCTGCACATCACCGGACAGGGCCTTTTGCAGCATAGCCGGGGAGATGCTGCAGTCTGTGGTGATGAAAACCAGCATGGTGGCCATGTTGGGATGGATCATACCGCTGCCCTTGGCGATACCGCCCATGCGGCAGAGCTTGCCGCCAACGGTGAATTCCACAGCCACTTCCTTGGCAATGGTATCGGTGGTCATAATGGCTTCAGCAGCCGCAGCACCGTTTTGGCGGCTGAGACCGGCAGCCAGGGCTTCCATGCCCTTTTCAATGGGGGCAAGGTTCAAGGGCTGACCGATGACACCGGTGGAGGCGACGATCACATCCTTTGCCGGGATGCCGGTGGCCTGTTCCACCAGCTGCGCCATGCCCTCGGCAATTTCGATGCCGTTGGCATTGCAGGTGTTGGCATTGCCGCTGTTGCAGATCACAGCCTGGGCTGTGCCGTCTGCAATGTGGGATTTGGTTACGATCAGAGGCGCGCCCTTTACCAGATTCCGGGTATACACCGCTGCTGCCGAGGCAGGCACCTGGCTGACGATCAGTGCCAGATCCCGCTTGGTACGGTTGTGGCGGATGCCACAGTGGATGCCGTTGGCCTTAAAGCCCTTTGCGGCACAAACACCGCCGGGAATTAACTTCATTTTTTCTCACCTTTTCCTTCTTCTGTGGGCTGGGACTCAGAGGCTCAAGCCGGTATCGTCCGGGAGTCCCAGCAGAATATTCATGTTCTGAATGGCGGCGCCGGAAGCACCCTTGCCCAAATTGTCAAACCGGGAGACCAGCAGCAAACGCTCCTGGTTGCCGCAGACCGTAACGGTCATATCGTCCCGGCCGGAGAATGCACCGGCAGAGAGCATACCGTCGGGATCGGTCTGGTCGGTAAAGCGGATCAGACCGCCTTGGTAGTACTGCTTGTACAGTGCCTGAATGTCTGCCATGCTGCTCCGCAGATCCCTGGCAAACAGCGGGACGGTCACTTCCATGCCGCTGTAGAAATCGGCAACGATGGGGCAGAACACCGGCGCATTGTTCAGACCGCAGAGCTGGGTCATTTCCTTCAGATGCTTGTGGCTTTGCTCCAGTGCGTACTGCCGGGGAGCACTCAGCAGGGGATCTCTGTCAGCAGCTTCGTACTGGGCGATCATTTTCTTGCCGCCGCCGGAATAACCGGTGAGGGAGAAGCAGCTCAGTGCCGCGTCGGGGCTGAGGATGCCCTCCTGCACCAGGGGGGCAACCAGTGCCACAAAGCCGCTGGCATGGCAGCCGGGATTGGCAATGCGGCTGCTGCTTTGGATCCGCTGACGCTGTCCTGCCAGCTCCGGCATACCGTAGACCCAATTGGGGTCTACCCGGTGGGCAGTGGAGGTGTCGATGATCCGGACACGGCTGTTTCCTGCCAGTGCAGCGGATTCCTTGGCTGCGTCATCGGGCAGGCAAAGGAAGGCAATGTCCGCGCTGGCCAGTGCGTCTGCCCGGGCGGTGGTGTCCTTACGCACATCCTCCGGCAGGATCAGCAGCTCCAGATCCTCTCTCTGGGAAAGACGGTCAACGATCCGCAGGCCGGTGGTGCCGGCACTGCCGTCAATAAATACTTTTGTCATATCAGATAACCTCTCTTACATATGCGATCTGTGCCTTCACGGAGGCTACAGATGTGCCGCCCTCACTGATGCGCTTTTCCACGCAGGTGACCAGGTCGATATCCTCGTAAAGATCCTTGTCAAACAGCGGGCTGTATTGCCGGTAGGTCTCCAGGGGAAGCTCCTCCAAAACCGTGCCCTCCTGAATGCACAGGGCCACCAGCTGACCGGAGATCTTGTAGGCGCTGCGGAAGGGAAGCCCCTTCTTTACCAGGTAGTCTGCCAGGTCGGTGGCATTGATAAAGCCGGTTTGGGCAGCGCGCTTCATATTCTGGGTGTTGGCCTTCATGGTGGCGATCATGCCGGTAAAGACCTGCAGGCACATCTTCACGGTGTCGCAGGCATCAAAGACGCTTTCCTTGTCCTCCTGCATATCCTTGTTGTATGCCAGGGGCAGACCCTTCAGGGTGGTCAGAAGGCCCATCAGATCACCGAATACCCGGCCGGTCTTTCCCCGGACCAGCTCCGCCATATCCGGATTCTTCTTTTGGGGCATGATGGACGAGCCTGTGGTGTAGGCATCACTGAGCTCGATGAATTTAAACTCCCAGGAGGACCACAGAATGATCTCCTCGGAAAAACGGGACAAATGTACCATCAAAACCGCAATGGCGCTCATCAGCTCTGCGCAGAAATCCCGGTCGGAAACACCGTCCAGGGAGTTTAAGCAAATGCCGTCAAAGCCCAGCTTTTCCGCCTCAAAGCGGCGGTCGGTGTTGTAGGTAGTGCCGGCCAGGGCGCAGCAGCCAATGGGGGAGAGATTCATGCGCTTTCTGCAATCGGCCAGCCGGTCCAGGTCCCGCAGCAGCATCATGGCATAGGCCATCAGATGATGTCCGAAGGTAATGGGCTGTGCCCGCTGCAGATGGGTGTAGCCGGGGAGGATGGCATCGGCATATTCTTCTGCTTTGTCGGTAACGGCACGGACCAGCTCCCGGACCAGTGCGCGGATGGTGTCGATCTCATTGCGCAGGTACATGCGGATGTCCAAAGCCACCTGATCGTTCCGGGAACGGGCAGTGTGGAGCTTTTTTCCCACATCTCCCAGCCGCTGGGTCAGGACCTGTTCCACAAACATATGGATGTCCTCACATTCCATGTCGATGGGCAGCGCACCGGATTCAATATCGGAAAGGATCTGCTCCAGACCTGCGATCAGCTGATCCGCATCGGCCTGGGTGATGATATTCTGCGCAGCCAGCATGGCGGCATGGGCCATGGATCCGGTGATGTCCTGCTTGTACATCCGACAGTCAAAGGCGATAGAGGAATTGAAGTCGTCTGCAATCTTTTCGGTTGTGCCGTCTGTGCGTCCGGCCCACATTTTAGCCATTTCGATTTCTCCTTAAAAACTCGTAATGGGTGGGAGCATGCTCCCACCCTACGATAATTTCTTACAGCTTGCCCTGCTCCCGCAGTGCCTGGACCTGGGTGGGAAGACCCCACAGGTTAATGAAGCCCTCTGCCTGCTTCTGATCGTAGTCACTCTCGTCGAAGGTGACCAGGCTCTCAGAATACAGGGTGTAGGGAGAGGTAGTGCCGGCAGGGATGATGTTGCCCTTGTACAGCTTCAGTTTGACAGTGCCGGTGACAAACTTGTTGGACTCGTTGGCAAAAGCGGTCAGTGCCTCCTGCAGGGGAGAGTACCACTTGCCGTTGTAGATCAGGTCTGCATAGTCAACAGCCAGCTTCTGCTTCAGGTGCAGGGTGTCCTTGTCAATGGTCAGCATCTCCAGCTGCTCATGGGCAAAGTACAGGATGGAGCCGCCGGGGGTCTCGTAAACACCTCTGTCCTTCATGCCCACCAGACGGTTCTCCACGATGTCGATGATACCGATGCCGTTGGCACCGCCGATCTGGTTCAGCTTCTCGATGATCTTGGAGGCCTTCATCTTCTCACCGTTCAGAGCAACGGGAGCGCCGGCTTCAAAGTCGATGGAAACATAGGTGGGCTCGTCGGGAGCCTGCATGGGGGAGACACCCATCTCCAGGAAACCGGGCTTGTCGTACTGGGGCTCGTTGGAGGGATCCTCCAGATCCAGGCCCTCATGGCTCAGATGCCACAGGTTCTTATCCTTGGAGTAGTTGGTCTCACGGCTGATCTTCAGGGGCACATTGTGTGCTTCTGCATAGTCGATCTCCTCGTCACGGGACTTGATATCCCACTCACGCCAGGGAGCGATGATCTTCATCTCAGGAGCAAAACGCTTGATGGCCAGCTCGAAACGGACCTGGTCGTTGCCCTTGCCGGTAGCACCGTGGCAGACAGCGTCAGCGCCCTCGGCCAGTGCGATCTCAGCCAGCTTCTTGCCGATGACGGGACGGGCAAAGGCGGTGCCCAGCAGGTAGGTCTCGTACTTGGCATCCATCTTCAGTGCGGGGATGATGATATCGTCCACCATCTCGTCCACCAGATCGGCAACGATCAGCTTGGATGCACCGGTCTTCAGAGCCTTCTCTTCCAGGCCCTCCAGCTCGTCAGCCTGACCCACATTACCGGCCATAGCGATGACTTCACAGTTATTGTAGTTCTCCTTCAGCCAGGGGATGATGATGGAAGTATCCAGGCCGCCGGAGTATGCCAAAACGACTTTTTTGATGTTCTCTTTGCTCATTGTGATTGCCTCCTGAAAGTATTCTGTAGTATGCAATGGATTATACATCCAAAACTGGATATTGTCAATGGTTTATGCATAAATATTCATGCTTTGTGAAATAGTCCCACATACGGGAAAGAACTGCAGGACAATTTGTTCAATCTGCCTGTAAATTCTGCTGTGACAATAAAAATCCTGCCGCAGTGCGGCAGGATATGGGATCATTTTGTGCCGAAGATCCGGTCACCGGCATCTCCGAGGCCGGGTACGATGTATGCATGCTCATTCAGTCTTTCATCAACGGCAGCCAGGTACATATCCACATCCGGATGGGCCTCCTGTACGGCCTTGACACCCTCGGGGCAGCCGATGATATTCATCATGATGATATTCTTGCAGCCGTGCTTCTTCAAAAAGTCAATGGCTGCCACAGCGCTGCCGCCGGTGGCCAGCATGGGGTCTACCACGAAGACCTGACGGTTTTCAATGTCCTCGGGAAGCTTGCAGTAATACTCCACAGGCAGATGGGTCTCCGGGTCCCGGTAAAGGCCGATGTGACCGATCTTTGCAGAGGGGATCAGATCCACCATGGCATCCACCATGCCGAGACCTGCCCGGAGGATGGGCACGATGGCCAGCTTCTTACCTGCCAGGCGGCGGCACTTTGCCACAGCCACGGGAGTATGGACCTCCACCTCCCGGGTGGGAAGATTCCGGGTGGCTTCGTAGCACATCAGCCCGGAGATCTCAGAGATCAGCTCCCGGAATTCCTTGACGGGGGTGTTCTTGCTGCGCAGGATCGCCAGCTTATGCTGGATCAGGGGATGGTCTAGTACATGTACATTGCCCATAATGATGCTCTCCTTTATTTCTTCTTTTGAGATTCCAGCCGTTCCCGTTCCGCCTGGGAAAGGCGCAGATAATTGGGGCGCAGGGCTTCGGCATTGCCGGGATCCCCGTTCTGATGCTGCAGCAAAGCAGCAAGGGCGACACCCGCTGCCCGCTGGTGCATTCTGTGCTCCGGCGGCAGACACAGCCCCGGAAGGGTCTGACTGAGGGTATTATAACACAGCCGGCTTCCGTCGCCAACAAGAAAAACCGGTTCGCTGTAATTTTTCAGTTCTGTTTCCAGCTCCGACAGGGCAATGGCCCGGTCCTGGGTGATCCGGCTGAGTGTGCCGCCCCGGGCCCGGAACAGGGCGTTGTAGACCTGCTGCCGACGGGCATCCATCACCGCACAGACGATACCGTCCTGCGCGCCCAGCTGCAAAGCCATGGCTTCCAAAGTGGACACACCGTAAAGGGGAAGCTGTCCGCCCCAGGCAAGGCCCTTGGCTGCGGCGACCCCAATGCGTACACCGGTGAAGCTGCCCGGACCTGCCGCTACGGCAACGGCATCCAGATCTTTGACACCCAGACCGCAGCTTTCCAAAAGCTGCTGCGCCATGGGCATCAGTGTTTGGGAATGGGTAAGACCGTTGTTCTGGTAGGCCTCTGCCAGCAGGCAGCCATCTGCCCAGATGGCAACAGAGCCGGCTTTTGCTGAGGATTCAAAGGCTAAGATCCGCAAGGTCGATACCTCCTTCTATGGTGATGCGGCGGGTGTCCTCACCGGTTTTTTCAATGTGGACGCGCACAGGTGCTTCCATGGCCTCTTCCACATTTTCGCTCCACTCCACCGCGCAGATACCGCCCCGGGTCAGATAGTCCTCCCAGCCGATATCCCACAGCTCATCGGCAGAGCCCAGCCGGTACATATCAAAGTGAAACAGAGGCAGCCGCCCGGATAAATATTCATTTACAATGGTATAGGTGGGGCTGGTGACCCGCTCACTTGCACCCAGTCCCCGGGCAAGTCCCCGGGTGAAGGCGGTTTTTCCCGCACCCAGGTCACCGGAGAAGGCCAGCACCGTGCCGGGCAAAAGCTTTTGCGCCAGGGCAGCGCCCAGGGCTTCGGTCTGTTCCGGTGAATTGGTGATAAATTCCATATAAATTCCTCGTATCCGTGTAGATCCTGTTATTGCGCGTTTTTCAGCTTTTCTGCCTGGTCGGCAGTGGCCAGAGCATCGATGATCTCGTCAATATCCCCGTCCATAACGGAGTCGATGCGGTACAGCGTCAGGCCGATCCGGTGGTCGGTGACCCGTCCCTGGGGGAAATTGTAGGTGCGGATCCGCTCGTTGCGCATACCGGTACCCACCTGGCTGCGACGCATTCCGGTCATCTGTGAGTCCAGCTTTTCCTGCTCGATCTCATAGAGCTTGGAGGCCAGCATCCGCATACATTTTTCCCGGTTCTGCAGCTGGCTGCGCTCCTCCTGACAGGCCACCACGATGCCGGAGGGCTTGTGGATCAGCCGCACCGCGGAGCTGGTTTTGTTCACGTGCTGACCGCCGGCACCGGAGGCACGGTAGACCTGCATTTCGATGTCAGCGGGGTCGATCTGCACATCCACCTCTTCCATTTCCGGAAGCACCGCCACGGTGGCGGTGGAGGTGTGGACCCGGCCACCGGATTCTGTCTCCGGAACACGCTGGACCCGAGGGACACCGGATTCGTATTTCAGCCGTGACCAGGCACCCTTGCCGCTGATGACAAAGTCCGCTTCCTTGACACCGCCCAGCTCCGTATCGTTGTAGTTCATGAGCTCGATATGCCAACCCTTCCGGGCGGCATACATGGAATACATCCGGAACAGGCTGTGGGCAAACAGGGCGCTTTCCTCACCGCCCACACCGCCGCGGATCTCCATGATCACGCTTTTTTCGTCGTTGGGGTCCTTGGGCAGCAGCAGGATCTGAAGCTGCTTATACAGGGTGTCCATTGCCTGCCTGGACTCCTGGTAGGTCTGCTGACACAGCTCCTTCATCTCCGGGTCGGACATCAGCTCCTCGGATTCCTGCAGATCCCGCTGGGCCTGCCGGTATGCCCGATAGGCATCGACAATGGGCTCTAAATCATTTTTCTCCCGGAGGAAGGCAGCGGCTTTTTTGGGGTCTGCATAAAAATCCGGCTGCTCCGAGCGGGCGCAAAGTTCTTCGTAGCGGTTGGCAACCGCTTCCAGTTTTTCAAGCATAGATACGCTCCCAATTGAGTAAATGGAATGTTTTTTCTTATTTTACCACATTTCGGTAAAAAGTAAAGGTCAGCGGAACTTAATACTTTTTTAACAATTAAACACTTTCTTTCTTCATATTTAAAAAGTAAACTTAGTGGGTAAAGATTTGTTATCACTTTTTCTCATTTTTCCTTTCTTTTTCTTCTTTAAAGCAAAACCGCAGGATATCCTGCGGTTTTTGCCGTTTTTAAGCATGATTTTCCTCCAAAATGGGAATCCTGTCCCAAAGAGGTGGCCGATCATGATTTTATCTTATTTGCGTACGATCCTTTTATATTTGGTGCTGATCGCGGTGATCCGCTGCATGGGTAAGCGGCAGATCGGGCAGATGGAGCCTTCGGAGTTTGTTGTGACCATGCTGGTGGCCAATTTGGCTGCCATCCCTATGCAGGACGGAGGCATTCCACTGTACTCCGGGCTGGTGCCGATCCTGACAGTGCTGGGCCTGGAGCTGGTGCTGTCTTTTTTAAGCCTCAAGAGTATTTTTCTGCGCAAGCTCCTTTGCGGAAAGCCGGTGATCCTCATTGAAAACGGAAGGATCCTCCAGGAGAATCTCCGCAGGACCCGGGTGACCATGGATGAACTGACCGGACATCTGCGTCAGAAGGATGTGCTGGACCCGGAGCAGGTGCAGTATGCCATTTTGGAGACCAACGGAAATCTTTCCGTATTCCCGTATCCCCGGGAGAAGCCGGCATCCGCCCGGGAAGCAGGGATCCGGGTGGAAAAGCAGTATTTGCCCATTGCGGTGGTCTGCGACGGGGAGGTGCTCCGGGACAATTTGCGCAAAAGCGGAAAAGATGCTGCCTGGCTGGAAAAGCAGCTGAAAAAACGAAGCACTACAGTGAAGGATACCTGGCTGCTTTCGGTGGATGAAAGCGGAAAGATCCTCTTTTATAAAAGGGAGGGAAGCTGATGGGCAGGTTTCTTTTTGGCATTGGTTTGCTGGCAGCGCTGCTGGGGACAGGTATCTGGGTCGGTGCTGCAGAAAATGCGGTTTGTGTGCCGGTGGCGGCACTTTTGGAGCAGGCAACGGAGGAAACGGTCTCCGGGGATATGGAAAAAGGCGCGGTCCTGGCAAGACAGGCGCTGCAGTGCTGGCAGCAGCACAGAAACGCAACAGCTGCGGTGGTGGACCATGGGCCGATGGACGAGGTGGAGAGCCTGTTTGCCCAAATGGAGCAGTTTGCCCTGGCAGGAAAAGAGGCACAATTCGCAGCCACCTGTGCCCGGCTGACCCAACTGGTCCGGGCCATCGGTGAGGCAAACGGTCTGGCCTGGTGGAGCTTTTTGTAGCAGCCTTCCGGGGCTGTGGTGCCCGACAGGCAAAAACAAATTGCTTTTTTTATCATTTCAGTATATACTGATACCGGATATCTGTGTAACTGTCTGCGAAAGGAGTGTCCATATCCATGAAAAACGGAGACCTGTCAATTGTATATGGCATCCTTGCGCTGTTTTCTGCGATGCTGTTCTTGGCGCATCTTTTATTCGACAAGAGAAAGAACCGCTTGTTTTCGTTTCTGTTCGGCTGTGTGGCAGCGGCCAACAGCGGCTATTTTCTCCTGGCGGTGTGCAATTCCTTAGCCGTGGCGAAGATCGCCAACGCGATCTCATATTTTGGCGGGGCGTTTGCCCTTTTGGTGATGGTGCTGATCATCTGGGATGTATGCCGTATGCCCAAGTGCCGGTGGCTGCAAATGGTACTCATCGGGATCAGCGTTGCCGCCTTCGCCCTGGCAGCCAGCGGAGACTATCTGGGACTTTACTACCGGTCTGTTGCGTTGGAGAATATCAACGGCATGACCCATCTGGTCAAAGAATACGGCCCGCTGCACAGGCTGTATACACTGTATCTGCTGGGCTATATTCTGTTTATGGTGGGGATTATTGCGTACGCCACCAAAACCAAACGGCTGGCATCGCCCAAGTACACCCTGGTCTTGATGGTGGCGGTGCTGATGAATATGGGCGTGTGGCTGGTAGAGCAGCTGATGGATGTGGATTTTGAATTCTTGTCCGTGTCCTACATCGTGACAGCTGTGCTGCTTTTGCTGGTCTACGGGATTCTGAGCGACTACGGCATTATCCAGCCCAGCGGAAGCCTGGTCAGTGTGCAGATGCTGACCCAGCTGAACACCCGGCAGGTGAATCCCGGGGAGCTGCCTCCGGATATGGAGCATATGTTCCAGCATTTTGCGGAAAAGGTCAAGACCCTTTCCTCCGCGGAGCGGCGGATCTTGAATTACTATATCAGCGGCCACGAAATCGCCCAGATCCCGGAGCTGGCCTTTGTCAGCATCCATACCGTAAAGAAGCATAACCGCAGCATTTATCAGAAGCTGGAGATCGCCTCCAGAGATGAGCTGATGCTGTACATTGAGCTGTTCCGCTGCTGCAACCGTTTGGACGAGCTGATTGACGCAGATCCGGCGGCAATGGAATAACATTGTTTAAATGCACAAATGGCGTACCTGCCGTTTGTGCATTTTTCACATTATCCCAAGGATACTTTTTTCCGAAAGTATCCTTGGGATAATTTTATTTATATACCTTGTACCGTAAAATAAGAGAGTAACAGAAGAAAGGAGGGCTGCGTCATGAGAAAATTGGTAGAAACGGCTCTTGAAAATATGTCTACAAACGAGGTGTTTTTGTTCCGCCTCAGCTGTGCCGGCTGCGGGCTGGAATACGGCAACAGACCGATCCGCTTTACAAAAGCCGGCATTGTGCCAAGCACTCCGGATAAGCAGATCATCTACAATGTGCTCTATGAGCAGGAGCAGCGGGATGCAAGACAGATGGCCATCAGCAGCGCTGCGGAGCATATGAACTACTGCCCTGTGTGCAAACGGCTGGTCTGCAATCAGTGCTTCCTGATCTGTGACGAGTTGGATATGTGCCGGCAATGCGCAGCCCGGCTGCAGCAGAAGGGTCAGCCGGTGATGCCGCGGGTCATCGAGGCAGCGATATGACGGAGGGCGGTATGAAGAAGTTTTGCATTCTTGCAGCATTGATGCTGCTGACAGGATTGCCCGGCTGCCAGACAAAGCAGGACCCGGCGCTGACAGGGTTGATCTTTGACCGGGGAAGCGGCTCGGAATGGGGAAACCAACTGTACATAGAAGTGAATAGCGGGCAGATCGTAACCTTGCGCTATGTGTCACAGGAAACCGGCCAGCTGGAGACCTTGGAGCAGATCCCCATCCAGCCGGAGCAGTGGGAAGCCATTGCCGCAGCCCTGGGAAAGCTGGAGCTGCAAAAGGACACCGCCTCCTGGAAGGATTGGCTGTTGGGAAGCAGCAAGCTCGACGGCGGACAGTACCGCAAGCTGTCGCTGATATACGACGCCGGAGGAAAGGAAACGCAGACAGATTACCGGTGGCCCGACAGCCCCGAGGCCGGTCAGCTGGAAGCGATGCTGGAAACACTGGCAGATTTTGCCGGGGAAGCGTCGGCAGGTAAGCTCTACGATACCGGTGCGTTTTCGGTGTGGATCCCCGGAGGGTGGTCAGCACTGCCGGAGAAGGATCTGTTTTCCGATTCTCCCAATGGAGAAAAAACCGATTGTCTGAACATTATCAAGGGCGGTGCAACGGAACAGGACCTGCACGCCAGGCTCTATATCCGGCTGGACTACTATCCGTCGGGGCAGGCTGTCCCGGAGCCACCGCTGGAGATTTATCAGAATGTGCAAAAGATCGCGCCTATGCAGCTGGGACAGCATACCTGGCAGGGCTTTGTGGCAGAAGAGCTCCAGGGCAGGGTAGTCCTTGGGAAGGTCGCGGTTTTGCAAACACAGACGCAGCAAGGGAGCTTTATGGCATCCTGCTGGCTGGAACGGGGACGGGAAGTGATCACACTGGAGGATGCCCAGGTGCAGGCGATCCTGGAAAGTGTGACACCTGCTTCCCAATAGGAGAAGGCGATGAAACGGTATGTGCTTATACTTGCGGCCATGGGACTTCTGATGATCCCCGGATGCTTTTTCTGCCGGGATACCGACACCATCGATGGCGGTGTCCGGCATCATGTGGATGAAAGCCTTCCAAAGGAGATCACATCTACCCGGATCACCTATTTTTACTGCAGGTTTTCCTCTTTGGACCGGACTTTGGAGGATACACCCATTGCCGGGCAGGTCTTTACCCTCACGGCAACAAAAGAAAGCTGCACCTGTCAGATCCGCACCCGGGAAATGGAGGTCACCTCGGAGACCTTTGTTCCGGATGAAGGTTTTTTTGACCGGCTGCAGCAGATCGTTTCCCGGCATGATATGGCCCGGAATAATGGGCAGCACCACAAAGTCAGCGGTCTGCCGCCCAATTTCGGCATGGACTTGGAGGTACACTATGCCTCCGGGGAACAGATCCGGACCTCAGACAACCAGGATTGCTTCCTCTCCAACCAGGCTATGGAGGAGCTGGCAGCATTGTTTCAACAATCAAAAAACGGAGGATAGAAATATGTCAATTTTCGATGGATTCAAGAATCTGGCTTCCAACCCCCAGGCTGCAGGATTTGCAGGCAGCCGGCAGAAGACCTTTACCTTTGCGGCATTGCCGGAAAGTCTTTCCCAGCTGAAGGCATTGCCCGAAGCGGTGTTGCAGGATCCTTTCCAAACCGCAGCACTGACGGTGCTTGCACTGTGCGCCTACAGCGCAGAGGAAGCTGTGGGCATCGAGATGCTCAACTGGCTGAAGGGTCCCCGCCCGCTTACCGGTCATGAGATCTCCTTCCTGAAGGATCGCTTCCGGGATGGGGCAAAGGTTCCCTTCTCTTATTTCAAGGGGGCTACCCCGGAGAGCAATTATGAACCCTCCCGGCCCTACACCATCACCGTGGAGGCAGGACCTTATGCAGATGCCAACCCCGGCTACAAGAAGCTGCATATCCGCAGCGGCGGTGCGGACAATGCCCGGGAAGTCGTGCTTCGTCAGAAGGGCGATGGCACATGGCTGCTGTGGGACCAGTTTTTGATGGTTGGGATCCGCCAGGCCAAGGCAGACGACCCCTGGGCATGACCCGGGGTATTACCGAAAGGAGTATAAATTATGGGACTTATTAAAGCAGGAATCGGCGCCCTGGGCGGCGTTTTGGCAGATCAGTGGAAGGAATTCTTCTACTGCGAGGCACTGGATATGGACACCCTGGTGGTCAAGGGCAGCAAGCGGATCTC
>JAZSER010000021.1:0-8565 GCA_045531815.1 Faecousia sp. | reverse complement strand
AAAATGCATATGTAGGGAATGACCTATGTGTCATTCCGAAAATTAGTTCCAAAATATAGATTTAGGAACGGCACACAGGCCGTTCCCTACACATAAATATGCAATTTGGGGTTGTCTCATTCATTTTGAGACAACCCCTTTTTGTCGCTTATTGGGAAACCCGCTCCCGGACGATCACGAAGCCGTCTACCAGGTTTGCCTGCTCCAGCTCCCCTTCGATCACGGTGCTGCGGTCCATCAGGTCGGTGAGGATTACCATGCCGTCACGGCAGTCAATGCGCATGACATTTTTCATGACGATGGCGCTTTCCTCCATCCGATTTTTATAAACAGTTGAAAGGCACATAGGCGTCTCCTTACTTTGCGTCCAGGCTGGACAGCACAACGCTCAGCCGCATATTGCCCTTTTCAAAGTCGGAAACAGCGGCCATGACCTGCTCGAAAGCGGCATGGTTGCCTGCCTGATCCAGCTGCGCAGCCAGATCTGCAAGCTCCTTGGCATGGGCAGCATTATGACCAACCATGTACTTCATCAGGGCAACCAGCTCTTCCATGGGGGTGTGCTCGCAGCCACCGCAGCAGCTGCCGCAGGAACCGCCGCAGCTCTGCTCATGGGAGTGGTCGTGGGCATGGCCTTCTGCATGAAGCTGCTCATGGGAGTGGGGGTGCTCATGTCCGTGGGTATGCTCATGGGCATGGGAATGGGGATGGGTGTGGGAAACACCGTCATGGGTGTGCTCATGGGAATGGGTGTGCTCGTGGCAGTGGCTGTGGCCACCGGCAATATGATCTTCATGAATATGCATGAAAATTCCTCCTTGTGTCTGATTGGTCTATTATATCCGCAGATCGGCCCAATGTCAAATAGAACCGCTTTCAGCCTGCTGTAAAGCCTCCCGGATGGCTCCGATGGAGTACAGAGAGCCGAAGCACAGCACCACACCGTCTGTGCCGGCCTTTTCCTTGGCAGTACGCACACCGCTGAGCATGCTGTTGCAGGCGGTGGCAGAAGCACCGGCAGCGTTTAAATACCGCGCCAGCTCCGCAGCTTCCATTTTCCGGGGGTTGTCCGGGGTAATGCAGACAAATTCCTGCACATAGGGCATCACCGGGCGGAACATATCGGCATAATCCTTGTCCGAAAGGACACCGGCCAGCACGATCAGCCGACGGCCTGCCAAATAATCCCGGATGTTTTTCTCCAGAGCCTGAATGCACTGGGGATTGTGTCCGCCATCGATGATAAACAGGGGATCCCGGCTGACGATATCAAACCGGCCGGGCCAGCTGACATTGGCAAGACCTTCCCGGATGTGGGCTTCGGAAATTGCCCAGCCCTTCTGCTTCAGGGTGTCCACCACTGCCAAAACCACAGAGGCATTGTAAAGCTGATGCTGACCCAGCAGGGGAAGCACCAGATCCTTTCGTTCCGCACAGTGGAAGACCTGTCCCTCCAATCCGTGGGAAACAGAGGTAAGACCGGAAAAATCCGCCATCCGCAGGGTGGCATGTTTTTCCTTGCAGACCTGCTGCACCACATCCTCCACACCGGGGGTGCTGCGGTAGAGCACGGCACTGCCGCCCTCCTTGATGATGCCGGCTTTGACACCGGCGATCTTTTCCGGGGTGTCACCCAAAAGATCTGTGTGATCCAGGCCAATGTTGGTGATCACAGCCACTTCCGGCGTAGGGATAATGTTGGTGGCATCCAAAGCACCCCCAACACCCACCTCCAGAACCACGATATCGCAGTGCTCTCTGGAAAAGTACACCATGGCCATGGCGGTAACAAAATCAAATTCCGTAGGCGGCTCGTCCATTTCTTGAGCAAGTGCCCGGATCTGGGCAGTGAGCTGAATCACATCTGCATCGGGGATCTGTTGCGCGTTGATCTGGATCCGCTCGTTAAAGCGGTAGATATAGGGGGAGGTGAACAGGCCGGTTTTAAAGCCTGCCTGCTGCAGGATAGATGCGGACATGGCAGCGGTGCTGCCTTTGCCGTTGGTGCCGGCAATGTGAATGAACTTCAGAGAATTTTGGGGATTGCCAAGGGCCTCCAGCAGATGCCGGATCCGGTGCAGGGAAGGGACCGTGCCCTTGCGATAAAGACCGTGGATATATTCCAGTGACCGTTCCATAGCGGATATCCTTTCGTGAAACACGCCCAGGCGTGTTATTGCAGCGCGTCCAGGCCGGCACGGATGTCGGCAATGGTGTACAAAGAGCCAAAGCACAGGACCATGCCGTCTGTGCCTGCCAGCTCCACCGCCTTTTTCACACCCGCAGCGATGGTGTCACAGGGGGTGGCGATGCAGCCTTCCTTTTGCAGATGGGCAGCCAGCAGCGGAGCATCCAGCTTCCGGGGATTGGGAGGTGTGATGCACACGAACTGCTCCACAAGCCCCATCACCGGACGGAACATTTGGGCATAATCCTTGTCCGCCAGGACACCGGTGAGGACCACCACCCGACGGCCGGTGAGATAATCCTTGATATTTTTCACCAGTGCGTCGATGCACTGGGGGTTGTGACCGCCGTCAATGATAAACAGGGGGTCCCGTCTGACGATATCGAACCGCCCGGGCCAGGTGACATTGGCAATGCCCTGACGAATGTGCTCCTCGGAGATCTGCCAGCCCTTGGCAAGCAGTGTGTCCATGATCTGCAGCACCACAGCGGCATTCTTCATTTGATGCACGCCCAGCAGGGGCAAAAACAATGCCTTCCGGTCACCGCAGTCAAAGGTCTGTCCCTCCAGGCTGTGGCTGACAGAGGAAAGGGCGTCGAAGTCCGCCATCCGCAGGGTCATGTTTCGCTCTGCGCAGATCTGGGTCAGGACCTGCACCACCTCCGGATCGCTGGGGTAGACCACAGCACAGCCGCCTTCTTTAAAGATGCCGGCCTTGGTCTGCGCGATCTCAGAAAGGGTGCTGCCCAAAAAGTCTGTGTGATCCAGACCGATATTGGTGATCACAGCCACCTCCGGTGTGTCGATGACATTGGTGGAGTCCAACGCACCGCCCATACCCACTTCCAGCACCACGATATCGCAGCCCTTGCGCTTGAAGTATTCAAAGCCGATGCAGGAGACCAGCTCAAACTCCGTGGGATGGTCCTGCATGGAGGCGGCCAGGGGCTTGACATAGGAGGTGACCTTTGCCAGGTCCTCGTCAGAGATCTGCTGGCCGTTGATCTGGATCCGCTCGTTGAATTTGAAAATACAGGGGGAGGTAAAAAGCCCTACCTTGTAGCCTGCCTGCTGCAGGATGGAGGCGGTCATGGCAGCGGTGCTGCCCTTGCCGTTGGTGCCGGCAATGTGGATGAATTTCAGCTGCTTCTGGGGATCTCCCATCAGTCGCAGCAGCTCCTGGGTCCGTTCCAGACCGGGCTTGCTGCCCATCCAGGTAATGGAATGAATGTATTCTACAGCCTGCTCAGCCGTCATGTTCATCACGTTCCTTTTTAAAGCGCACCGGCGGCCACAGGCCTGCCCGGGTGAAGATTTTGGATTTGATCAAAATAAAGATGATGGCGACCTCCACCACCAGCATGATGGCAAACTGGATACCCCGGGTGGAGAGATTCAGGATCAGTGCTTCCCGGAAGGTGCTGGGGTTATACAACAGCGCCAGCACCGGGCTTTGGTACAGCACAGAGCCGATAAGGGTGGGAAACAGGTATGCCAAAGCAAGGCGGGGAACTGTGAATTTCTTTGCCAGCATGTTCCGGAAGATCCCCCCGAACACACCGTACAAAACCGCCGGGACACAAAGGGGTGCGGTCCAGCCCACACCGAAGAAGTGACCGCCCACAAAGTCAGAGACAAAGCCTACCATGCCGCCCACCATGGGTCCAAAGAACATACCGGACAGAAACAGAAGGAACTTGTCCAGAGTGTATTTTGCCGAGGGGATGGGACGGATGGCCAGCAGCTGACCCAGGATGGCAGCCAGCGCGGCAAACAGTGCGCTGTACACCAGCACCTTTACCGTCATAGCAGATCGCTTTTTTTGCATAATAAAACCTCCTTTTTTTGCCGGGCCGTCCATCGCGTAAAAAACCCCGTACCTATGGTACGGGGAGTGTATACGGAAGAACACCCGGGGGCATAGCCCTACCGAGCATCGCTTGCATAAAGGAGGTACTCCAATATGTTCAGCGGGTGCGGATACCCCATCGCGGACTAAGAGCCCTTCGTCTGCCACACAACTCCCCATCTTGACAGCACTTCACGCGAGGTTTCCTACTCTGTTCACGCATATCATACACGATGTTCCCGGAAATGTAAATAGTCTTTTGCGCTGATTTTGGAAGAAAATGCAAATTCTGCCCCCGGGAGAGTAAAAAAGAGAAGGGCGGGCTAAAAAATAGCTTGACTTTGGAAAGCGGCTGTGCTAATATAGGCAGGTAATAAAGAAGGCAAAGTATCCGCCTCACCGTTCGCACATTGCAAAACGGTTAATATTCCACCTTCCCGATAGGGAAACTGTGCGAGTATGCGGATGCTTTGGCATCCGCTTTTTTGCGTTTGTATGTTTTGGAGGTGCTTACCATAGCCAAGTTAGATCATCAGCTTAACGAAGAGATCCGGGATAAAGAGATCCGCCTGATCGGAGCCGACGGCGCACAGCTGGGCATTATGTCTGCTGCGCAGGCCAATCAGATGGCGGAGGAAGAGGGCCTGGACCTGGTCAAAATCACTCCCAAAGCTGTCCCCCCTGTCTGTAAGATCATGGATTATTCCAAATTCTGCTACGATCAGAAGAAGCGGGAGAAGGATGCCAAGAAGAATCAGCGGGTGGTGGAGATCAAAGAGATCCGCATGAGCCCCAGCATCGACACCAACGATCTGAACACAAAGATCAAGAGCGCTGTTAAGTTCCTGAGCGATGGTAACCGTGTGAAGGTCAGTGTGCGTTTCCGCGGTCGTGAGATGGCACATACCAACATCGGCGAAAAATTGCTGATGGATTTCGCAGAGGCTTGCACCGAAGTGGCCACCATGGAGAAGAATCCCAAGCTGGAAGGCCGTTTCATGGCAATGTTCCTCACCCCCAAGAACAGCAAGTAAGTAACACTGTAAATTACCAAAGATATGGAAGGAGAAACCTACTATGCCCAAGCTGAAAACCCATAGCGGTGCAAAGAAGAGATTCAACCTGACCAAGTCCGGTAAGGTCAAGAGAGCCCGCGCTTACAAGAGCCACATCCTCACCAAGAAGGACACCAAGCGTACCCGTCGTCTGCGTACCACTGCTTACGCGGATGTGACCAACGTTGCGGCTGTCAAGAAGATGATTCCCTACAAGTAAGAGAAGGAGGATGTTGAAAAATGGCAAGAGTTAAAGGCGCAATGATGACGCGCAAGAGAAGAAATGCTACCCTGAAGCTGGCTAAGGGCTACTGGGGTTCTAAGTCCAAGCACTTTAAGATGGCCAAGCAGGCTGTCATGAAGTCCGGCAACTACGCTTTTGTCGGCCGTAAGCTGAAGAAGCGTGACTACCGCAGACTGTGGATCACCCGTCTGTCTGCTGCTGTTAAGCCCTACGGTCTGAACTACTCCACCTTCATGAACGGTGTGAAGAAGGCCGGCATCGAGCTGAACCGCAAGAGCCTGTCTGAGATGGCGATCCAGGACGCAGCTGCTTTCGCAGCTCTGGTTGAGCAGGCTAAGGCTGCTCTGAAGTAAGAAACAAAAGACCCTGCTGCGGCAGGGTCTTTTTTAATACAAAAAGAGATAACGAAAAATAGCGCACAGAATGTAGGGGAGGGCCTCTGTGCCCTCCCGCAAACCGCACCGATTATATATGCCGGGTGCGTTTATGTGACCGGGTAACGGGAGGGGATGGAACCCCTCCCCTACAACCGATATTCGATGGCGCTTCGCAGGGGAGGGCCTCTGCGCCCTCCCGCTGCCGCACCGATTATTCCCACCCGGTACGATATTTTATCCGCGTAACGAAAGAAAACCACTCATGCCCGCAGGCATTTCACATGGCGCAGCCATATATCACATGCGAAGCGTATATCACAAATCCGTAAGGATTTATATCACTTGAATTTGCTCCTCCCCTACGGCGGGGTTACGATGGCGCAGCTATGTAGGGGAGGGCCTCTGCGCCCTTCCGCAAACCGCACCGATTATATATGCCGGGTGCGTTTATGTGACCGGGTAACGGGAGGGGATGGAACCCCTCCCCTACAACCGATATTCGATGGCGCTTCGTAGGGGAGGGCCTCTGTGCCCTCCCGTCAGCCGCACCGATTATCCCCACCCGGTCCGATAGAACCCGTAGGGACACCCGTCCCCGGGTGTCCGCATACCGCGCATATGCATTTTATAGCGTATCATAGGAGGTGATCACATGGAACTGAAAACCGTTGCCCAGCGGGACGGGCGGCTGTCGTCCTTTTTGAAGCAGGAGCTGGGCATGTCCACTTCCCTGATGAATAAGCTGAAATGGGACAATAAGCTATTCGTCAACGGCATTCCCCAACGGGCGGATTACCAGGTCAAAATCGGTGATGTGATCACGGCAAGCCTGGACGAGCCTGTGCCCGAGTACCCGGCAGAGCCGGGAGACCTGCAGGTCCTTTACGAGGATGCGCATATTTTGGCGGTGGATAAGCCGGCAGGCATGCTGATCCATCCCTCCCGGGCTGTCAACACCGGCACATTGGCAAACCGGGTGGCATATTATTATCAGCAAACCGGGCAGCATTGTGCCTTTCACCCCATCACCCGGCTGGACCGGGATACCTTCGGCATTGTGCTGCTGGCAAAAAACGCCCATGTCCATGCCCTTTTGAACCGGCTGCACAGCAGCGGCCAACTGCAAAAGACCTATCATGCCCTGGTATTTGGCGGACCGGAGGCGGAGGAAGGGCAGATCGATGCCCCCATTGCCAGAAGACCCTTGCCCAGCTTGCTGCGTTATGTAAACCCGGACGGAAAACCCTCCCTTACAAAGTACCGGGTGCTGGAGCGCCTTGCCCACACCGCCAGGGTGGAGCTGCAGCCGGTCACCGGCAGGACCCACCAGCTGCGTGTCCACTGCGCCTATATGGGCTTTCCCATTTTGGGAGATCCCCAGTACGGCAGCGGGGAAAGTCAGGCCTACTCGTTGAAAAATGGCCTGAAGACCCAGCTGCTCTGTGCCAAGCGCCTGGAATTTACCCACCCGGTCACCGGGGAGGCCATGAAACTGGAATCTGAACTGGATGCGACATAAAAGAGGGTGTCTCAAAATGCATATGTAGGGAATGACCTATGTGTCATTCCGAAAATTAGTTCCAAAATATACACTTAGGAACGGCACACAGGCCGTTCCCTACACAAAAATATGCAATTTGGGGTTGTCTCATTCATTTTGAGACAACCCCTTCTGTATTTTATTCGAGGATGAAGCCACCGGTGGGCTTTTTGTTCAGAAGCTGGACCTGACGGCAGGCAAGACCGTGGTCGTAGTAACGCTCCATCTCCAGCTCGTACTTGCCCATCTCGTGGGCAAACTCCTTCACCATTTCCAGTGCCCGGAAATCGTTGCCCAGGGCCTTTTCGATCATCATCCGTGCCAGCAGCTCGCAGTATTCCACATGCCGCAGCAGCAGCCGCCAGGAAATGGTCTGGGGACGGTAAGGCATATTCAGATGCTTGTTCACCAGGCTGCGCTCGTAGGCGGTGAGCTCAAAGACCTTCTGCAGGCTTTGGGCATGCTCGGGATTGTAGAAGTCGGAGCGGGCGGGATCCAGGCTCTTGGTGCCCTCCATGTAGGCAAAATCGAAGGCCTCACTGATCTTCTCCAGCAGCTTGACCACCTTTTCCCAATCCTTGCCGTAAGCATGGGAGAAGTAATCCTCCACCAGTGCGTCGAAGGAAACCTCTCTGTCCATCAGAGTGGCGGCATATACATATACGGAGAAGCCGTTGGGGAAGCCGCTTCTCTGAGAGCCGTCCTCGATGCAGCCGGACAGACCCATGAACTTCAGGCTCTTCACATCTCTGTGGACCTGACGGGCAAAGGACATGACACCGGGATCCAGGAACTGGTGGCGCCAGAAGTGATACTCAAAGTCGAAGATGGGACCCTTCCAGATCTTCTGCCATTCCTTCAGCATAGCGAAGGTGCCCTCGGTGGTCATCTTGCTGCGCTCCCACTTGTTGCGGATGTAGGGCTGGATGGGGGGCAGCACGGAGTCGGGACCGATGCTGGTGGTGTAATTTCTGCCGATGGGGGCATAGGACATCATAAACCGCTGGGGGTTTTTGATCTTGGTGTACAGGGGTGCAAAGTAAGTATCCAGGTATGCGCTGAAGGTCAGACGGGTCTTCAGATTCCGGCGGGTCAGCTCCTCGTCGATGCCGTTGAGGATGGTCAGATACCAGTCAGCAGGGCGCATCTTGCTGCACTCGTCGCACTCGCAGTGGTTGCAGTTGCCGTCGGACAGGCTGATACGCAGGTAGTCCAGATTCTGGTGGCTCTCGGCATAGTCAGCAACGGTCTTGATAAAGGCATCCTGCACCTTTTTCTGAGACATACACAGGTTGGTGTAGATGGGCATCTT
>JAZSER010000053.1:0-27028 GCA_045531815.1 Faecousia sp. | reverse complement strand
CGACCTCCAGCGTGACAGGCTGGCGTGCTAACCGACTGCACCACCGGGCCAAATTGGTGGAAACAACAGGGCTCGAACCTGTGACCCCATGCTTGTAAGGCATGTGCTCTCCCAGCTGAGCTATGCTTCCAAACATCAGCTAAGATGCGCACATCTCAGCGACGGGTATCATTATACCCAAGGAAGCACCATTTGTCAAGCACTTTTTTTGATTTTTTATCGCAAATTTTTAGGCACTTTATTTCCTGCTGTTTCCGCAAAAATCACAGGTTTTTCAAACCTTTTTCAGTATCTGACGAATGTCATCCGGTGTGAACTCATAAACCTGGTCACAGAACTGGCATTCCACGGGGAAGGTCTTCCCCTCTTCCGCGATCTGCGTCAATTCCTCCTTGCCAAGGCTGATCAGGGCCGCAGTGACACGGTCTCTGTCGCAGTAGCACTTATAGCTGACCTCGGTAGTCTCCATGAAGACAACACCCAAATCACCGCATACCTGGCCCAGGATATCCTCCGGGGTCAAGCCGTTATCCAGCATGGCGGTTACCGCGCCTGCGCGCTGGATCCCCTGCTCCACCTTATCGATGGTTTCCTCCGTTGCACCGGGCAGCAACTGGATCAAATAGCCGCCTGCCACCTTAACGCTCATATCACGGTCAACCAAAACACCCAGGGCACAGGCAGTCGGTGTCTGCTCACTCTGGGCAAAATATGCCGTTACATCGTCACCGATCTCACCGGAGACCAGCTGGATAGAGCCAACATAGGGCTCTTTCATCTGAAGATCACGGATCACTGTCAGTGTGCCGTTTTTGCCCACTGTACTGCCCACATCCAGCTTTCCGGGGTGCTTTTCCTCCAGAGGTACTTTGGGCTCATAAACATATCCACGGACATTTCCAACAGGATCGGATACACACACGATACTGCCGATGGGACCGTCACCCTTGATCTGCAGCGTCATAGAGCCATTGTCAACCTTTTGCATGTTGCCCATCATGGAAGCAGCCGTCAAAGCCCTTCCGAATGCAGCGGTGGCATTGGGGGTCGTCCCCTGGATCTGTGCACCTCTGCGAACAAGCTCCGTGGAGCGGATCGCCACCACCTTCACCAGGCCATCCATGCTCATTCCGCGAACTAAATAATCCTTCATTTGATCTTGCCCTTTCTCGCTTTCATGTAGATACGCTGCTCCCCTGCTTCCGGGGGGCTCATGCGTCGGTCACCATAGACCTCAATGCCGGTAAAGCCGGCCTCTTTCAGGTATTGACACAGCTGCCGCGCACTGTAGGCATATTCCTTATGCTCCTCAAAGCTGCGGTGCCATACACTGCCGTGGCGCTGAAAAATATCCATTCCATAGGCGCAGATATTGGCTTCCTCGTCAAATTCCCCGCGCCAAACGCAGTAGACATCGTCATCCTCATCCAGAAAAACCTGTCCGTTCATTGCCCGCAGTTTTTCAGGGGTGTTTACATCAAAGATAAAGCACCCGCCGGGATTTAATGCGCGGTATACCCGGAAGATCGCCTCCCGGCAATCCTCGGGATCGGTAATATAATCCAGGCTGTCCAATGCGCACACAGCAAGGTCCACGCCCCGGGGTAAATAGAGGTTTTGCAGTTTCTGGCACACGAAGCGGGGCGGATTCTCCATATCCTGCGCCTTCTGCGCAGCCACGGTAAGCATCTGCTCAGACATATCCACTGCCGTTACCGCCATGCCGCTGTGCGCCAGGCGCAGGGCCACAGAGCCTGTGCCGCAGGCCAGGTCCACCGCGGTCCGGGGCCGCAGCCCCTCCTTGAAAAGGATCTGGCGGTAAAAATCCACGACAGCATCGTAGTCCACATCATTGGTTAGTCTGTCGTAGCTTTCAGCCAATTCTCTGTAGGCATTCATACGGCCATCCCTTTCTTACAAAAAGCATCCCGGACGGTTGTCCGGGATGCAGTCGTGAATACTCTTAGCGGTTGAAGATGCTGAAGATGCTCTCGATATCGTCATCGGACTTAACCGCACCGGTGACAGCAGGCTTTTCCTCTGCAACCTCTTCCTTCTGCTCAAAACCGGTAGCAATAACGGTAACGCGCATCTCATCCTGGAAGGTCTCATCCCAAGTAGCACCGAAGATGATGTTGGCATCGGGGTTTGCTTCCTGCTGAACAATACCGGCAGCAGTCTCAACATCGTCCAGGGTCAGCTCAGAAGAGCCGGTCACATTGACCAGGACACCGGTAGCGCCCTTGATGGAAGTCTCCAGCAGGGGGCTTGCAACCGCTGCCAGAGCAGCCTGCTCAGCCTTCTCCCGACCGGCAGCAGTACCCACACCCATGTGTGCACGGCCAGCTTCCTTCATAACAGCGGAAACGTCAGCAAAGTCCAGGTTGATAACCACATTGCCTGCATCACCGACCAGCTCGGAGATGGAGGTAACAGCCTGCTTCAGGACATCGTCAGCGATGCCGAATGCGTTGGCAAAGGTAATCTTCTGATCGGTAACATACTTCAGACGGTCATTGGGAATGATGACCAGGGAATCGACCTTTTCGCCCAGGGCAGCAATGCCGCTCTCAGCCTGGCGCATACGGTTTGCACCCTCAAACTTGAAGGGCTTGGTGACAACACCAACGGTCAGGATGCCTGCCTCGCGGGCCAGGTCTGCAACGATGGGTGCAGCACCGGTACCGGTACCACCGCCCATACCGGCAGTGATAAAGACCATGTCCGTGCCTTCCAGGATCTTGGCAATGGCTGCGCGGCTTTCCTCCGCGGACTTCTGGCCGATCTCAGGCTTGGAGCCTGCGCCCATACCACCGGTGAGCTTTTCGCCGATCTGGACCTTGGTCTTACAAACAGACTTATTCAAATCCTGCTTATCGGTGTTGACAACCACAAAGTCAACACCACTAACACCGGAATCGATCATGCGGTTGACAACATTGTTGCCGGCGCCGCCGATACCGATAACCTTAATTTTAACAACGCGATCCTGGAACATTTCAGACATATGCTCTCCTCCTATGTATCGTCGCAGTGTGGAAGCCCCACTTCTGCTATATTTACAATGTTACTTGTATATTCTATATCGAAAATCACTTTTGGTCAATAGAAATTCTCATTTTTCGGCAAATATTTTATAAATAATCTATGAATATCACTCAAAAGGTGTGTAGATCAGCTGATACTCCTTCTCCGGGTCCGGCTGCAGGGTCATGCTGGCATCCAGCACACCGCTGTCATAGCTTTCCATGTGGTCACGGATGGCTGCACACACAGTTTGGATCTTATAAGACAGCTGGGTGGTATCCCCCAGCAGGATCTGAAACCGCTGGCCATACCAGATCTCCAATTGATTGAGATTGGTAACATCCACGCTGGCTGCATCACCGATGATCCCGTTGCTTTCCAAAAACTGAATGATGGAAATTGCCGCATCCAGCTGCTCCGGTGCCTGAGACAGTGCCGCGGGCACTGTGGGGGTCGTATCCTCCGGCTGAGTCTCCTCAGTAGACGCTTCCGGAATAGGCATATGAGCTACCGCAGCAGAGCCGATCTGAGGCGATTCCACCTTCACACCCATGATCTGTGTATAGCGTTCTGCATCTGCAGAATTCGTCTTGTCAACGATCACGCCGTCGGCGCGCATCAGCCACCAGGTGGTATCCGATGCCTCGATGGAATAGACAACATCCAGCTCCTCTACCTCAATTTTTACCGTATCGGGCAGTTTTATTCCCACCCGGATCTTATCCACATAAGGTAGCTTGGAGCGGATGTTGCTGCTGATCTTTGCTTCACTGAGGGCCAGCAGGTTTTCCCCTTCCACGATGCCGGAGGCTTCGCGAATGTCCCAGGCTGTATACTTTTCCATACCGGCTACCGTGACCGTTCCGACTTTAAAGAAAATGGACATGCCCAAAACCAGTGCCACCACCACCGCGATGACAGTGATCAGCTTCAGCAAAAAGCTGTTCTGATTCAGGGGCATGGGCTGCGTATACACCACCTCAGGGCCGGGTCGTTTATTGGCCTGTCTGCGCTGCACATTTTTTGCCCCGGTCGGGCGTTTTACGCTTGTTTGCCGGGGGCGCTTGGATGCGGTAGCCGTTCCGCTTCTTCTGCTGCCGGCACCGGATCGTTTCCTATCCTTTGTATCCATAAGCGTATCTCCTTGTTATTTCCGGTTTGCAAGGGTCTCGATCACATCGCACAGCCGCTGTGCGGAGTCTACCACACACAGCTTCTGCAGTGCTTTTCGCATCTGCGTCTGTTTCCCTTTATCCTCCAGCAGTTCCCGGATGATCTGCATCAGCTTCTGCGCTGTGCAATCCTTTTCCAAAAGCAGGATCGCACCACCGTTATCTGCCAGGGCTCTTGCATTCTTTTCCTGGTGATTGTCTGTGACATTGGGGGACGGGATCAAAATACAAGGTGTGCCGGCAGCCGCGATCTCATTGCAGCTGGACGCACCCGCGCGGCTGATGATAATATCTGCCGCTGCCGTCATGGTAGGCATATTGAAAATATACTCCTGCATGGTGATGCCGTTTTCCCGGGTCAGATCGATCCCCAGCTGCGCTACCTTTTCCGGCATCCATTCCCAGCCGTAGCTTCCGGTGGCATGGATATGGCGGAAGGGATAGTCCGCCTCCTTTTCCAGCCGAAACAACTCCAGCATCGCCTCGTTCATAGCACGGGCGCCCTGACTTCCGAAGGCAGAAACGATCAGAGGTCTTTCGTCCACCCCCAGCTCCTTGCGGGCTTCCTCCCGCTTGGTATAAATAAACTCTCTGCGCACCGGCATGCCCACCGTCTCCACCCGCTCCGGATGTCGGTAATACTTGGCACTTTCCGGGAAGCAGGTGAGCACACGGTCTGCCCGTCCGGCGATCATTCGTGTGGTCAGACCGGGCATGGCATTGGCCTCATGGACACAGATCGGGATCTTCAGCTGGCTGGCTGCATACAGGGCCGGGAAGCTCGCATATCCGCCTGTTCCCACTACCACATCTGCGCCAAACTCCCTGAGGATCTTTTTACAGGTGCCAACAGCCTGCAGAACACAGCTGACAGCAACTATATTTTTCTTCAAGCCACGAAAAGAGAGCTCCCGGGACATACCGGATGCCGGAATGGTCCGCAGCGTGTAGCCGGCTTTGGGCACCAGCTCCTCCTCCATACGGTCCTTTGCACCGATGAACAGAATATTGCTGTCCGGATGGCGCTCTTTCCATATATTTGCTACAGCGATGGCAGGATTGATATGTCCGCCTGTGCCACCGCAGGTAAATACCACATTCATTCAAAAGCCTCCTGTCGCGCCGGATAGTCCCGGAAACGGGATATCCCCAATACGATCCCCATCTCCCCCAGGTTCACCGCCAGCGCAGTTCCTCCGTACGAAAAAAACGGCAACGCAATGCCGGTCGATGGCAGCAAATTGGTCACGACCCCCAGATTCAGGATGGTCTGCACTGCGATCAGTGTCACAAGGCCCGCTGCCAAAACTGTCGAAAACCTGTCCGGCGCTTGAAGTGCGATCCAATATCCACGCAGGATAAACAGCGCAAAGAGCAAAACGATCAGCAGCGCGCCAATCAAGCCCAGCTCCTCACAGATGATCGCAAAGATATAGTCATTATACTGAAAGGGCAAGTACATATATTTCTGCCGGCTCTTGCCCAAGCCGGTCCCCAGGACTCCACCGGAGCCAATGGCATACAGCGATTGCAGGATCTGATAGCCGGTATCACCGGGGTCATTTTCCGGGTGCAGCCATGCGGTGACACGGTCACCGGCATAGCCCATCAGCGTGATATAAATG
The DNA here is from genome assembly GCA_045531815.1 of Faecousia sp. Classification (GTDB taxonomy): domain Bacteria; phylum Bacillota; class Clostridia; order Oscillospirales; family Oscillospiraceae; genus Faecousia. Next base: position 21,204 of record JAZSER010000053.1, on the reverse strand, counting down.
ATCACAAAAACCACAGCCGCAGCCGCGCCCATAGCAAGCCATTTCACACGGGTGCCGGCTATAAACATCATGACCACCGCAACCAGTCCCATCAGCATGATGGCAGACAAATGCTTTTCCAGCGCCAGGGGCACCAGGATGCCCAGCAGGGCTGCTCCAAACCCAAGCACACCATAGCGAAACTGCTGCGCATCCGTCCCAAACCCCTTGGTAAGCCTGGCAAAGAGCAGGATCAGGGTAAACTTTGCGATCTCAGAGGGTTGGAACTGCAATCCGGCAATACTGTTCCAGCGTTTGGCTCCGTTGACCGATTGCCCGAACAGAAGCACAGAAAGCAGCAGCGCGATACTGATCCAGTAAAGCGGCCAAGCTGCGCGATACCAAAAATCCGGGCGGATCCGGGAGGCGACCACCATTGCTCCGATCCCTATCAAAGCGCATATCCCCTGCTTCAGAAGATACTTGGTGGAGACCCGGTAGCCTGTGTCAAATTCGCTCTGTGCATAGCTGGCGGAGTAGAGCATCACAAGCCCAACCGTCAGCAGCATCAGCAGCAAAATCAAAAACGGTACATCCACATGTTCGCCCATTCGCTTTTTTACCGAATGGCGGTTCTCTTTGGCATACAGAGTGCTCCCTGCAGCCATAGAAACTCCTTTCCCTTAGAAAAGACCGGCAATTCCAAACCACGCAGCCAGGCACATCACCGCCGAAACAGCTGCAAAGGTCAGGACGATCCGTTCCTCTTTCCAGCCACACATCTCGAAGTGGTGATGAATCGGTGCCATTTTAAAGATGCGCTTTCCGTGGGTCAGCTTAAAATAGGTCACCTGCAGAATCACGGACAGTGTTTCAATGATATAAACGAGTCCTACCAGAATCAGGATCAGAGGCATATCCAAGGCGAATGCCAGGGCACATACCACTCCGCCCAGAAACAGCGAGCCGGTATCTCCCATAAAGACCTTGGCAGGATGCCAGTTATAGAACAGATACGCAATCAATCCGCCCACCAGGCTTGCAGGCAGCAGGGCCAGGTCAAGCCTTCCCATGCACACCGCTGCCGCGGCAAAAAAGATCATAACCGGAATGGTGACAGAGCTGGAAAGTCCGTCTACACCATCGGTCAGATTCACCGCGTTGACACAGCCCACAATGACAAACATCGCGAAGAAAATGTAGACAAGGGGATGGATGGCAATGCTGATATTCACAAAGGGAATATACAAGTCGCAGGACATGACCCCCTGCTTGTACAGCAGGTACAGATACAGGGCAGACACTGCCATTTGCAGCATTGCTTTTTGCAGCGAGGTCAAGCCCAAATTACGCTTGAACTTCAGCTTAAAGAAGTCGTCCAAAAAGCCTACCGTTCCAAAGCACAGCGCCAGCGCCAAAACATACCACACGGTATAGTCTGTCATCGTAAACAGGTTTCCCGCCAGGCACAGGATCGCGGACAGGATGAACATCAGGCCGCCCATCATCGGTGTGCCCGCCTTATAATTATGCCACGTAGGGCCTACCTCGCGGATGGATTGCCCTGCCTTCAGTGCACGCAGCACCGGCAGCAAAAACCAGCCGATGGCACCGGTAAGTACAGCGCTGACCGCGCCCGTCACAACCACTCTTAACATGTTGCGTCCTCCGATTGCTTTTCCTCTGCCAGGAATTTCTCCAATATCAGCTCCATGCGCATACCGCGGCTGCCCTTGAACAGGATCACATCACCGGGCTTGACCATCTGCTTCAGGGTATCTGCCAAGCGGTCAGCATCTTCAAAGGATTTGGCGCAGGCAACCGGCATGCCGCCTGTGATCGCACCGTTGATCAGACGGCTGCTGTGAGGACCGTATCCCAGCAACACATCCGCTCTTTCCGCAGCGATCCTGCCAACCTTGTAGTGCTCCGCCTGGGCGCAAACACCCAGCTCCAGCATATCCCCAAGCACAGCCACATGTCTGCCTTCCCGGTTGCTCAGCACTGCCAGTGCCGCCGCCATGGACTCAGGGCCTGCATTGTAGCAGTCCTTGATGATGGTATACGCACTGGCCCGGAAGATCTCCTGGCGGTCTGCCATATTATGAAAAGCCGCAAGGCTCATTTCAATATTCTCAGGTGTTACATCCAGTGCAAGGCCCACTGCAATGGCTGCCAGCGCATCCGAAACAAAGTGTCTTCCTTCCAGGTTCAGTTCCACCGGGAAGGTAGCGGCATTTGCGCACACCTGCATACGGATACGGCCCTCTGCTTCCGATACATCGCTTCCCTTCACGGAGCAATCCGGGTTATTTTCTCCAAAGTAAGTTACATTTTTCAGAGATTTGTGAAGATTCCACAGCAAAGAATCGTCACCGTTTAAAATCACCGTGCCGCCCTCACGCATGCCCTCCAGGATCTCAAGCTTTGCCTGTAGGATGCCCTCCATAGAGCCCAGATGCTCAATGTGCATTCTGCCAATGTTTACGATGACCGCCACATCCGGCTTTGCGATCTCGCTCAAATAGGCGATCTCCCGGAAATGGTTCATGCCCAGCTCCAGCACCGCCACCTGGGTATCCTCCGGCATGGCAAGGATCGCCATAGGCATACCGATATCGTTATTGTGATTGACCGGCGTCTTGCTGACACGGTATGTACTGCTGAGCACCTGTGCTGTCATCTCTTTGGTGGTGCTCTTGCCCACAGAGCCGGTGATGCATACCACCTTCATGCCCAGGCGCTCCCGCTCATGCTGCGCGATTTGGCCCAGGGCCAGGCGCGTATCCGGCACTACGATGGCGGGATAATCCCCGTCGCAGTGGGTGCAAAGCACCGCAGATGCGCCATTTTGCAGTGCCGTCGGGACAAATTCGTGTCCGTCTCTTGCGCCCTGCAACGCAATAAACAGCTGCCCCTTTTCCAGCTTCCGCGTGTCATTGCTGGCACCGTAAAAGCATACATCCTTATATTTGGGGTCGATCTGACCGCCGCACCATTGCGCTGCCTGCGCAAGTGTAATCGTGCCCATTTTACTTCCTCGTTTCCTCCAGGTACTGCGCAACCACTTCCCGTTCGTCCAAATGATGCTTAATGCCCTGGATCTCCTGATAGGTTTCATGGCCCTTTCCGACCAATACTATTATATCATCCTTTTCGCCAATGTCCATAGCGTGTCTGATGGCAGAAGGACGATTTTCAATCACGGTATAGTTTTTTGCCTCCGGAGCAACGCCTGCAAGAATATCCCGGATGATGGCATTGGGATCTTCCGTTCTGGGATTGTCCGATGTGATAATGGCATAATCCGACAGGGATACTCCGATATTTCCCATAATAGGCCGCTTCTTGGGGTCTCTGTCTCCACCGCAACCAAAGACACCGATCACTCTGCCCTTACAGAAGCCGCGTACTGCGCTTAGAACATTTTCCAGGCCATCCGGGGTGTGGGCATAGTCAATGAGCACGGTATAGGGCTTTCCGGGGGTGGGAACTACCTCCACGCGTCCCTTGACACCTTTGGCTGTCTGCAAAGCCTTTGCAGCCTCCTCAAGAGAAATGCCCAGCTGAAGGGCGCAGCCCAAAACCGTCAGTGTATTATACACCGTAAATTTACCCGGGATGGGCAGCCGTACAGACACCCGCTCCCCCTGGGATACCGCGGTAAAGCAGATGCCGTCGGAAAGCAGGGTAAGCGCCTCTGCGCACAGGTCGCCCTTTCCTGCAACGGATGTGGTAAATACAGGCCTTCCCGCCTTGGCGCACATCCGGTCAAACCAGGCATCGTCCCGGTTTGCAACGCATTTTTCACTGCGGGCAAACAGCTCCGCCTTTGTATCGCAATAGTTTTCCATAGTCTCATGGAAATCCAGGTGATCCTCTGTCAGATTGGTAAAGGCAGCCACATCAAAACGCACACCGCCCACGCGCTCCAGCGCAATGGCATGGGAAGAGACCTCCATGATCACATGGGTACATCCGGCATCCCGCATCTGTGCAAACAATGCCTGCAGGTCCAGGCTTTCCGGTGTTGTACGGGTGGCAGGAACACTGACATCACCGATCATATTGTCCATGGTACCCAGCAGGCCTACCTTAGCTCCCCGGGTGACCTCCAGAACATGCTTCAGAAGCAGTGTCGAGGTTGTTTTTCCGTTGGTGCCTGTCACACCGATCAAGCACATGGACTCAGCCGGGTGCCCGTAAAAATTGGCGCCGATCTGTGCCAGGGCAAGTCTGTCAGAGCGCACAAGAATATAGGGAATATCTTCTTTGGGTTCTACGGCGGTGACTACGGCAGCTGCGCCCTTTTCCAAAGCCATGGGAATGTACAGGTTGCCGTCGGTGACATAGCCGGTCACCGCCACAAACATGCAGCCGGGTCCTGCCTTCCGGGAATCGTAAACAACAGAGGTGATCTGCGTGTCCATGTCCACATTCGTTTTGATCACATCCACACCATGAAGCAACTGTTTCACATTCATAATACATTCTCCTTAATCCGAAGCTTTTGAATCTATAAATTCCAATTCCAGCACCGTACCTGCCGGTACTTGTGTCCCAGCTGCAGGCACCTGCGCTGCCACCGTTACGGTTGCCGACAGCTCCGGGTTACCCTTAGCCAGGATATACAGCCCCAATTCCCCGGCTGCGTCCGATGCCTGCTGGCGGTTCATTCCCATCAGGTCCGGCACACGCACCGCAGGGATCTGCGGCATCGTTTCCAGATACAAAATGACCTCGCTGTTCCCCGGCACTGCACTTCCCGCAGAAGGGATCTGACCGGTGATCCGTTCCCCTTCCCCGCACAGGCGGTAGGTCAAGTTTTTTTCTTTCAGTAATTTCTGCGCCTCTTCAACGGGCAGATCCGTCATATCCGGCAAGACCACCAGCCTGCCGGCTGCGTCTTCCGGGGTATAATTCTGTTCCACGCCCAAATACGGAAGAATATCTGCCAGCACCGCCCCCACTGTGGGAGCTGCCATCACACCGCCGGAAATATAAATACCGGTTTTGCGGGAGGGTGTATCCAGCGCCACCAATACAATATACTCCGGATCTTCCATTGGCGCAATCCCCACAAATGATACGATTTTATCCTGTACGCGCTGACCATTCTCGTCAAAAACGTCAATTTTTTCACTGGTTCCGGTCTTCCCACCCACGGAAAAACCGGAAATTCCGGCATTTTTGGCAGTTCCTTCCGTCACCACGCTTTCCAGTAGGCGGCACATGGTCTCCGAGGTAGCGCTGCTGATCACCCGGCGCACCTGGGTCGGTTCCTGCATTAGAACCGTATTGCCCTGTCCGTCCACGATTTCCGATACCATGTACGGTTCCATCAGCACACCGCCGTTTACCACCGCGCTGATGGCCCGCACCAGCTGAAGCGGTGTCAGTTTAAATGTTTGTCCGAAGGACCCGGAGGTCAGTGATGCCGTTCCCCATTTTTCGGTGTCCGTTACCAAGGCTTTGTCAAAAAAGACGCCTTTGCTTTCCCCGATAAGGTCCACACCCGTTTTTTCCAGTACACCAAAGTTCTGCACATAGGAATAAAACTGTTCCCCGCCCAGCTTCAGCGCAATGTGCGCAAACGCTAGGTTGCAGGAATTCTGCAAGGCCTGCGGTGTTTTCTGACCGCCGTGGCCGGTGGACCTCCAGCAATGCAGCCGCTGGGCTCTTCCCGGGATCTGCTCTGCTCCTGCGCAATAAAAATCCGTATTCAGATCGATAGCTCCGCAATCCAATGCCGCCGCCATGGTCAGCACCTTAAAGGTAGAACCGGGCTCATAGCCATCGCAGATACATCGGTTGCGCCACTGCTTGAGGCGCGCTGCCGTCAACGCCTGCCGGTACGCCTGTTCCCCTTGGGTATAGGCGGCACTGCCCTCCGGGTTGGCCATGTAGGACAGCCGCTGCTGTTCCAGCTCCGCGGCTATGTCTTCATCTCGTATCTGCAAATATGCATTGGGATCGTAATTTCCCAGGGTTGCCATTGCCAGGATCTCCCCGGTATTGACATTCATAACGATCCCAAAAGCACCGTTTTGAACATCATAGCGGTCAATGGCATTTTGCATTTGCTTTTCCAGGCACGTCTGCACAGTGGCATCCAGTGTCAGGATCGCACTGCATCCCGGGTTGGATGCAAGATACCGCTCATAAGCGAAGGGCATATCTGTCTCATAATTTCCCTTCGTTGCCACCACTGTCCCCGGGGCACCGGACAGAAAGCTGTCATACGCTGCTTCGATCCCCTCAGATCCATTGTTGGATGCATTGGTAAAGCCGATCACCTGGGCAGCTAAAGTGCCATAGGGGTAGACGCGCTTCCGATTCGGCTCCAGATGGATGCCCCGGATATCCTCCTGCACAATGAACTGCCGAATGGCTGCAGCTTTCTGGGCATCCACGCCTGCCGCCACTTGCTTATAGCGCTTCGTCATATCCTTTCCCTGAGCAACGATCCACTCACTGTCCAGGTCCAGGATCGACGCCAGCGTCCCGGCGATCTCATCCAGGTCTTCTTTAAATTGCCTGATCTCCCTGGGGTCCAGATAAACCGTCTCCACGCTTTCGTTGCAGGCAAGGACATTCATATTCCGGTCGAATATCATACCCCGTTCCGGGGATACCGCTGTGCTTCTGGATTGGTTTTTTAATGCCTTATCGGCATAGTATTCATAGTCCGTGACCATCAGCGTATACAAGCGGATGCCAATGGGAACAAAGGCAAGCAATCCCAAAACAGCCGCAACCAGCAAGATCCTGCTGTGCTGCTGCGTATCTGCACGGACGCGTGCAAACCGCTGCTGCTTTTTCCGGTCTTTCATTCCGACCCCAACCTTTCAGCAGCCATCACCTTATAATGGGCAGCAAGGGAAACCCTCGCCGCCCATTGCAGCTGCTGATTCATTCTATTGGTCGGGCCGGCAGGATTATGCAAACAAGCCGGTCAGAAACGCACAAAAACGTTCCCATGTGGTGGGCTGCTGCGGAGCGACCGGTGCCGGGAGCTTCAGCGTTACCTGGGGTACCTGGTCCTTGGGAACAAGGCCCAATGCCAGTGCGGTGCGCTGGATCTCTTCCGGTTTATAGCCCCGGGCATAGTCCGTCTGCAGCTGCTCATTTTTTACTTTGAGCAGCTCCACCTGATGTGTCATTACTTCCACCTGCGCCTTGGCTCTGCACAGCTCTGCAACACCTGTTGCCAGCAGGACCGTCATGACCACCGCCATCAGAATCGCTGCCATCGCAACCGGGTCGATGCACAGAACGATGTGCTTCTTCTTTTTCGCCCTGGGCAGTTTTGCTGTTTGGAAGGGAGCAGCAACTGCAACCTTCCGTGCTGCAGAGCCATCGGTATAAAACCGGACATACTGAACACTGGTTTTTTGCTGCATATTCTCCCTTCCCTTCTGTCTATTTATATTTTTTGGCAGACACGCAGCTTGGCGCTGCGGGCTCTGGGATTTGCTTCCAATTCCGCATCCGATGCTACGATGGGCTTTCTGCTGATCAATTTAACCTGGGGCTTTTTGCCGCAAACACAAACCGGAAATTCCGGCGGGCAGGTGCAGCCCTTTGCCGCTGCCGCCATCGCGGTCTTAACGATCCGGTCTTCCAGAGAATGGAAGGTGATCACAGCCAGCCTTCCACCGGGGTTTAACAGCGGGATCGCTGTACGCATGGCCGTTTCCACAGCACCCAGCTCATCGTTGACCGCAATCCGGATCGCCTGGAAGGTCCGTTTCGCAGGATGCTGCTTCTCCCGCAGCGCCGCAGGCGGCATCGCGCTGCGAATAATATCCACAAGCTCCAAGGTGGTATCGATGGATTTTGCTTCTCTGCGACGGCAGATGGCAGCTGCGATTTGCGGTGCGTAGCGCTCTTCCCCGTAGGTGTAGAGAATATGCTTCAGTTCTTCCTGAGACCAGGTATTTACAATGATCTTGGCATCCAGAGAATCCTCGGAATTCATACGCATATCCAGCGGGGCGTCCACCATATAGGAAAAGCCTCTCTGACCGTCATCCAGCTGAGGAGAAGAAACACCCAAATCCAGCAGGATCCCATCCACCCCCTGCAGACCAAGGTCTCTGACGACCTGTTCCATACAGGAAAAATTGGAATGGACCAGTGTGACGCGATCACTGTAAGGCTGCAAACGCTTCCCGGCTGCTTCCAGTGCCACGGGGTCTCTGTCGATCCCGATCAGCCGGCCGGTATCAAGTCGCTTGGCGATTTGAGAGGAATGTCCCGCACCGCCCAGAGTGCCGTCTATATAGACACCCTCCGGCTTGATATCCAGGGCATCCAGGCATTCCTGCAGCAGGACGGAAACATGATAAAACTCACTCATAAGCCGATCGCCTCCAAAGATGCCAAAAGCTTCTCGGGGGTAAGGTTCTCGGCCTCGAATGCCGCAAACTCTTCAGCATCCCAAATCTCTGCCTGACCGGCTCTGCCAACGATCATCACATCCCGGCCGATCCCGGCATAGTCCAGCAAAAACTGGGTCAGAGAAAACCGGAACTGCTTATCCGGATTGCACTGATTGGCATTCATAAAGATCAAGCTGGTAGCTGCTGAGCGCTGGGAGATCGGCAGGGTGTTATAATTCTGCACCAAAGTCTCCCAATCCTTTGCGGTGTACACAGTGAGGCAGCGTCGTCCGCAGTTGACACCCAATGTTACGAAGAAGTCCTCTCCCAGCTCCCCACGCAATTTTGCGGGTACAAACAGGCGGTTCTTATCGTCCAGTTTTGCAGGATATTTTCCGATCAAAGGGCTCACCTCACTCCATTTTGCTCCACTTTGCTACCATTTTGCTCCATTTAATGACAGTATAACTGATGCAATATCAAAAATCAATACATTTTTTCATGTTTTTAACGAAAAAACACGAAAAAAATCAGGAAAAACCACATTTTAGAACAAGTGTTCTAAAATGTGGGATGATGCTTATTTTGTAAAGCAAACCGCACCGGCCTCCCAGCGGACCCGAAGCTTTCCGGTCTTGCGTTCTGCCTGCAAAAGATGCATTGCCAAGGGTCCCTCCACCTGCTCCTGCACCAACCTGCGAAGGCTTCGGGCATCTTGCTTCTCCTTCCCCAGCAGGCACAGATTCTCCGCCACCGATTCTGCGATCTGCAGCTGAACGCCCCGCTGCTGCAGCCTTCCTTGCAGCTGATTTAAATACTTCTCAACGATATCCCTGGCTGCGGAGCGCTCCAAAGCCCGGAAACGCACAATACTGTCGATCCGTCCCAAAAACTCCGGTGTAAAGTGCTGCCGCAGCAGTGTGTCAAACTCCTCATTTCTGCCAGCCGGCCGGAATCCCAGCCCCTCAGACTTCATCTGTCCGCCTACATTGGAGGTCATGACCACCACGGTGTTTTTGAAGCTGACACACCTGCCCGCCGTGTCTGTCAGGACGCCTTCCTCCATGATCTGCAGCAGGATCCCCAGAACATCCGGATGGGCCTTTTCCAACTCGTCAAATAAGACCAGTGCATACGGGCGCCGTCTGACCGCCTCTGTAAGCTTTCCGCCCTCCTCATAGCCCACATAGCCGGGAGGCGCACCGATCAGCCGCGCCACAGCATGCTTTTCCATGTATTCCGTCATATCCAGGCGGATCATAGCCGACTTGCTGCCGTAAAGTTCCTCCGCAACGGCGCGGCACAGCTCCGTTTTGCCCACACCGGTGGGACCGGTAAATAAAAGGCTGGCGATCGGCCGGTTCTCATCGCAGACACCGGACATCCCTCTGCGCAGCATATCCGCTACCGTTTCCACCGCCTCCTGCTGGCCGATCACATGCCTGCCAAGGAGCGTTTCCATTTGCAAAAGCCGTGTGCGCTCATTAGCGGTCAGCCTGCCCACAGGGATCCCGGTGCGAGCATACACTGCCCAGGCAACATCCTCTCCGGTGACTGCCCGGGTCTTACGCAGCTCCGTGGAGCGCAAAGCCATTTTCTGCATTTTATCCCGAAGCTCCGCTGCCTTTTCAAAGCGGCTCTCCCGCACCGCCTCGTAGAGCTCTGATTCAAGCTCCTTTTGCAGGATGCCTGTTTTGCCCTTTCTCATCTCTTCCATTTTGGCGTGGGATGCGCCCTCGTCCAGAAGGTCGATGGCCTTATCCGGCAAAAACAGGTCCGGCAAATACCGAACAGACAGACGGACCGCTTCTGTCAGCGCCTCTTCTGTGATCCGAAGACGGTGATGCCGTTCCATAGCCGGCTTCAGCGTCCGCAGGATCTGCGTTGTTGCCTCTGCGTCCGGTTCACTGACCGTCACCGGACGAAAACGACGCTCCAGTGCCGGGTCTTTTTCAATGCACTTTCGGTACTCCCCCAAGGTTGTCGCGCCCAAGACCTGAAGCTCTCCCCTGCCCAAGGCAGGCTTCAGAATATTGGATGCATCGATTGCCCCTTCTGCCGCGCCCGCCCCCACGATGGTATGCATTTCGTCGATAAACAGAATAATATCCCCGTTGCGCTTGATCTCTGCCAGCACATCCCGCAGGCGTTCTTCAAACTCTCCCCGGTACTTTGTCCCCGCTACCAGATTGGCCATATTCAGGCTGATAAGCTTCTTTTCCTTCAGCTGTGGCGGCACGTTGCCCTGGGCGATCCGCTGCGCAAGTCCCTCTGCAATGGCTGTCTTGCCGACACCCGGCTCTCCGATCAGCGCCGGATTGTTTTTGTTCCGCCTGCAAAGAATGCCGATCACCATCTCGATCTCCGTATCCCGTCCCACCACCGGGTCCATGTATCCGGCCTTTGCCACAAGGTCTTCTCCAAACTGTTCCAATAGCTTCAAGTTTCCTGCCCCCCATGTCTGTTTTACCGGTTCTCCCGGAGTCCACCGCAAGTGGTCCACAATATAGCTGAACATCTCTTCCGCATCCACATTGCTCAGCGCCAGGATCACTTCGGAGGAAGTGCCATGTCTGCGCAGCAGTGACAATAAGATATGCACCGTTTCCACCTGTGGTGCGCGCAGGGCTTTTGCCTCCCGACGTGCCCCGCGCAGTATGGCCCGGACATTTTCCGAAAACCCCTGGGGAAGCGGCAGCCCCGGTGTTCCCACACCATACAGCACCGCAGCAACGGATTCCGCTGCTGCAGGCTCTACTCCGGAAAGGCGCAAAAGCTTGCCTGCCAGTCCCTGCTCCTGCGCCAGCGCCAGCAGCAAGTGGACACTTCGCACACAGCTGTGGCCCATGGCCCTGGCTTTTCTGCCTGCCGCAAAGATCAGATCCTGTGCATCTGTATCGTAGTGCATTTGCTCACCCCTTCCGCCAATTTTTCCCAAGTGGCAGAAAAAATATACGGTTTTCGAAAAAGGGATTGCATTTTTGAAAAATCGTGCTAGAATAAATGTGCATCCGGAATCCGGATGCGCAATAAAACATATTACTGGAGGGAAAATCATGGCTTACACAATTCCCGACGCTTGCGTCAGCTGCGGCACCTGTGTTGACAATTGCCCCGTAGAGGCAATCTCCCAGGGCGCTGACAAGTACGTCATCGACGCTGATACCTGCGTTAACTGCGGCACCTGCGCTGACAACTGCCCTGTTGAAGCGATCGTAGAAGAGTGATTCTCCGATTCCGCAATCTGCCTGCGCGGCCGCTAGCCGGTACGCAGGCAGATTTTTTATCATTCCGGAGGTAGTCATGGAACAGCTGCACAACGGCTTTACCCTGGAGCTGTCAGAAGGCGCATTCCCTCTCAGTACCGATTCTGTTGCGCTGGCAGGCTTCACAAAGTTCCCCCGCAACGCAACCGTCCTGGACCTGGGCTCCGGCTGCGGAACCTTAGGCGTGCTTCTGTGTGCCAAATACCCGGATTGCCGGGTGACCGGTCTTGAGATCCATCAGCAGGCACACTTGACTGCGCTGCACAATGCAAAAGCCAATCAAATCGATGACCGTCTGTTCAGTATATGGGCAGACTTAAAAAACATCCCACCCGAAATTCAGCGGGGCAGCTATTCCTGCTGCATTTCCAATCCTCCGTATTTTTCCGGAGGCTTCCAAAGTCAAAGCCTTGCAAATGCGCGACACGACGATCTGTGCTCCATGGATGATCTCATGCAGGCTGCCGCCTATGCTTTGAAATACGGCGGTGATCTTTACCTTGTCCACCGCCCGGAGCGGCTTGCCCAACTGTTTGCCAGCGCCTGCCGCCACGGTCTTGAGCCAAAGCGGCTGCAGCTGCTGCGCCACCGCGCAGACAGTGCCGTTTCCCTGGTGCTGGTACAATGCAGAAAGGGCGGCAAGCCGGGGCTTCTGTGGGAGGAGGAAAGTCTGTTCCTCCCGGACGGGCAGCCTACGGCGTACTATAAAAAAATCTACCATCTGTAAGGAGGAGCGAACCATGGCAGGTATGCTTTATTTGGTTCCCACCCCGATCGGCAACCTGGGTGATATCTCCCTGCGGTGCCGCCAGACCCTGGAGGAAGCGGACTTCATAGCCGCAGAGGACACCCGGGTCAGTTTAAAGCTTCTGAATCATCTCGGCATCAAAAAAAGTCTTGTCAGCTACTTTGAGCACAACAAGGCACAAAAGGGAGAAATGATCGTTGCGCGAATCCTTGCCGGTGAGACCTGCGCTTTGGTCTCCGATGCCGGCAGCCCCGCCATCTCCGATCCCGGTGAGGATCTTGTGAAGCAGTGCGCTGCCGCAGGGATAACCGTTTGCGCCATCCCCGGCCCCTGCGCTGTGATCACCGCCCTGAGCATCTCCGGGCAGGCCACCGGCCGGTTCTGCTTTGAGGGGTTTCTCTCCACTGCCAAGAAAAGCCGCATGGAGCACTTAAAGTCTCTTGCAAACGAACAGCGGACTATGATTTTTTATGAAGCCCCCCACAAGCTGCTCAATACCCTGCAAAGCATGGCAGAGGTTTTCGGTGCTGACAGGAGTATCAGCCTTTGCCGGGAGCTGACAAAGCTTCACGAGGAAGTGGTGCGGACCACCCTCGGTGATGCCATTGCGCGATACACAGATCAGCCGCCCAAGGGCGAGTTTGTATTGGTGGTAGCAGGCTGCACCCCCCAGGAAGAACCGGAAGCAACCCCAGAGGATGCTGCCGCCCGGGTGCAGGCACTGATGGTCCAGGGCATGCGCCGCAAGGATGCGGTGAAGCAGGTGGCCGAAGCACTGGGACTTCCCAAAAATATTGTATACGAAGCAAGCTTGTCAGAATGAACAACGCCCACCGGAACAGATGGTTTCCGGTGGGCGTTTCAGTATTATACATCAATTTACAAGTAGGAAAGTATATTGATTGCCGTGCTTTTCCCATTTATAATTAGGAGTATCCGATATTTTATCAAGGAGGTTTTTATGAAAAGAATGATTGCACTTCTGATGTCTTTACTTACACTGGGTCTGTGCGGCTGCGGCGGTACTGCCGCTACAGTTCCCACAACTACTGCATCCACACAGCCCACTTCCGATCCCGACACGCCCCTTTGCGATGGCAAGACTCTGAAAATGCTGGTAGTTACCAGCAGCTTCGGTTTGAATACTACACAGTTTATCTGGGATATTGCCAAAGCAGAGGGTGCAGAGAATGTAGTCGTTGGCAGACTGTATTACAGTGGCTGTTCCCTGAAGATGCACGACGAGTACGCACGGACAAATGCTGCCGTCTACCAATACACCAAAAACACCTCGGGCGAATGGGTCAAGCAGGAAAATATCTCTTTGGGATACGGTCTGAAGGACGAGGATTGGGATATCATTTATCTCCAGCAAGGCGCGGCAGCAGCACCCATTGCCAGCACCTACGAAGGATATCTGGACAAAGTGATGACCTATCTGCAGGAAAACAAAACCAATCCCAACGCCAGATTTATCTGGAATATGACCTGGGCTTATCAGAGTGATTCTACCCAAAATGTGTTTATCAATACATTTAACTGCGACCAAATGGCTATGTATCAATCCATTCTTGACGCCACCAAGGAGCATATCATCCCCCGCACAGATTTTGCTGCATTCAGCCCCACCGGTACAGCCATTCAAAATGCCCGCACCAGTTATTTCGGAGACCATCTGACAAAAGACACTTACCATCTGAACAATCTGGGGCGCGCCATTGCCGGCTACACCCTGTGGGCAGCACTCACCGACAAGCCCCTGACAGAAGTGAACCTTGGCCCTATCAGCAGCTATGATCTGCCGGATATTCTGGAGTTGACAGATTCCGACCGGCAGGTTATCATTGAGTGTGTGAATAATGCTCTGGAAACTCCCTGGGAGGTTACTGAATCCAGCTATCCCGCACAATAATTTTTCGAAAGGTATTAAGGAACATGAAGAAACGATTTGCTTGCCTTTTTGTCGTGCTGTGCCTGCTTTTGAGCATGGTCGTGATCCCTGTCGGTGCTGAAGAGGTCGGGTTTGAAGCATACTGCAGCTTCTGCAACAAGACCGTAATGTGGGAGGAAATTACCACCTCCACCCAAAGAGCAACAAATGGTCACTATGTCATGACATGTTATTCCGGATTAAGCATGACAAATCAGACCATTGCCAAAGGCAAAACCGTCTGTTTACTTCTGAACACCAAAGCTTATACAGCCAACAAGCCCATTGTTGTCAACAGCGGAGGTACCCTGAACATCCAGGGCCCCGGACGTATCATTGGCCGTGAAGGCAACAATGGCACAACCACCCTGGGCGCATTTGATGTCAAAGCCGGTGGTACCGTGAATGTCCGCAATGTGGACTTCGGTTTTGAATTTATGGCGAGCAGAGCCGGACGGCTGCAAAACGGTGGTCTCATGTACATCGCAGGTACTGTAAACCTGGAGGACTGCACCATGTCCGGGGGAGTTGCTGCCGTTGCCGGCGGTCAGCTGTACATCACTTCTACCGGCATTCTGAATGCCAAGAACACCCAGATCGCCAGCGGCACTGCCCCGAAGGCTCCCTGTGTTTACTCTGCCGGCAAGGTGATCGTTTCCGGCAACACATCTATCGATAACATCCTCTTCGAGCCCGGTGTTGCGCTTGGTGACATGCTCACCGTACAGGGTGCGTATACCGGCAGTGTCAACCTGTCTCTGCCCGCGGACACCAAAGCGGGTGCAGATATCGGCAATCTCGCAGACGGCAGCAGCATCGCAAATGCCGATATTTCCATCGCCAGCGCAGAGCTGGATGTGGTTGCCAACGGAAAGGATCTTGTTGCCAAGCTGCCCCCTGCCGCAACCATCGGTGACACCATCTATGATACCCTTGACGCCGCAATGGCTGCTGCCACTCAGGAGCAGATCGTTGTTCTGCACAAAAGCGTCGCTGCGCTTACCGTAAACCGCAATACCAACATCGATCTGAACGGCTGTAATATTGACAGCCTCACCGCCGGTGACGGCATTACCGTCTGTGTATCCGACAGCAAAACCGATGATCACACCGTCAGCGACGGTGATTACGGCCGGATCGGTTCTGTGACCGGCAATGTGATCGGCCTGACGACTCCCAAGGGTCAGTACATGCAGATCGAAGAAAGCGACGGCATTTCCTTCCACGCACTGCAGATGGACATCTCCTCCGTCTCCCTGCGAGCCAAGGAAGCTGCCATGTACTTTACCAGCAACTTCCTGGGTGACGAAAAGGTTGCACCTTTGGTGGAAACCTTTGGCATCGTTGTCGAGCTGGCAAAAGAGCCGGACGAAACCACCCTGAAATCAGACAGCAATTACACAGCCTTTACCGCTGATCAGTTCAATGCAGGTGCAGATATCACCAGCTCCATGGTCACCGGTATTATGAAAAAGTCCTCCCCGGAATCCATAAATCTGAGAAACGCTTCTATCCCCATCTGTGCCAAGCCTTACACAAAGCTGAAAAGCGGTGAAGTGCTCATGGGCACTACCCAAAGCATCAGTCTGCAGGCATTTATGGAAGCGGCTGACAAGCAGGTGGCTCAGCTGGAAGCAGCGCAGGTAGATCCGCTTCTGGATATGTACTTCCGCTTTCGTTCCATTGCTGATCAGTGGGATACTGACAGCATCAACAAGGCATGGGTCACCCGTGAGGACAATTCCTACAGAGTCCTTGCCATCACCAGCAGCTTTGGTCTGAACACAACGCAGTTCTTCCAGCAGATCGCCACTGCCGAAGGTATGGAGAATGTAACTGTAGCAAGAGCTTATGCCAGCGGCTGCACCCTCGAAAAGCATGTCACAAATATGAATGACGGCATTGGCATTTATGACTACACTAAGACCAGCACCGGTAAATGGACCACCCGATACGAGACCTCTCTGGAATATGCACTGGACGACGAGTACTGGGATATTATCTTTGTGCAGCAAAGTGCAGCACAGTCCCCCATCCTGTCCAGCTATAAGGATTACATTGACCAGCTGATGGCATATGTAACTCCCAGAATTTCTAACCCGGATGCAAAATACATTTGGAATATGACCTGGGCTTATCAAGGCGATTCCACCCAGAAGGTATTTGTTGACACCTTTAAGCGTGATCAGATGGCAATGTACAACGCGATCCTGAACTGTGTAGATGTCAAGGTCGTACCCCGTACCGACTTCTGCGCCATCATCCCCACCGGTACCGCAATTCAGAATGCCCGTACCAGCTATTTCGGAGATACACTGACAAAGGACACCTACCATCTGAACAATTTGGGTAGAATCATTGCCGGTTACACCATGTACGCTACTCTCACCGGTAAGCCTTTGACCGAGATCAACCTCGGACCGATCAACTCACCGGATCTGCCCACGCTGCAGTATCTGACCGATACGGACCGTCAGGTGATCATCGAGTGTGTCAACAACGCATTGGAAAACCCCTGGGAGGTAACCCCCTCCGCATTTACCACTGCACCTTAATGAAAATCATCTCCCTTGCACCAAAAGCGTGCAAGGGAGATTTTTCATCGGTTCTTGTTTCTGTATGCGCCCGGGGTCATTCCTGTTACCTCTTTAAACTGCCGAATGAAGTGGTACTGATTGGTATAACCAAGCTTTTCTGCAACCACCGAAAGGGTAATTTGTTGATCCAGTACCAACAGGGATTTGGCATAGTCGATCTTTCCCCGGATCACATCCTTCATAGGAGACACTCCAAAGGCATTTTTATAAACTGTATGCAGCCGGGATGGGCTTATACACAGGCGCTGTGCCATTTCCTGCACAGACCACTTTTCCTCCGGTCGGGACAACATTTCATCGCGCAGCTGTCGCAGCTTCCTGTTGGCTGCACCTGCGCTCTGCATTCCCGCCTCTTCGGCATGCTCACCCCGGGACAGCGCTATAACCAGCGCCTGGGTGTAGGCTGCAAGCATCCGGTCCCGGTGGGGTCTTGTGGAAATAAACTCATATCGGATCTTGTGAAACAGCTCCGCCACCAGCTCCGGGTCATCCGGGTAGAAAACGCAGTTGAGCGGGATCTCATACACCCGGAGCAGGTCCTCTATATTCCGGTAAGCATGCAACCAGTGTATACGGGTTTCTTGCGGGAAACAGAACCCCCGGGGATGCTTTGGCTCTGTAAAAATACAGGCATTGTTTCGGGTGCGGATCTTCACACCGTCCACATTTACCTCTACAGGCTCAGGAAAGCAGAAAAGGTTATAATACTTCCATACCGGTCCCTGAATGTCCGCCCCGGCTTCCCGGCGCCAACGGTACTGGATCTTATTGATATACATAAATCATCACCGATATCAGTATAAGCGAAAACAGTAGGATATGTCAATTCCCATTGGGCTTTTTCCCCTCCGGGAAGGTATGCATCCGCCAAAGGCTGCATACAGTGCACTACGGAGGGATGCATATGATCATGAGTTGGATATTCACCGGGATCACCGGGATCTCACTGATTGCGGCGATCGTTCTCGGAAACGGCTCTGCGCTGGCAGCTGCGATCCCCCAGGGTGCGCAGGCCGGTATTACTCTGGCGGTCAGCCTTTCGGGTTCTCTTTGCCTTTGGTCCGGTGTTGGGAAGCTGATGGAAAAGGCAGGTTTCACCGCGCTTCTTTCCAGGCTTTTAAAGCCGGTCCTGAATCAGCTGTTCCCCTCCGTCACCCGGGATCCTGCGCTTGCCGGCTGCCTCAGCGCCAACATCTGCGCCAATGTATTCGGTCTCGGAAACGCGGCAACTCCCATGGGCATTCAGGCTGCAAAAATGCTGGCAGCAAACGAAAAAGGCGGTGTTGCCGGCGACGAGCTATGCAGGCTCGTTGTCCTTAACACCGCCTCTATTCAGTTGATCCCCACAGGCGTTGCCGCTATGCGTACTGCTCTGGGCTGTGAGACACCCTTCGATATTCTTCCGGCAGTATGGGTCACCAGCCTGTGCGCTGCAGCCCTGGGGCTGTCAGCGGCATGGATACTGGGAAAGGTGCTTGGCAAATGACGGATTATATCGTTCCGCTGCTTCTGCTGGCGGCATCGGCTGTCGCTTTGGGGAAGCGGGAAAACACATACGAGCTTTTACTCAGCGGTGCTGCCGACGGTCTGAAGCTTTTGCTCAGCCTCATTCCCCCGCTGGTCCTGCTGCTCACCGCTGTCACCATGCTTCGCGCTTCGGGGGCCATCAGCATCATCAGTGATCTGTTTGCGCCCCTTCTTAAGTTTTTCGGAATTCCACCAGAAACCGCAATGCTTGTGCTGATCCGCCCCATCAGCGGCAGTGCCGCATTGGCTGTAGGTTCTGAGCTGATGGTGACACACGGTGTCAACTCCACCATCGGCAGAACAGCTGCCGTTATGTTGGGTTCTACCGAGACCACCTTTTATGTGATCAGCGTCTATTTTGGTGCAGCCGGGATCCGTAAGACCCGCTACGCCATCCCTGCGGCTTTACTGGCTGATCTGGCCGGGTTCATCACCGCGTCCCTGACCGTTCGGTTTTTCTACGGCTGATGCGCGTCTTTGCTTCCGGATGCTTCGGCCGGTGGTCAGCACCCACAGAAGAAGCAGCACCAGTGTCAGCTCAACCGGTCCGGGAAGGATCAGATAGTCGATCTGCAAGTTAAACGCATAGTTCCCGCCGGGAACGCTCTGAATCCGCACGGAAGCACGCCCGTACAAGTGGGTATTTGCGTAGCTCAGCGTGTATTCCTCTTCGGAAAGAACCGTTTCTCCGTCTTGCACCGTTGGCAATATTTTGGCAGCAGGCCATTGCAAAAATGCAACTTTTTCCATCCGGACATTCTCTTGTGTCAAGGGTTTGGGAAGCACCTGCACCGTAACCTTTATATCACAAATCCGTTGGAAATTGGGATCCTTTCTGTCATAGACAGCAGTGTATACATGCTTCCCCACCGCATCGGCAATTTGCTCCGGCTCGGTCCAGGTCATATGCTCCGGCATGGGCAGTTCCTTCAGCTGTTGTCCATACACCGCCTGCACCGATTTGGGTGGGATCACCACCGGGGCTGCCGGCTCAATGGAAAAGGTGCACTCTGCACTGCCATAGAGCATTCCCATTGCATCGATCCGGACCCAGGCAGTGCCTGCGTCGGTATTGTTTGCATAGGACAGCGTATAGTCCGTTCCTTCTACCAAAAGAGTTCCGTTGTATCTGATCTCCGGTTTGGGCATCAAAGGCTTACCGGTATACACCAGCGTGTCCGCCGGCATCGTGATCTGCGCATCTGCAAGCAACGGCTTTTGCATCAGCTTTCCGGTGGAGCCAAGATAATACACAGGATTCTCCGGATCTACCGTGATAGTAAATGCATCAAACTTACTGTGCAGACGATTCAGCTTATCCAGCTGGTCCGGGGCAATGGACACCATAGATGCCGGTATAGAAACTCCTTCGCAGCCCCTCATAAGGGCAACCAGGGTATCTCCGGCACACCACATAGCACCGGCTTGCCATTGGGCGACCCCTTCCGGGATGGATAGCTTTCCTTCGTAGCGGGTCGGCACAGCCAGGAGCTGGGTCATATCCTTGGAATAAAGGATACCGTCCCGGCTTTGATAGTTGGGATTGCTGGGCTTCACCGCATATTCCGTCACTCCGGTATAGGCATAAATGGCGATATTCAGATTCAATCCACGGTTGATATTTCCCGTGTCCTCAAAAATAATATATTCCGGATCATACAGCTCTACCATTCTAAGCCGGAAGCTGTCCGGCAAGATGACCTTGCGAATATTATAATTCCGGGAAAAGCTCAGCTCTCCCAGGAAGGTCACCCCCTCCGGGATCTCATATACCCCGTCAGAAAAGGTCTTTGCCCGGGGGACGGCAAGGAGCTTTTTGCCATCGGCTGTATAGAGGATCCCATCCAGGCTCTGAATGGCCCTGTTCCCCTCTGCCACCCGGAACTCCTGAAACGCACCGGTACCAAAATCATAAAAGGTGTGGGCATAGCCGATCTCTTTCACCCCGGAAGGAACGGTAAAGAAAGATTTGTCGTAATTGACAACATGGTTAAAAAAGCCGGCACTGATCACCGCAATGTTCTCCGGCAGAAGCAATTCTCTGACACCGGAGGTCTGGAAGCACCAGCCGGAATTCTGAAGATTTTCCAAAGACCAGCTGCGCAGGTCCAATTTGCGAAGGGATGCTGTGGACGCAAACATATAATCCATTTCCACCAGGGAGCTTGTATCCCACTGCCCATAGCCGGTAATCTCTTCCAGGGACTTGCATTCGTAAAACATACCCGTCATGGAGGAAACCTTCGCCGTGTTCAGCCCGGACATATCCACTGCGGTAAGATTGCTGCACTTGCAGAACAAATAGGACATATCCGAAATATCTGAAGTATCCACTTCCCTCAGATTCGCCCAACGCAGACTGCTGCAGCCATAAAAGAGTCCGGACATGGTATGGTCCAGAAATGTAACACCCTGCCCCAGGGTAACCGACCGGATCCCGGTATGCTCTGCAAATACGGTTTCCGCATTCAAAACCACAGGATAGGACACCCCATCCAGCCGGTAAGTACCCGGCACCACCACAGTGGAATTGCTGCCAATATAGCTGTTCAGGATCAGTTTCCCGTCCCGGAGGTCATAGGCAAAGGAGGAAACAGGTGCTGCCTCCGCAGCATGCACCGGTACAGCCAGCGCTATACACAACAGCAGGGAAATGCACAAAAGCAGCCTGAAGACCTTTTTCATTTGCCCACCACCTTTTTGTTTTTTATTAGAATACTCTATTTTTCCAGCTTCGTCAATCGCAGAAAGAAACCCCGCAGACATTCGTCTG
>JAZSER010000016.1:0-57796 GCA_045531815.1 Faecousia sp. | reverse complement strand
CGGGAAGATCCAGGCTCATCAGAGCCTCGACGGTCTTCTGGTTGGGGTTGAGGATATCGATCAGTCTCTTGTGGGTTCTGCGCTCAAACTGCTCACGGCTGTCCTTGTACTTGTGAACAGCGCGAAGGATGGTAACGACTTCCTTCTTGGTGGGCAGCGGGATGGGGCCGGACACGGAAGCGCCGTTGCGCTTTGCGGTCTCGACGATCTTAGCCGCGCTGGAGTCGATCAGCTGATGATCATAAGCCTTCAGCCGGATGCGGATCATTTCCTGGTTTGCCATGGTTTGTTTCCTCCTTGATTTTGACGTACTCAGTTTTCGTGGTGCCTGGGTACGGTGAATTGCCTGCGAGCTTTCTTCACAGTGTCTGTCCACGCTATCGTGCGTATCATTCCGAGCCAAGAAAAATGGCCGACGCAAGGCCGACCTTCCTCCTGCCGCAGCGATATACGCAGCGCTAAACAGAAGCAATTCAGCCGCCCGATGACCGGACATACTCCGCAGAAGTTACCGTCTTTCAACGCAATCTCCTGCATCATCGCAGTGCGCAGCGCAGACTTCGCCTACACGCGCTCGATTATAATACCACCATTTGGCTGTTTTGTCAACATATTTTTTAGAAAAAATCGCAAAAATTTCTGCGTATTTTCAGACAATCCGCAGAATTTATTTCCGCATCCAAAAGACAGATTATATTCCGGTTTATCAAGCTGTTGCGATTATCGAAACCTCTGTCATCCTGAGCGAAGGCGAAGCCGGCGTCGAAGGATCCGTTCTTTTACAAATGTTGTGAACCAAGAGAAATTATGCTGGGAAACGGATGCTTCGGCTCGCTACGCTGGCTCAGAATGACACCTCTGGTAGGTTTCTTGTTTTTGCCCAAACTGCTCGATAAACGGGAATTTGTGCGCACAACAAAAAACAGCAGGGCAACGCACCTTGCCCTGCTGCATATAATTACTGCTGCTGTTGCTGCTCTTGCTGCTTCTTCTGCTGCTCCATCTCTACCCGCTGCCAGGCAGGGATGGAACGCCCTCCCTGAGATCCATTGGAGGCAGGATAGCTGCTGGTAGAGGGATCACCGGACTTTTCCATGCGTTCAATTTTGTGCGTTAAAGTGTTGATCGCTGCGCGCAAATACTCGGTATTATCCAGCGTTTCGCCTATAGCAATGATGATCAGGGTACTCAACAGGATCGCAAATCCGCCTATCATAATAACAATGACCCCGACAAAGCCCATACTGACGGCTCCGATCAAAACCGCAAGGCCCTGTACTACCGCCAAAATAATACCCATCGCTTTGATTGCTGAACCCATAGTGATCCCTCCGTTTTCTTTTTTGATGCTTTCATTATAGCATCCGGCAATTCATACTGCAAGCAAAATCTGGGTTGCTTTCCTTGCATTCGCCTGCCCTGTATGCTATGATAGCAAAAAACAACGGAGGTAGAAATTATGCTTCTTATCAAAAACGGACACATTAAGCCCATTGTAGGAGACGAGCTGAAAAACGGCTGCATTCTCCTGGGAGATGATGGCAAGATCGCTGCCATCGGTGCGCAGCTGGATGCTCCCCAGGGCACGCAGATCATTGATGCAGAGGGACGGCTGGTGACCCCCGGCTTCGTGGAAGCCCACTGCCACATGGGTGTACACGGTCAGGGTCTGCGCTGGGAAGGTGCGGACTACAACGAATCCTCTGACCCCATCACACCCCATATGCGTGCCATCGACGGCTTTGATACCTTCGACGGGATGCTCCAGGACGCCATTCGCGGCGGTGTTACCACCGTGTGCGCAGGCCCCGGCAGCGCCAACATCGTAGGCGGCACCTTCCTGGTGACCAAGCCGGTGGGCAAGCGCATTGACAAGATGGTGCTTCGTCCCATTGCCGCTATGAAGTGCGCCTTCGGTGAAAACCCCAAGAGCGCCTTCGGTCAGAACAAAAAAGCACCCAAGACCCGCATGGCCACTGCTGCTATGCTCCGGGAGCTGCTGTTTAAGGCCAAGGCCTACCAACAGGAAAAGGATGCCGGAAAAGAGCCCAAGTTCGACATGAAGCTGGAGGCCATGCTGCCGGTGATGCGCAAGCAGATCCCCCTGAAGGCCCATGCACACCGGGCGGATGACATTCTCACCTCCATCCGAATCGCCAAGGAGTTCGATCTGAAGCTGACCCTGGATCACTGCACCGAGGGTGCCCGGATCGCAGATGAGCTGGCGGAGGAAAACTACCCTGCTCTGGTCGGTCCTATCAATATGGGCAAGAGCAAGCCGGAGATCAAAAACAATACCAACGAAACCGCCGGTATTCTGCATAAGGCCGGTGTAAAGGTGTGCATCGTCACCGACGCTCCCGTCACTGCCATTGAAAACCTGCCTGTATGTGCCGGTTTGGCTGCCCAGGCAGGTCTGCCCATGGAGGAGGCCTGGAAAGCCATTACCATTAACCCCGCGGAAGTACTGGAGGTCTCCCACCGGGTAGGCAGCCTGGAGGTAGGCAAAGATGCCGACGTGGTCATTTGGACCGCAGATCCCCTGACCACCATCGGTGCCCACGCCCACATGACCATTGTAGACGGCAAGATTGTTTACACAGAAGCATAAATGAATTTCCGGAATGACCTGTGTCATTCCGGAAATTTTTATTTGCATTTATTTGCCGTAGTAGGCATTCAGGTACATCTGCTTGATCTCGCTCATAAGCGGATATCTGGGGTTAGCGCCGGTGCACTGGTCGTCAAAGGCCTGTTCAACCATTTCGTCCAAGCGCTTCAGGAAGTCCTCCTCGTCGATGCCGTACTCCCGGATGGTTGCCTTGATGCCCACCCGCTTCTTCAGCGCTTCCAGTGCGTCGATCAGCTTCTCCAGCTTCTGCTCATCGGTTTTGCCGCCCAATCCCAGGTAGTCCGCCACCTGAGCGTACCGCTCCAGGGTATGGGGATGATCGTACTGAGAGAAGGTGCCCATCTTGGCAGGAACCTCTGCCGCATTGAACCGGAGCACCTCGCAGATCAGCAGCGCATTGGCAACACCGTGGGGCAGATGGTGGAACGCACCCAGCTTATGCGCCATGGAGTGGCAGATGCCCAGAAACGCGTTGGCAAACGCCATGCCCGCCATTGTGGCTGCATTGGCCATATTTTCTCTTGCCCGGGGCTCATTGGGACCGTTGTCATATGCCTTGGGGAGGTTTTCAAAGACCAGCTTCAGGCTGCGCAGTGCCAAGCCGTCGGTATAGTCTGTTGCCAGCATGGATGCATAGGCTTCCAGCGCGTGGGTCACAGCATCGATGCCGGATGCTGCGGTCAGACCCTTGGGGGCATCCATCATCATATCTGCATCCACAATGGCCATCTTGGGCATCAGCTCATAGTCCGCCAGGGGGTACTTTACATTGGTTTTCTCATCAGTGATCACCGCGAAGGGTGTCACCTCAGAGCCGGTACCGGCAGAGGTGGGAACGGCAACAAAGTATGCCTTTTCGCCCATCTTGGGGAAGCCGTACACACGCTTGCGGATATCCACGAACCGCATTGCCATATCCTGGAAGTCCACATCCGGATGCTCATACAAAACCCACATGATCTTGCCGGCATCCATGGCAGAGCCACCACCCACCGCAATGATCAGGTCCGGCTGGAAGGAACGCATTGCCTCTGCACCTTCCCGGGCACAGGCCAGGGTGGGATCCGGGGCTACATTATAAAATACCGTATGGGTGATGCCCATGGCATCCAGCTTTTCCTCAACGGGCTTGGTGTAGCCGTTTTGATACAGGAAGGTATCTGTAACGATAAAGGCCTTTTTCTTCCCTGCCAGCTCTTCCATTGCCACCGGCAGACAGCCTTTCTTGAAATATACCTTTTCAGGTGCACGGAACCAAAGCATATTCTCCCTCCGTCTTGCCACTGTTTTCACATTCAGCAGGTGACGCACACCCACATTCTCCGAAACGGAGTTGCCGCCCCAACTGCCGCAGCCCAGGGTCAGAGACGGGGTCAGCCGGAAATTGTACAGATCACCAATGCCGCCCTGGGCAGAAGGGGTGTTCACCAAAATGCGGCATGCCTTCATGCGACGGGAGAACCGGTCCAGCTTTTCGCTTTCCGTGCGGGTGCTCAAATAAACCGCTGCTGTGTGACCGTAGCCGCCGTCCTCCAAAAGACGCTGCGCCTTGTCCAGCGCTTCTTCGAACTCCTTCGCCCGGTACATTGCCAGCACAGGAGAGAGCTTCTCATGGGCGAAGGGCTCTGCAAGGTCTACGCTGTCCACTTCACCGATGAGGATCTTCGTGGTGTCCGGAACTGTAATACCTGCCAATTGCGCGATCTTTACTGCGCTTTGCCCCACGATCTTGGCGTTCAGCGCCCCATTGACCAGGATCACTGCCCGCAGCTTCTCCTTCTCTTCTTCGTTGAGGAAATAACAGCCACGGTCAGCAAACTCCTGGCGCACAGCATCATAGACCTTATCCATGACGATCACAGATTGTTCAGATGCGCAGATCATGCCATTATCGAAGGTCTTGGAATGAATGATGGAGGATACCGCCATCAAAATATCAGCACTGTCGTCGATGATGGCAGGCACATTGCCGGCGCCCACACCCAGCGCAGGCTTACCGGAGGAATAGGCCGAGTGGACCATGCCGGGTCCACCGGTAGCCAGGGTCAGATCTGCATCCTGCATAACCTTGGCTGTCAGCTCCAGAGAAGGCTGGTCGATCCAGCCGATGATCCCCTCCGGTGCGCCAGCCGCCACCGCTGCCTCCAGGACCACCTTTGCCGCAGCAATGGTAGCCGCCTTGGCTCTGGGATGGGGGCTGATCAAAATGCCGTTGCGGGTCTTCAGGCAGATCAGCGATTTAAAGATCGCAGTGGAGGTGGGGTTTGTGGTGGGGATCACCGCAGCAACCACACCGATGGGCTCTGCAATTTTCTGAATGCCGAAGGAGGGGTCTTCCTCCAACACACCGCAGGTCTTCTCATGCTTGTAAGCGTTGTAGATATATTCCGAGGCATAGTGATTCTTGATCACCTTATCCTCCACCACACCCATGCCGGTCTCCTCCACAGCAAGCTGTGCCAGAGGGATACGCGCCTTATTGGCTGCAATGGCAGCTTCCAGGAAGATTTTGTCCACCTGCTCCTGTGTGAAGGTCGCAAACTTCGCCTGCGCCTCTCTGCACCGCTGAAGGGCTGCCTCCAGCTGCTCCACATTGGTTACGGGTGCATATTGCTTTTTCATTGAAAATCACCTTTCCTTTTGGCCGTTTGATTTCGATTTTCCGCTATCGATTTCCGCATATCGATTAGCCGTTATCGATACTCTACCACCGACAATCCCAAAAGTCAACTGTAATTCTGTAAAAATACAATGAATATTCCCTTGCAGTTTTGTGTCTCCTGCACAAGCCCCTTTTGCAGGAAGCGATGCATACAGGGTTTTTATTTCTCTTCCTTGATTATGCTTACCCATGGGCATCTGTGCATGGCCGGCTTTCCTGCATTTTGCTTGTTTTGGAGGATCTTGTATGATATAATCAAATCATGTAATTATGGAGGTGCTATTATGGAATTCAGCGTAAACCATCCCCTGCTGTATATCCTGGCAGGGATCCTCGTTGCGGTGGTCCTGGGTCAGTCTGTATTCTTTCTGATCAAGGCCCTGCGGCGCAGCAAGCAGCTTGGCATGGACCAAAGCAAGATCCGAAAGACCATGATCTCTGCCGGTATCTTTACCATTGCACCGGCTGTGGCCATCGTTATCAGCGTTATGGTGCTGAGCAAGACCCTGGGTCTGCCCCTTCCCTGGCTTCGGCTCAGTGTCGTGGGTTCTATGAGCTATGAAACCGTTGCCGCCACCAATGCATTGAGCGCCATGGGTGAGACTTTGGGCTCCGGTGATCTGAACGCGCAGCAGTATGTCAATGTTCTGACAGTTATGACCGTCAGCATCATGCTGGGCATTTGGCTGGTGCCGGTGATCGGCAAGAAGCTGCAAAGCGGCATGAAGTCCCTGGCTAACCGGGATGCAAAATGGGCAGATACCTTCTCTAATTCTCTGTTCATCGGCATGATTGCTGCCTTCCTGGGCTTTGTGTTCTGCGACGTCTCCCGGCTGTGGAGTGCAGATACCAACGGCATGGTCACAGTTATGAAAGACGGAGAAGCTCTGCAGTTTACCGCCACCTCCGGCTTGATCCCGGTGTGCGTGATGGGTGTTTCCGCGCTGGTCATGGTGATCTGCGGTCTTTTGATGCGCAAGCCCAAGCTAAAGTGGCTCAGTGAGTACGCCCTGCCCATCAGCTTGATCCTGGGTATGGCTGCTGCCATTCCCATCACCGCATGGCTGGGCTAAGGAGGTGCTGAAAATGAAAAAATCTCTTTCTTATATGGACAGCGTCCATCGGGACGGACGGATCTGGAACTTAAGCGTTATGGTGCTTTTATTGGCCTTCCCCGTTGCGGTTTGCGCTATCTTTGGTACCATGCCGGATTGGAACAGCCTGCTGGTGGGTCTTTTGGCCACCGCCCCCATGTACTGGGCTGTCGGTGCCATTGAAACGGTGACCTTCGTTCCCATGCTGGGTGCAGGCGGCTCTTATTTAAGCTTTGTTACCGGTAATATTTCCAACCTGAAGCTTCCCTGTGCTTTGAATGCCCTGGAGCAGAACGGTGTCAGCGCCAATTCCGAAGAAGGCGAAGTGGTCTCCACCATTGCCATCGCAGTTTCCAGCATCGTCACCACCGTGATCATTATCATCGGTGTGGTACTGATCGTTCCTCTGACCCCGATCCTGCAAGCCCCGGCACTGCAGCCTGCCTTTGATCAGATCCTGCCCGCCCTGTTTGGCGGTCTTGGCGTTGCATTTGTATCCAAGAACTGGAAGATCGCTGTTGCACCGGTGCTTTTGATGCTGGTCCTGTTTATCTTTGTGCCTGCCCTCAATTCCGGTACTGTGGGTATCATGGTCCCGGTTTCCGCCCTGCTCACCATCGGTGTTGCCAGGATCCTGTATAAGCGGGGTGTTCTGTGATGATTGGGTATATTCTGCTGGGCGGTTTTCTTCTTTTACTTGCCGTTCTTCTGATTCGGACCCTTTGCTTTACACCGAAGCCCCAGCCGGAAAGTCAGCCGGAAGCGCTGAAGTTTGACCAAAAAAAAGCCGTTGCAGCGCTGCAGCAGCTGGTGCAGTGCAAGACCATTTCCTATAACGATCCCGCCATGGAGGATGCACAGGAATTCCAGAAGCTCATCAATCTGCTGCCGGGTCTGTATCCCCGTGTCTTTGAATCCTGCTCCTTCCAGGAGCTGCCGGACCGGGCACTTCTGCTTCGCTGGCCCGGCAAGTCCGAGCGCGCACCCAGTGTTATGATGGCGCACTACGATGTTGTGCCTGTTAACGAAGACAGCTGGGACAAGCCTCCCTTTGCCGGTATTATCGAGGACGGCATTCTTTGGGGGCGGGGCACACTGGACACCAAGGTGACCTTCAATGGCATTCTCAGCGCTGCCAATTACCTCATCGGCAAGGGCTTCGTCCCGGAAAACGACATCTATTTTGCATTTTCCGGTGGTGAAGAGGTCAACGGAGCCGGAGCTGCCAATATCGTCCAATATTTCCAGACCCACGGCATCCAGCCGGCACTGGTGGTGGACGAAGGCGGTGCCGTGGTGGAAAATGTGTTCCCCGGTGTCAAAAAGCCCTGCGCAATGGTAGGCATTGCGGAAAAGGGCATGATGAATGTCCGCTACACCGTCCGCTCCGGCGGAGGCCACGCATCTGCTCCCCTGCCCAAGACCCCCGTTACCACCCTGGCATCCGCCTGCCGGCGCATTGTGGAGCATCCTTTTAAAATGCACCTGACCAAGCCGGCTGCGGAAATGTTTGACACCCTGGGCCGTCACTCCTCCTTCGCTCTGCGGCTGGTTTTTGCAAATCTTTGGCTGTTCCGGCCGGTGCTGGATCTGATCTGCCGCTCCGGCGGCGGTGAAATGAATGCGCTGGTACGCACCACCACCGCATTTACCATGATGTCCGGCAGCAACGCACGAAATGTACTGCCTGCCGAGGCAAGTCTCATCAGCAATATGCGGCTGAACCCGGCAGATTCCGTAGCCTCTGCAACTGCCTACCTCAAGAAAACGGTGAATGACGATTCCGTGGAGATCACGGTGCTGGAAAGCTTCGAGCCCAGCCCCATCTCCGAGACAAACTGCGAAAGCTGGGATAAGGTTGCCGGTGCGGTAGCTGAGACTTGGCCCGGATGCATCGTCTCCGCGTATCTCATGGTGCAGTGCTCCGATTCCCGCCACTACCGGGATCTGAGCAACCATGTGTACCGGTTCTCCGCCATGGATATGACCGCTGAAGAGCGCAAAAGCATCCACGGCAACAACGAGAAGATCCGCCTGGAATCCATCTCCCGGGCTGTGGAATTCTACATCCGCCTGATGAAAAAGTGCTGATAAAATCCGCCATTGGGATTTTTCCCAATGGCGGATTTTCTGATTTTGTTTAGCCGACAAAAACTGCGCCGGAATCGCGCATGGAAGCGATCTGCTCCTGGGTATAACCCAGCTGCTGCAGAACTGCCACAGTATCAGCGCCCACACCGGGGGCAGGTCTTGTTTTCAATTCGCCCACGGAATCCATCTCGATGGGGCTGCTGGGCATAACACCCACCGTTCCATCGGCAAATTCCACATTTTCCAGATAGCCGTTGGCCCAGGCCTGCTCATCCTTGTGGATCTCGCTAAAGTGGTTCAGCCGGGTCATGGCGATATCAAACTCCGTAGCCTTCTGTAGCCAATAGCTGCTGGGTTTTTCCAGGAAGGCATCCCGGAAGATCTCATAAAGCACCGTTTTGTTCTGCTTGAAGGCCTCCCACCCACTGAATCTGGGATCCTTAGGCAGATCCGGCTGCCCAATGGCATTGCTCATTGCCTGGAGGGTCGCCGAAATCGTACTGACGGAAATATATACCCACTCACCATCCGAGCAGCGATAGGTGCCACCGGGGCCACCCCGTTCCACACGGCTCCGGGGGAAGATCTGGGGATTGGGGTCCTGGGTGATGATATTCATAGTGCCCATGCCGAAAATAGCATTGTGATACAGACCGGAGCGAACACAATCTCCTTTGCCGGTCTCCTTGCGGTGATACAGGGCTGCACAGATCTGTCCCATCAGCAGGTAGCCTGTGAAGGTATCGCCCACGCCAAAGGGAGGCGATACAGGATAATACTCGCCATCACTCAAGGTGGTCAGGTCACGCAGGAAGCCGCTTCTTGACCAAAAGGCAGTGGTATCGAAGGCCGGTCTTTCCGCATCCGGTCCTTTCTCACCGTAGCCAAGCAAAATGGCATAGATCAGACGGGGATAGCGCTCCTTCAGTTGTTCATAGGAAATTCCCAAACGTCCCAGCGCTGCGGGACGGGTATTGGTAACGAAGACATCAGCTGTCTCCATCAGCTTATGGAATGCATCCATACCTTCCGAGCTTTTCAGGTTCAGAGAGATGTGGGTTTTTCCGCTGTTGTAAAGATCAAATACAGGGTTGTGATCATCGGTGAATACACCGGATTTATAGCCCTTTGCCGACAGGCGCCAGGAGTCTCCCTTGGGATGCTCGATCTTGATGACCTCAGCACCCAAATCAGCCAAAAGTCGCCCGCAGGACGGACCAGCAACAAAGGTCGCAAGCTCTACCACTCGCACACCGCTTAATGGTTTATTCATGTATTTCCTCCATTGTTTTCCTGATTCTTAACGTATTTCATTATGCCGTCTTCCAAAACAAATTTCAGACGCCCATGATCCACCAGATATCCGGTGAAGGTTTTTGCATTGAATCCAACACCGTTTACAGATCTCCAGGAAGTCAGATCTGCATTGGTGTGTATCAGAAACTTTCTTACAAGTTCATCGATCGTCACCGGTGTTTCCGCCAGTGACTCCAGCGTGTTCAGGCGCTGCTCCAGCACTTCCCGTGTAATGCGGACAATTTCCCGGGCATCTTCCTCTATACTGTTGTGGGCAAGAATGTATTTATCACAATTCAACTGCTCAATTCTGCCCAAGGCCTCCATATACGGCTCCAGGCATGCACAGTACGGCAGACGGATGGATTGAATCAGTTTTGGTGACAAAATCGCATCGCCCAAATACGCAACATTGTCCGGTGTGATAAAACACAGATGCTCCGCACAATGTCCCGCAGTGGTAATATAGCGGAACACTGCTCCCTCTACAGAAACCTCTCCATCCTCCCAGGGTAAGACCACATCTGTTCGCACGCCCTCACCCAAGCGATTGATGGACTTGTGATATCCCGCCTTGGTGCCCAGAATCGCATACATAGACATGGGATCGGACATGGTTGCTTTTGCCAAAGGTGTCATATAGACCCTTGCGCCGAAATGATTCTGCAGCAGTCTGTGATTGCCAGCATGATCCGGATGCGTATGGCTCGTCAAAACTGCCACCACCCGGAGTCGGTTTTCCTCCAGCAACTCCAAAATTCCTTTTCCATCATCAGGGACACCGGAATCTACCATAATGACTCTGGTTTCATCCAATTGATACATCGGGATCCTGGCATATCCGGTAACGATGCACCATGTATTTCCTTTTACTTGCTCTAAATAAGGCTTGATATCCTGGATCATGTTTCTCTCCTAAAAGGGGTAATAGGGGCTTGCAAAGCAAGCCCCTTAAAGTACGGAATTACAGGCACAGAGATCCGCCGCTGGCAACGATGGTCTGACCGGTGACCCAGCTTGCATCGTCGGTGCACAGGAAAGTAACAACAGCAGCCAGCTCATCAGGGGTGCCCATACGCTTCATGGGATGACGGGCAACAGAAGCAGCAAACTTCTCCTCACCGATGGAGCGCATCATCTCCGTGTCGATATGGCCGGGGGCTACGCAGTTCATGCGGACCTTCTTACGGGCCAGCTCCTTAGCCATGGTGCGGGTGAAGCCCTGCATGCCAGCCTTGGTAGCAGCGTAGTTTGCCTGACCGGGGTTGCCCATCAGAGAGGTGGAGGAGATGTTGACGATAGAGCCGCTCTCCTGCTCACGCATCATGGGCACAACATACTTACACATCAGGTAGATGCCGTTCAGGTTGACATTGATAACGGAGTACCAGTCATCATCGCTCATCTTGTGGAAGATCCGGTCGCGGATGATGCCGGCATTGTTGACCAGGACATCGATACGGCCAAATGTAGCCTTGACCTGCTCTACAGCAGCCTTGACCTGCTCATCGTTGGAAACATCACACTTCACAGCGATGACCTTCTTGCCGGTGGGGTCCAGTTCCTTTGCGGTCTGCTCAGCCAGCTCGCCATTCCACTCCAGGATGGCAACGCCTGCTGCTTCCTCTGCCAGGAAGCGCTTTGCAATAGCTGCACCAATGCCCTTACCGGCACCGGTAACGATACAATATTTACCGTTCAAATTCTTCATAATAAAAACTCCTTCTTTGAATTACCTATTTTTAAACACAGGCTGACGCTTTTCACGCAAAGCCCGGACACCTTCCTTTGCATCCTCAGAGCCGCGAACCAGTCCGCCGCTGATATATTCCTGGCGGAAGCTGGGTGCCACAACACCCTGCCGGGCAGCATGGAAGATCTCTTTGGAAGCTGTAATGGAGCGAGGCGCCTTGGAGGCGAATTTCTCTGCCAGTGCCATAGCCCGGTCCATCAGTTCTTCCTTGGGAACAACAAACTGAACCACGCCCAGTTCCTTGGCCTCCTGGGCAGAGAATTTATCCGCAGAGTAGATCATCAGCTTGGCATTGCCTTCCCCAATCAGCCAGGGGAGTCTGGTTGCACCGCCATAGCCGGCGATCAAACCAAGATTGGCTTCCGTCAGGCCAAGCTTTGCGTCTTCACTGGCAATGCGAATGTCGCAGGACAGTGCCAGCTCCAGACCGCCGCCCAGCGCGTAGCCGCCAATGGCTGCAATCACAGGTAAGCGGGAGGTTTCCACCGTATCCATGACCATTCTGCCGTAGACGCCGTTACTGCCCTTAGGCAGCTGCCCAAAGGTACGGGTATCCGCACCGGCGGAAAAGGCCCGATCTCCTGCGCCGGTAATAATTACCGCACGGACATCGTCGTCCTTATTCAACGCTTCCATTGTGTCCTTCAGCTGACCCAGCAGATCCGGTGTCAGCAGATTCAGAGGCAGGTTATCCAACCAGATCACTGCCACAGCGCCTTTGCGCTCCAGGCGGATTACTCGCTGTTCATCCATGTTCATAACCTCCGTAAGTTAACGATTCTTGAATACCGGCTGGCGCTTTTCTTTCAGAGCACGCATGCCTTCCTTGCAATCCTCAGTCCGGGATGCATAATAGCACCATTCGTTCTCTCTTGCCATGCCGGCAGCGAAAGCATCCTGGCGGAAGCCGTTCATGACCTTCTTGGCAGCGGTGATGGACCGGGGAGCCTTGGTAGCGATCAGGTGTGCCAGCTCCAGTGCCTTCTCGATGAGCTGCTCAGGCGGATACACTTCCTGGGCAACACCGTAATGGACCGCCTCTTCACCGGAAAGTCTTGCAGCGGTGTAGAACATCCGCTTGGCATTTGCCTCACCGATGAGCCAGGGAAGTCTTGTATTGCCACCGTAAGCAGCGATCAGACTCAGGTTTGCTTCCGTCAGACCGATCTTGGCCGTCTCAGAAGCATAGCGGATGTCACAGCACAGTGCCAGCTCCAGGCCACCACCCAGGCAGTGACCCTCAATGGCTGCAATGATGGGCAGCCGGCAGGACTCGATGCTGTTGTATACGCTCTGGCCGATGATGGTGTTGGTTTTGTTGGGGAACACGCCAAAGCTGTTCACATCTGCTCCGGCACAAAAGCTTCTCTGAGAACCTGTAAGGACCACTGCGCGCATGGTCTCATCCTCTGACAGTTCCTGGAATACATCCCGCAGTTCGAACAGCAGATCAGGGTTCATCAGGTTCAGGGGCGGATTGTTTAGGGTCATGAGAACGACACCGTCGTCAAACCGCTCCATCTTCAAAAGCTTGTACTCTTTCATTTCAGAGTCTCCCATCTCTTGATATAGGACATATCAAAGACCGGCTCTCTTTTTTCCAGCTTGGCACGGCCCATCTCAGCACGGTTGGGATCCTTGCCCAGCAGCTCATCGTTGCCACGGCGGCGCATACGGGCAGACAGGTCTACCACGTCATACTGCTCCAGCTCGCCCTCTGTGATGACCATCTTGGTTGCCCACAGTGCAGGAGGATAATTCTTGGCAATTTCCTTAGCAACTTCCATAGCGGCATCAAAGAGCTGCTCCTTGGGAACGATCTTATGGATGAAGCCCCAGCGCTCCATCTCCTCTGCCGTAAAGGGCTTTGCGGTGTAGAAGTGATAACGGGCCACCTTATCCGGCACAACACGCTTCAGCCAGAAAGGACCGCCGACAGTACCCACGGAGATCTCCGGGAAGTTGAAGGTAGCATCCTCAGAAGCAACCACAATATCGCAAAGGCTTGCGTAGGCAAAGCCCATGCCGATGACATAACCGTGGACCGCTGCGATAACAGGAACACGGCAGCGATACAGTGCATCGAAGGATGCATTGATGGTGGGAGCAACACGGCTCCGGAAATCAGGCTCATCCTTGCTGCGAATACGGGCTTCCTTCAGATCGTGACCGGCAGAGAAGCATCTGTTCTCTGCCCGGAGGATCACGCAGTAAACATCAGTGCGGGTATTGAGAGATTCAAAGATCTCCCGAATGTCCAAACGGATGGACTCACAAACTGCATTCACAGGAGGACGGTCGATGGTAACGATACCAATGTGGTCCTGAACCTCAAATTTAACAAATTCACCCATAGCTATTCTCCTTAATCACAATTCTCAAACAGTGCTGCAATGCCCTGACCGCCGCCACAGCAGAAGGTGATGGCGCAGCGCTCACCGCCCTGACGCTTGAAGATACCTGCAGCCTTTGCTGCCAGGTTGATACCGGTTGCGGAGTAGGGATGGCCCAGTGCGATGGCGCCGCCACGGATATTGACCTTGTCCATATCCAGGTTCAGCTCCCGGATACAGCCCAAAGTCTGGGAGGAGAAGGCCTCGTTCAGTTCGATGAAGTCCAGGTCGGACAGTTCCATCTTATTGCGCTTCATCAAAAGCTTCATGGCCTCCACAGGACCCAGACCCATATAACGGGGATCCACACCGACAACGGTATAGTCCACGAAACGCATCAGCGGCTTCAGGCCTCTTGCACGAGCCAGCTCCTCGTCCATCATGACAGCAGCGGCAGCGCCGTCATTCAGAGGAGAGGCGTTACCGGCAGTAATGACGCCACCGGCTACAGGCTTCAGCTTTGCCAAGCCCTCCAGGGTAGTGCTGGGACGGAACACTTCGTCCGTATCCACGATCATGGGATCTGCCTTCTTCTGAGGAACGCTGATGGGCAGGATGTGCTCCTGGAAAAGGCCTTCCTCATAGCCCTTGGCTGCCAGCATCTGGCTACGGTAGCCGTAAGCATCACATTCTTCACGGGTAATACCCAGCTTCTGTGCGATATTCTCAGCGGTCTGCACCATGGTGGGGTTGCCGTAAACCTCAACAGGGCTGGAAAGACGGCTGTCGATATAGGGAGCGCCGCCACCGTAAGGATCCTTGTTGTGCAGGAAACGCACGGGCCGGGAGTCCTGTTCCACACCGCCACAGGTGTAGATATCGCCGAAACCGCCCTTGATCAGCGCACCGGCAGTAGCCAGGGCAGCCAGACCGGTACCGCAGGCGCGGTTGACCGTCAGGCAGGCGGTATCCACATGGCCGTCAGCAGACAGCCATACATAACGGGAAGGGGTAAAATACAGAGGAATATTACCCCAAACATTCTCTTCTACCTCTTCCGGTTTGATCTGTGCCCGGTTCATTGCCTCTTTCAGCACCGGAACAGCCAGGTCCAAACGATGCAGGGACTTAAAAACGCCACCGCGCTTGCCTACAGGCGTTCTGACCGCAGAAACAAGTACTGCATTTCTCATATTGCTTTCTCCTTCCTATCAGACGCACATTCTGCCGTCGGTAACGATGGTACGCTCACCGTTGACGAAGGAAGAATCGTCACTGGCCAGGAATGCGATGACAGATGCCATCTCCTCCACCTTGCAGGGACGGTTCCGGGGGAACTTTGCCATCTTAACTGCCAGCTTGTCTGCGGGCACAGTCTTAATCATATCGGTGTCAACTGCGGCAGGGCAAACAGCGTTTGCGGTAATGTTGTACTTGGCATACTCCTTGGCAATGACACGGCTGAGGGTCAGCACACCATACTTGGCTGCCGCATAGTTACTCTGGCCGAAGGCACCACCGTAACCCATGGAGGAGATGTTGACGATCTTGCCGTACTCCTGCTCGATCATGCCGGGCAGCACCTGCTGGCAGCAGTAAAGCAGGCTGGACAGGTCAACTGCCAAAACCAGCTCCCAATCCTCAACCGGCAGGTTGATGATGGTTCTGTCGCGAACGATACCGGCACTGTTGACCAGAATATCGATTCTGCCGAAAGCGGCCTTGATCTCGTCGAAGCAGCGCTTCACATCTGCAGGATCTGCTACATTGCACTTAAAGGCAAATGCGCGCTCTCCGGTGGGATCCAACTCCTTAGCAGTAGCCTCAGCAGCCTCCAGGTTCATATCCACCAAAGCGATCTTTGCAATGCCGTCGTCCAGGAAGCGCTTGGCAGCGCCGGCGCCAATGCCCTTGGCAGCACCGGTAACCACCGCAATTTTTCCGTTAAAATTACTCATAATCTATTCCTCCCTTACACTTCCAGCCAGCTGTGAGTGACTTTCAGGTGCTGTCCGTGGAAGACTCTGCCTTCCTCAGATGCCAGAATAGCCACGGTATTTGCTACTTCCTCGGGAGTAGCCTCGTCCGAAGGGGTCAGAGAGCAGGCAGTCATGGTATACTTCTCGCCCTCTCTTGCGCAGGTGCCGGTGAAGCCAACAGCAGAGCCCATGGTAATGGCATAGGCTGCGTTTCCGGCAGTACCCATCATGGCATTGTTGGAGAAATTAATGACCTTACCGGTCTTTCTTGCCTTCATATCTGCATATACCTGCTTGCAGCAGTAGAACAGGCTGTGGACATTAGTAGCCAGCACCTCGTTCCACTCCTCGGGAGTGGTCTCCAGCAAGGTCTTATTGCAAGCAGCGTTGGGGTTATTGATCAGCACATCGATGTCGCCCAGCTCTGCCTTGATGGCATTGAAGCAACGGGTCACATCTGCAAAATCGGCAATATTGCACTGGTAAGCATGGCAAGCCTCGCCCTGTGCCTGGA
This sequence comes from Faecousia sp., assembly GCA_045531815.1. Classification (GTDB taxonomy): domain Bacteria; phylum Bacillota; class Clostridia; order Oscillospirales; family Oscillospiraceae; genus Faecousia. Next base: position 41,442 of record JAZSER010000016.1, on the reverse strand, counting down.
TCTGAGCAGCATCTTCTGCTGCATTCTTTGTCAGAATTACCACAGCCTTTGCCTCTTCCTGGGCAAGCTTTTTGGCCATTGCCAGAGAATTGGGCTGTGCACCGCCGGTAATAACGACGATCTTTCCGGTAATTTTACCCATTTCTATTTCCTCCCTTATTCACACTTCTCGAAGATGGCTGCTACACCCTGACCACCGCCGCAGCAGAAGGTAATGGCGCAGCGCTCAAAGTCATTGCGGGCAAAGATGCCGGCTGCCTTGGCTGCCAGGCTTACACCTGTAGCAGAGTAGGGATGGCCCAGTGCAATGGCACCGCCACGGATGTTCAGCTTCTCTGTGGGGATCTCCAGCACACGCTGCACACCCAGAGTCTGAGATGCAAAGGCTTCGTTACACTCAATGAAATCGAGATCATCCATGGTCATGCCGTTACGCTTCAGGACCTTGCGCATAGCGTTGACGGGACCCAGGCCCATATAGCGGGGATCCACACCGGTCACCGCATAGTCCACAAACCGCATCAGCGGCTTCAGACCCAGGGAACGAGCCTTCTCTTCGTCCATCACGACACCGGCAGAAGCACCGTCGTTCAGAGGAGATGCGTTACCGCCGGTAACAACACCACCGGCTACGGGACGCAGCTTTGCCAGCTTCTCCATGGTAGTGCCGGGGCGGAGGATCTCATCCTTATCGATGATGATGGGGTCGGCCTTCTTCTGAGGCACACTGATGGGAACAAGGTGTTCCGGATAAATGCCTTCCTCGTAGCCCTGCAGAGCCAGTGCCTGGCTCCGGACAGCGTACTCGTCACACTCCTCACGGGTAATGCCAAAGTACTGGGCAATGTTCTCTGCTGTCTTGACCATATTGGGATTGCCAAACTTCTCGGGGCTGGAAAGCTTCTTGATAAATTCAATATTGCCGCCGTTGTAAGGATTGCTGCTGGCGATCATACGCACCGGCAGGGAGTCAAATTCCACACCGCCGCACAGGTAAGTATCGCCCAGGCCGCCCTGAATAAAAGCACTGGCCAGAGACAGGCCTGTCAAAGATGTACCGCAGGCACGGTTAATGCTCAAAGCCGCCGTGGTCACCGGCTGACCGGCAGCCAGCCATGCATATCTGCCAGGGGTTCTTGCCTCAGCATGGGCGCCCCAAATTACATCATAAACTTCCTCACCGCTGATCTGGGCGCGCTTCAACGCTTCCTGAATAACAGGTGTTGCCAGATCCTGACGGGTCACATTTCTACTAAATACGCCGCCACGCTTACCAACCGGCGTACGAACCGCAGATACAAGTACTGCTCTTCTCATAGTCTTCATCCTTTCATTTAAAATGACCCGGGATGCACTGCGTCCCGGGTCATAGAGATTTATCGACGCAGATTCTCGATCAAAGTGGTGACACCCTGTCCACCGCCGCAGCAGGAGGAGAACAGACCGTAACGGCCACCGCTCCGTGCCAGTTCCTTCATAGCAAAGATACAGATACGGGCACCGGAAGCACCGTTGGGGTGACCGAAGGAGATCGCACCACCGTTGGGATTCCACTTAGCCTGGTCGATGGTCTCGCCGGACTGTGCCTCCATCTCCTTAATGACGGACAGATTCTGAGCAGCGAAGGCTTCGTTACATTCCATAACATCCATGTCAGCGATCTTCAGACCTGCGCGCTTGATAGCGATGAGGTTGGAGTAAGCAGGACCGATACCCATCAGGCGGGGCTCAACACCGTAGTCAGCACCGGTGACCCAGCGGGCATAGGGCTCGTAGCCCAGCTCCTTAGCCTTCTCAGCAGTCATCATCAGCACAAATGCAGCACCGTCGTTCAGACCGGAAGCGTTACCTGCAGTGGTAACAGAGGTCTCGGTACCACGGACAGTACGCAGCTTTGCCAGGCCCTCCAGGGTAGTGGTGGGACGCAGATGCTCATCGTAGTCGAAGATGATCTCAGGAGTCTTCTTGGTTGCGGGAATGGTGATGGGCACGATCTCTTCCTTGAAGTAACCCTTCTCAGTGGAAGCGGCAGCGCGCATCTGGCTGCGGTAAGCAAACTCGTCACAAGCCTCACGGGTGATGCCCCACTTCTCAGCCATGATATCGGAGATCTCGATCATGCCGACACACTGCTTGGGGTCAGAGTGAATGATGGGCTTGCAGGGCTGAGGGCCCAGACCCTTGTAGGGCTGAACAGTGGTGGAATATTTTACAGTCTTATTGCTGTGGGACTCGTAGCCACCGGCAATAACCACATCTGCACAGCCGGACAGGATCTTCCATGCAGCGTGGTTGATGGAGTCGATAGCGGAGCCGCACTGCATCTCGACAAAGGATGCAGAAGTCTCGAAAGGCAGGCCGGCTGCCATGGTAACATAACGGGCATGGGTCCAGGCTGCGCCACAGCTGCCTGCGGAACCGCACATTACGGAATCGACCTTGCCGCCCTTTTCCAGGATGCCGGTCTTGGCGACCAGTGCCTTAACAGTCATCGCAGCCAGGTTAGAGCCTGCGATCTCCTTCAGAGAGCCGCCCATCTTACCAAAGGGAGTTCTCATACCGTCAACAAATACTACTTCTCTCATGTTTCACATTTCCTTTCATTTTAAAATATTTATGTTGATTTATTGACTTGCTCGCAATCGCAGAAGCCGCAGACGGATGCGCAAAGCCCGGTCTGACAGCCCATTGTGCCGCACAAACCACACAAATTTTTTTCATTTCCACCCAATTGCTTCTTCCGCTACTTCGCATGATACCAGTATACTGTGAATGCTATGATTTTTCAATTGTTAAATTGCACAAGGAACATACGCAAATTTTGTGCAATTTTGTTATCTGCCAGGAATGTCCGCAAAATCGTGGTTTCAAATTGTCTGAAATTTAGCTATCTCCCTGGAAACGCCCATTCTTTCCTGCAGGTGTACCCTCGAAAAACAGATATCCCCGGAGAAAGCCGTTATCCATTTCTATCTCAATATTTGTCATTTACCGAACGCAACACGCCATGCTTTTTCCGATGCTCCGAGGGTGGGTAACCGAACTGCTTCCGGAACACCCGATTAAAGGTGCGGATCGTGGGAAAACCGGCTTGTTCTGCCACCTGAGTCACATTGTGTGCCGTTCCCTCCAGGAGGGATACCGCTTCGTTCAGGCGCAGCGCATTGATATAGTCGGAAAAGCCCATCTTCAAATGCCCGCTGAACATATGGGAAACATAGCTGCGGCTGATTTGCAACCGGTCGCAAAGATCCTGCACGCATATTGCTTCCTTATAGTGGTTGCTGCAATACAGCAAGATCCGGGATACCGTATCATTGGGGCCGGAGCTTTTCTGTATGGTCAGCTGCCGGAACAGCTGTCCGAAAAACGCGGTCAAATAGCCGTCCACCACATAGCTGTCACCGTACTTTTCATGCTCCTGCAGCGCCTCCAGAAGCAGCTGCTTCAGGGATGCAGATCCTTGGCACAGTGCCGCGGTCGGGCGGACGGAAGAAAATATCTCCTGCAGGTAAAGCAACCGGGAGGGCTTGATGATCAAAACGATATATGCCCCCTCCACGCAATCCCGATAGCTGTGGATCTGATTGGGAAAGGCAATAAAAACGCTGTCCGTCACAAGGGGATATGCTCTTCCGTCGCACACAGCACTGCCGCCGCCCCGGATCACATACACAAGCTCAACATCATCGTGTACATGGGAAGGAAAGTTTACATTGCTGTTCCGAGACAGGCGCAGCTTTGTCTTTACTTCCCGGTTTATTTTTTCCATTTTTCCGCCTCCTGCACAATATGTCCGGTTTTTCCCGTTATCTTACTGGAATTCTACCGCATTTTGTCTTATAATGCAAGTAATGAACAAAAAAGGAGGTCCCCTGTATGCAAATCACGAAACCCGGCACAGCCGTCCATAACGGCCATTTTGCCCGCTACCGCTACAATATCCTGTCCGCGCTGGGCAAGGACGGAAGCCGGCTCACCGGAAGCGATGCCCACATCGCCCTGTCCCGGAAAGCCGCCCAGGAGGGTATGGTGCTGCTGGAAAACAACGGCTATCTGCCCCTTGCCCGGGGCACAAAGGTTGCTCTGTTTGGCGTCGGCTCTATGGAATACATCAAAGGTGGCGGTGGCAGCGGTCAGGTGTACCCCGCCTATGTGCGCAACCTTTATGAAGCCTTCCGGGAAAAAGCTTCCCGGGTGGAAATCTATGAACCCCTGTCGGAATTCTATTATGCGCATGTCCAGGAGCACATCACACCCTTTGGCAGCCGGGAACTGGTCGCAGAACCGCAGATCCCCGCTGCACTGATGGACGATGCTGTGCAAAACGCGGATGCCGCCATCATCTCCATCCACCGGTATTCCTCGGAATCCTATGACCGGCTTGCCGAAAAGGGCGACTTTTACCTGACCGATGAAGAAGAAGCGCTGGTCAAGGATGTCACGGACCGCTTCTGCCACAGCGTTGTTGTGCTCAATGTAGGCGGCATGGTGGATGTCAGCTGGGCAAGAAGCAACCCCAAGATCGACGCGGTCCTGCTGGCCTGGCAGGCAGGCATGGAAGGCTGCTGCGCTGCTGCCGATATTCTGTGCGGTGATGTAAATCCCTCCGGTCGGCTTACCGATACCTTCGCAGAAAAGTTCAGCGACTATCCCCACGCAGACAGCTTTCATGAAAGCCGCGATTACCTGGAATACCAGGAAGACATTTATGTAGGATACCGCTACTTTGAAACCATTCCCGGTGTCCGCAGCAAGGTGATCTACCCCTTCGGCTACGGTCTTTCCTATACCACCTTCCGGTTTTCTGCTCCGGAGGCCGCGCAGGAGGGTGATGACATTGTGATCCGCCTCAGGGTGAAGAACACCGGTGCCGTGACAGGCAAAGAGGTGGTGCAGGTCTATTACAGCGCTCCCCAGGGATCGCTGGGAAAAAGTGCGCTGAGTCTTGCCGCATTCCAAAAAACAAGGCTGCTGGCACCCGGTGAAACCCAGGAGCTCTGCCTGCGTTTCCCCATTGCGGATATGGCAAGCTACGACGATCTGGGCAAGCTGCAAAAGTCTGCATACCTTCTGGAGCAGGGCGAGTACCGTTTCTTTGCGGGCAAGCACTGTGAGGATCTGCAGGAATGCAGCTTCCGGTATGCCGTTTCGGAGGAATACCGGGTCATCCGCCAGCTGACCCAGCGCTTGGCACCGGTGGATCTTGAGAAGCGTTTGCTCTCAGACGGCAGCTACGAAGCGCTGCCTCAGCTCCCCGTTCCCCAGTTCCCACAGCCGGTCCATACCGACGCGCAGATCCAGCCCCCCGAAAAGCCGGTCCCCTTCTCTGCCGTGGCCAAAGGTACCCTGGATATGGATACCTTCCTCAGCCAGATGACAGACAGTGAGCTCATCGGCATGGTTGGAGGTATTCCCCAAAGAGGTCTTTCCAACACAGCCGGTTGGGGCGGCATTGACCGCCTGGGGATCCCGGCAGTAATGACCATCGACGGTCCTGCCGGTGTCCGTCTAAAGCCGGATACCGGGATCCCCACCACCGCATGGCCCTGCGCCACCTTGGTGGCCTGCACATGGGATCTGCAGATCGCCTATGAGATCGGTGCTGCCGGTGGTATGGAGTGCAAGGAAAATGCCCTTGCCGTCTGGCTGACACCTGCACTGAATATTCACAGAAATCCTCTGTGCGGCCGGAATTTTGAATATTACAGCGAAGATCCCCTGATCTCCGGCAAGTTTGCGGCAGCCACGGTAAATGGCATTCAAAGCACCGGCACCGCTGCCTGCGCCAAGCATTTTGCCGCCAACAACAAAGAAACCAATCGCTTTTACAGCGACAGCCGTATGTCCGAGCGGGCACTCCGGGAGATCTATCTCCGGGGCTTTGAGATCTGCGTAAAGGAATCTCAGCCCAAGTGCTTCATGACCTCCTACAATCTGATCAACCGTCGCCGGGCCTGCGAATCTCATGAACTGATCCGGGATATTCTCCGGGGCGAATGGGGATTCCGCGGGATGGTGACCACGGATTGGAACGTCCCCTGCGACCAGGTGCAATGCATCCTGGCGGGCAATGATATCCGTATGCGCACCGGATTCCCGGAGGCGCTGCAGAGGGCTTTGACCGACGGCCGGCTGCATCGGAAGGATCTGGAGCTATGCGCAAAACGCATTCTGGAAATGATCCTGACCATGGACGAAGCATAAACAAAAGATGCTCAGGTGCATGCAAGCACCTGAGCATCTTTTGTTAGTCCAAATAACGGCAGGCTGCCATAGCAGCGATCGCTCCGTCTGCCGAAGCCGTGACCACCTGGCGGATCTGCTTGCTGCGGCAATCACCGGCCACAAACACACCGGGTGTTGCGGTGCAGCAATCCTCGGCCACATCAAAGTAGCCCCAGGGATTCAGCGGCTGCAAATGGTCAAAGGGCTCATTCTCCGGCTTCAAGCCCACAGCCAGGAACGCTCCGTCCACACGGATCGCAGAGGTCTGCCCGGTCTTCTCGTTGCGCAGCTGCAGACCGGTGAGGCTTCCCTCAGCAGTATCATAAGCCGTCACCACCGTATCAAAGATGGCTGTGACATTCTCTTTTTCCAAAAGCGCATCGGCCAGCTTCCGCTCACCGGTGAAGTCAGACAGATTCTGCACCACGGTCACCTTGGTGCATACCTCACTGAGCAGCAGTGCTTCCTGCAGTGCAGAGTTGCCGCCACCGATCATAGCGACCTCCTGTCCGGCATAAAACGCACCGTCGCAAACTGCGCAGAAGGAAATGCCGTTTCCGATCAGTTCCTCCTCCCCGGGCAAGCCCAGCATCCGGTGCTTGACGCCCAACGCAAGGATCACAGCCTTTCCTTCGAAGGTGCTGCCCTCCTCTGTAAATACCTTTTTCACATCGCCCGCGGCATCGATCCGGAGCACATTCTCCAGCTCCACATCCGCACCCAATGCCATCACCTGGTCTGTCAGCTTGTCGGCAAACTCCGTGCCGCTGATGACCTTTGTGCCGGGGATATTCTCCACCTTGGGAGAATAGGCGATCTGACCGCCGAAGCCATTTTTCTCAATGACCAGAACGGTTTTTCCTGCCCGCAGAGCATAAATGGCAGCAGTAAGTCCTGCAGGACCGCCTCCAACAACAATGATATCATGCATATTTTTATCTCTCTTTCTGCTCCTCGAATTCCGATTTATCGAGCAGTTGCCCGATAAACAATTGGAATATGTAGTGGAAATCAGCCGGGCATCTGCCCGGCTGATCTTATTCTGCTTACAGGCTTGCCAGATACTTCTTGATCTCGGGAACGCTGTAGTAGTTCACATGCTGCTCACCGTCGGTGATCACCAATGTGGGAGCGCCCTTGATGCCATAGTGCTTGCACAGCTCAATATTCTCCTCTGCGATGAGCTTCTCATAGGCAACACCGGCCTTGGTCAGAAGGCCCTCTGCCACACGGCAGTTGGGGCAGGTCACCCGGGAGAACAGCAGTGCCTTGCCTTCCACAACCTGCTGAGGCTGCTGGCAGGTCTCCTCCTTGGCTGCTTCTGCCTTGGGAGCTACCGTTCCCTTCAGCACGGAGGTGCCTACATTGTAGGTCTTACGGTCCTTGTACTCCTGGCTCTTGCCGTCATTCCAGTTCTGCACAGGGCGGTAGTAGCCGGTGATACGGCTGTACACCTCGGTCTTCTTGCCGCAGGTGGGGCAGGTGAAATGCTCGCCTGTGATGTAGCCGTGGTCTGCGCATACAGAGTAGGTGGGGCTCATGGTGTAGTAAGGCAGCTTATGGTTTTCTGCGATCTTACGGACCAGGTTTGCAGCAGCCTTCCAATCCGGCAGCTTCTCACCCAGGAAGGCATGGAACACAGTACCGGAGGTGTAGCGGGTCTGCAGCTCGTCCTGGATCTCCAGGGCGGTGAAGATATCCTCTGTATAGCCAACAGGCAGGTGAGAGGAATTGGTATAGTAAGGTGTGCCGTTCTCGTTTGCAGTGATGATATCCGGGAACTGCTCCTTATCGTGCTTGGCGAAGCGGTAGGTGGTGGACTCAGCGGGGGTTGCCTCCAGGTTGTACAGATCGCCGTACTCTTCCTGGTAGTCAGACAGACGCTCACGCATATGGTCCAGCACTTCCTTGGCAAACTGCTGTGTTCTTGCGTCGGTCAGGTCTGCGCGGATCCACTTGGCATTCAGACCAACTTCATTCATACCGATCAGACCGATGGTGGAGAAGTGGTTTGCAAAAGAGCCCAGGTAGCGCTTGGTGTAGGGATACAGGCCGTTTTCCATCAAACGGGTGATGACCAGACGCTTGGTCCGCAGGCTGCGGGCAGCGATGTCCATCAGCTTATCCAGACGCTGGTAGAAGTCCTTCTCGTCGGATGCCAGGTAAGCGATCCGGGGCAGGTTGATGGTGACCACACCGATGGAGCCTGTGGACTCACCGGAGCCAAAGAAGCCACCGGACTTCTTGCGCAGCTCACGCAGGTCCAGACGCAGACGGCAGCACATACTACGCACATCGGAGGGCTCCATATCGGAGTTGATGTAGTTGGAGAAGTAGGGTGTGCCGTACTTTGCGGTCATCTCGAACAGGAGCTTGTTGTTCTCGGTCTCGCTCCAGTCGAAGTCTCTTGTGATGGAATATGTGGGAATGGGATACTGGAAGCCGCGGCCATTGGCATCGCCTTCGATCATGATCTCGATGAAGGCCTTGTTGACCATGTCCATTTCCTTCTTGCAATCCCCGTAAGTAAAGTCCATTTCCTTACCGCCGACGATGGCAGGCTGATCTGCCAGGTCAGCAGGCACGGTCCAGTCCAAAGTAATGTTGGAGAAGGGTGCCTGTGTGCCCCAACGGGAGGGTGTGTTCACACCGTAGATGAAGGACTGTACGCACTGCTTGACTTCCTTCTGGGACAGGTTGTCCACCTTAACAAAGGGAGCCAGGTAGGTATCGAAGGAGGAGAAGGCCTGTGCGCCTGCCCACTCGTTCTGCATGATACCCAGGAAGTTGACCATCTGATTGCACAGGGTGGACAGGTGGCCAGCCGGAGAAGAGGTGATCTTTCCGGGAACGCCGCCCAGGCCCTCCTGGATCAGCTGCTTCAAGCTCCAGCCTGCGCAGTAGCCGGTCAGCATGGAAAGGTCATGCAGGTGCAGCGCAGCGGAGCGGTGTGCCTCTGCGATCTCGTTGTCATAGATCTCGCTGAGCCAGTAGTTGGCAGTGATTGCACCGGAGTTGGACAGGATCAAACCACCTACGGAATAGGTGACGGTGGAATTCTCCTTAACACGCCAGTCGTTGATCTGCAGATAGTTATCCACCAGATCCTTATAGTTGAGCAGTGCGGAATTGACATTGCGGATCTTCTCGCGCTGCTTACGGTACAGGATATAGGACTTTGCCACATCGGAATAGCCGGATGCAGAGAGCACCTTTTCCACGCTATCCTGGATGTCTTCCACAGCGATCAGACCATCCTTGATCTTATCACTAAAGTCGGAAGTTACCTGCAATGCCAGCATATTGACGATGCTGATATGGTAGTCACGGTTGACAGCCTCAAAGGCTTTGATCATCGCAGCACTGATCTTGGAAACGTCAAATTCCACGGTGCTGCCGTCTCTTTTCATTACGCGATACATTGTTCTTCCCCCTTATCTTTCTAACATAGCATAAAAATACAGGCCCTGTCGTAGCCTGTAAAAATGCGCGACAGTGCCTGTATTATATCCTTTACTATTTCAATTGTCAAGGGCTAAAACGGAATATATTGTGTAATTTTTTGTAATCTAAACACAACATATTGTGTTTTAGTCTTTTCCGCGAATCTTGACAGCTTCCACCCAGGGCGCCAATTTCTCTGCCATGGCCTGCATTTTCTCCTCTGAAGGCGCATGCAATCCGCCCACCAGAACGCTTTCCCGGTCCACATAGCTTTGCAGGAAAAATTTCCCGGCCCGGTGTGCAGGATCCAGCTGCTGCAGCCAAATTCCGATCTTGTCAGCATCGCGTACATCGTGCAGTTCCTCCACCACCGTGGTGCGGAACTCATACTCCAGATTTCCCACCAGCAGGAAGCGGATGCTCTTCTCAATGCTCTGCAGCTGCAGGTTCGGCATACCGGTTGTCAAGGCATACTTTTCGGGGCAATTCTTGATGTCCATTGCCACATAATCCAGAAGTCCGGCAGCGACCAGCTCCTCCAGGACCTCCGGGCGGCTGCCGTTGGTATCTAACTTGATGGGGTAGCCCAGTGCCTTGATTCTCTCCAGCAGGCGGTAGAGTCCCGGGTACAGTGTCGGTTCGCCTCCGCTGATACACACACCGTCCAGCAAGCCCTGCCGCTTGGTAAGGAACGCCAGAAGCTCCTCTTCTGTCATTACCGGCTCTGCGCCGGCGGTGAGCAAGCCGCTGTTGTGGCAGAAGGGACAGCGGAAATTACAGCCTGCCAAAAAAACGGTGCAGGCCACCTTTCCGGGAAAATCCAGCAGGGTCATTTTCTGCAAACCGGAAATCATAAAATTGCCTCCTTTTCAATGGTGCCGGGTGCGCATATGCACACCCGGCACGGTAACGCTTAGTTTGCCTTCGGATACAAGGGGTATCTGTCCGGGAGCATGGTATGCCGCAGCAAATAGACAGCATCCGCATCCGACAGCACTGCATCGCCGTTGACATTGGCTTCGCCCCATACAGGATACCGGGTCGGCATCAACACATGGCGCAGCAGGTACAGCGCATCCTTGTCGTCGACATTCAGGTCGTCATTCACATCGCCCAAACGCTGTGCGTCTTCAATGATATAGCTGTCCGTACAGTTTTTGCAGGTCAGGGTCACATAGCCCTGGGCATCTGAGCGCTGATAGCTGTGCCCCAGTGCCGGGATCTGCTCATATCCGCTGAGGTATTCCTCACAATCCGGGCAGTAAATGCCTTCCGTGTATCCTACAGAGGTACAGCCGGGGTCCATCTGCTGAACTGCATACTTGTTTGCATGGCTGCAGCTTAAGGTGAAGTACACCAATGTGCCGGAAGCCCGCTTATAAAGCCGCAGGGATACACCTGTGCTTGCAGAATAGCAGGCAAAGCCATAGTTGCCATTCTTACGCAGGCGGCAGTTGATGCCCTTGGCATCATTGCCCTTGTTGATCAGCTCATAGGTGCTGCTCTGGTGGGTATAGGACCAGCGGGCATAGTCTGTCACCGAGGTTGTAAGACCTGCCTTGTTCTTTACGCCTGTACCGGCTGCATAGGTCTTGTCATCGGCATTGTAGATCGTCCAGTAGCTTCCATCGGGCGCAATGTGCCAAATGATGGAGCTGTCCGTAGTTGCGATATTGCCGTTGGTGTAGCTGACCTCTTCAAAATTCAGGCGGTTGCTGATGATTTCTGCCTTTGCGGCATAGTCCCCATCGGTCTCATGGGACACGATGATGTAGTCACCCTCCGTCAGTGTGCCGGTGAAGGGCTCAAAAAGATTGCTGCTCAGACCGGTACCTTCCTTAGCGCCGGCATACAGGGCATAGAATGTCACATCCTCGGTTACGGTGTACTTGCTGCCTGCTGTATAGTAAGCAGGCGCTGTGGCGGTTTCCTCAACCACATGATCCACCCAGCCAATGAAGGTATTGCCCTCTGCCACCTGGGTCTTATGGGAAGGCAGGGTGATAATATCGCCGCTGTATGCGGTCTGTGTGGCTGCAATTCCGGCATTTTCCGCATAGCTGACGGTTTTTTGAGACCGTGCGCCAAATTCGATCCGCACGACGCAATCGGAGCTTGCCCGGACAGTGAAGGCATTGCCCTCCCGGGTGATCTCTGCCGTACCGCTGACAAGGGTATAACCGGTCACCTCATAGCCCGTTGCCGGAGATGCATTGATCACCCGGCCGCTGACACTTACAGTGCCATGGCTTTGGTTGGAGGTCTGCGCAGTGATGGAATAAGCTGCGCCCCCATCTGCCGCCTCACCGGAGGGTGTGGTCATATCCGTGGGAATCTCCGCGTCAAAGAGCAAAAATGCCAGCTCCGGGTAGTCCACAAAGACATTTCGGGTACCGGTGATGCTCTCTACGGAGTCATTTCTGCCCAGCTCCCAGGTATCCACCGGGTCTTCCTCCATCCAGCGCAGCAAAACATCCTTGCTCTCCATAACACCGGAAGTGCCCCACATGTACTTGGTGTTACCCCAGCGCACATACTGATACAGCATGATACGGGCCACATCGCCGTGGAGGTTGTACTTTCCGCCGGAGGTGGAATTGGGATTATAATAGCCGCTGCTTTCACCGTAGGCTTTATTGCCGCGGCTGCTGTTCTCGCTGACAGCAGTAGGACGCAGCATCATAATATCATCTTCATCAGAGCCCTCCAGACCCTTGCTGTTAGGCCAGGTATGCTCCCGGTTCCAGGTAGAGCCGCTATCCCATGCAGGACCGATCAGCGCGCCGGAATAGAAAGACGAGATCTTGTTGGTCGTCTTTCCGCTGTTCTGGCAATCGGTATACTGATACAGATCTTTGGTATCTGCATAGCTGGTGATCTCGTCGTGATTGCCAGCCATCAGCGTCTTCAGCTGGCTGTACAGGGCGCTGGAAGGCACAGCGGAGGTGCTGGAAGCACCGGTGTAGCCGGACAGTTCTGCATAAGAGGTTTGATTGTCCTCATAAAACTGTACCGCATTTTGGGAAAGGAAGGTTGCCTCCTCGCCACGGTTACCCCAGTTCTTGATCACCTGGCCGTATCCGCTGACATTAACAGTAACATAGCTTACCGTTGCTGCCTCCGCAGGGAACGCAGCAAACAAGCTGATGCACAGGATCAGCGCCAGCAGCATGGCACCGCCCCGCTTCATAAGCTGTTTCATCTTTACCACTCCTATCTTTCAACAGCATAAACTCTCTTTTTACAGTATACCACAACTTTTTTCACAAGGCAACCGGTTTTCCAGGGTGTATTTCCACAAAAAAGACACCGGAACAGTTCCGGTGTCTTTCTTTTAATACTGCGACATTTCGTTGATCAGCGCGTACCAATCGATGCGGGCATCGATGTACCAATCCCAGTTTTCCTTGATCATCGGGATCTGCACACCGTCCTGCTGGATCTTCTGTCCTGTTTGAGGATCCATGAAGCTGATGCTGACCGTGACTGTTGCGGTCTCCTCAGAATCAATGACAATGCTTTGGATCTGCATCTCAAGCAGGTCCTCCTTGCTCAGGCCAAACACAAGGGCCATTACATCCCGGGCATCGATCCCAAATCCCGTCAGGCCGCTCAGCAGGCTGTTTCCAATATTGAAAATAGCACCGTAGGCGCTGCGGCTTTTCTTATCCAGGCAATCCAAGGCACCATCCAGGTCACCGCTGTTGCAACAGGCAAGGAAATTGTCCATCTGATCCCGGATCTTTTCTTCATCACTTCTGATAAAGCTGCTGCATGCGCTGAGCCCTGCAGACAGCATGGCCAGCACCAGGAACAGTGCCGTCAGGCGAATCCATTTCTTCATCTTGTTTCCTCCTTCTTTGTCTGCAAGAATATCATTCGCAAGAAAAAACTTGCTTTTCACTTGCGAATGACATTCTCTCCCCCATCTGTATCTCCAAAGGCCGTGTTTCGGATACAGAAGAAACAAGCTGCCGGATGCAGGCATTGCCCACATCCGGCAGCCCCTTAGCGAATAATCGTTATGTCAGGGATTAGCCCAACAGGAACTTATTCTTGCCGTTTGCCAGCTCCAGCTCGGTGCCGTGGGGCAGGTAGGTAACCTGACCGGGAACCATCTTGGTGCCGTTGGCAGTGGTGCCGTTGGAGGAGTAGTCCACCACACGGTACTGATCACGAACGATATCATAGGTAACGCCAACGTGCTTGCGGCTGATCTCCTTGTAAGCAGGATCGATCACAACGCTTGCAACCTTTGCGTCCTTACCGATGATGATCTCCTCACCGGGAGCCAGGTCAAACTTGTAACCTGCGTTGGTGCCCTTCTCGCCCAGCAGAACACCGCCCAGCTTAACAGAAGTGCCAACTTCATCCTTTTCCTCAACAACAGGAGCAACTTCTTCCTGCTTTGCAGCCACGGGAACAGCAGCACCGCCAACCATTGCAGGATACTTCACTGCAACGCTGGGGTAGTACTCGTAAGCCATGGGATCAAAAGCCTCACCGCTGCCGTAAACATCAGCAAAACGGTTCAGGTTCTTGGAGATGTAGTAGTAGGACAGGTTGGAGCCTGCAGTCAGCTCGTTGCTGAACAGGAACAGGACAACGCCGCACAGGATCATGATGATGACGCTCAGAATGGGAGCGATCAGAGCGAAGATCAGGCAGACAACAGCGGGAGCCAACAGAGCAGCGGAAACTTCCAGAGCAGTGATGGCAGCCAGAGGCAGCTCAGCAGCAGTTCTCATCAGGAAGATGTCGGTGCCGCTTTCCTTAACGTTCAGGTTGTATCTGCCGGCATTGACCTTCAGACGGTTTGCCTGCTGATACCACCAGTAGTTGTAGTACAGAGTGCCGGGGCCTGCCAGCTTGGAGAACAGCCATGCCAGGGTATAGCTCATACCGGGCTCCTGGCCGTCGCCCTTACAGACAGCATTGATTTCCTTATCCATGCGCTGCGCAACAATAAAGCCATAAATACCCAGAGTCAGGCAATTGAGCAGCAGATACTTAGCCAGAGTTCTTTTCTCGATAGTCATTACTGTGCACCTCCTACCACTTCAGGTACACCTGCATTCTTGTTGTATACCTTAGCAAACTGGTTCATGTTGCGGACGAACTCCCAAGTGGAGATCCAGCCCATGCTCAATGCATCCAGCACGACCATTTCCTTGCCGCCGATGGGCAGCTTGAAGCCGTAACGGGGAGCATTGGCCTGCAGACGCTGACCAACCTTGTAGGTCCAGATCAGGCCGTAGATACCGAAGGTCAGTGCATTCAGAACAGCAACATACAGGTAGCTGGGAGACTCAAGGCCGTCACCCTCGCACACTGCGTTGATGTCCAGAGACAGCTGATAGAAGAAGTACACACGGTAAACAGCGATGAACACAGCGGCTGCAGCTGCAGTCAGACCAGCGATCACCATAACGATGATGTTGAAGATGGGGATCCAGATAAACAACAGGCTGGCCAGCATTGCAAGTGCAACGATCAGCTGGGGACCCCAGAACAGCCGGAAGTCACGAACTTTAATTTTCTCCATTACTTTTCATCCTTTCTAAGGAAAATTAGTTTTCCTGAGGCTTGACGCTATCCCAGTTGAACTTGTCAGAACAGCAGGGGATAAACAGCAGCTTGGTGTTACCCAGGGAGAGCACGTCGTAAGCGTTGATCTCGGTAGCACCCAGAACGACCTTGTCGTTCAGGTAGAACAGCTCCTTGGCATCGCCGGGCTGTACCAGGAACACGTTGCCTCTGGGCTCATACAGGATGATGGCATGCTTCTCGCGGGAGATAGAAGGATCGCCCTCCAGGCTGACATCCATATCGGGTGCTCTGCCGATGAAGTTTCTGCCGGTCTTCAGCTTGAAATCCATACCGAAGGTGCTGCCCTCGATGGATACCAGCCAGCCGACAACAGGCTCGTTCTTCAGTTCACCGAAGTAACCCATGGTCTTTGCGCCGTCATCCGTGTCAACGGTAACGGGAACCACATCGGTCAGGGGCTTGGTGTACTCCTTGCCGTCCTGGGTGTTGCCCATTACGGTGCTGATGGTTGTCTGATTGCAGTGGGGGCACTCATTAAACCGCTCGGCGTCGTAAAAATGGCCATTTTCACATCTGGTTAAGTTCATTCTCTATACGCTCCTTGTCTAGATTTTTATGTAAAAACAACATTTGGATCAAATATTGCAATTACCTTATTTAACAAATTCCAGGATCACCACAGAGGTGTTGTCCTGGTGCCGGTTGCCCTTGCTCATGGCCAGCTGGGTCATTGCCTCAGCTGCGCTGTCCATGTCGCCGGCAAAGCACTGTACGATCTGCAGCATTTCCTGCTCACCGACGCTGCGGTACAAGCCGTCGCTGCACAGGATGATGTGGTCACCCGGCTCCAGTTCCAGGGGGACACGGTTGCGACTGACATAGCGCACACCGTTGATGCCGATGTAGCTGATCAGTGCTTCACGCTTGGGATCCCGGTTGGCCTCCTCCTGGGTCATCTGGCCGTTTTTCACCTTTTCATTCAGCAGCATCAGAAGGTTGTGGTCTTTTGTCAGCTGCAGGATCTCGTTTCTTCTTTGGATGTAGATCCGGCTGTCACCCACGGACGCCCAGTGCAGCTTGCCGTCATCGATGACCACACTGATCATCGTTGTACCTGCCCGCAGGGGATTTCCGTTTTCGTCCCGCAGAGCAACTACACCTTCGTCAGCCTGGCTGATAGCCCGGGAATAGAACAGCGCAATATCTCCGTTCTGTGCCATCTCATGGTACAGCTTATGGACAAGATCTACACACAAATTGCTGGCTTTTTCTCCGCCGGACAGGCCACCCATGCCGTCACACAGCACCGCGATGCCCCTACCCTCTTCCGCAAACACATAGTCACCGTCTGTCTTGATGGCATCCTGCTGACTGTCGCGTCTGCCGATCACGGAAGACTTGCCCACATTCACCTGGGAGACATTGCCATCAATGTGCAGGGTGGACAGGTCTTCTGCAGCTTCCTGGGGATTCTCGATTTGCTTATCTGTCATCATCGTGTCCTTCCTATCCGTTTACAACAAACATGTGATTCTTTGTTGCGATATAGAACTTTGTGCCGGGTTGGATCTGATACTCCTTGTTCTTATCCAGGCGTCTTCCGTTCTCCAGGTAAGTTCCGTTGGAGGAGGTGTCCGACAGGAAGATCCTGCCGTTATCGACCCGCAGATAGCAGTGGATCCGGCTGATATTGGTGTCACCCGATACCACATACTGGCAGCTCTGGGGAGACCGGCCGATCTTGAAGATATCCTGCCGGGGGATCATCATCCGGTTCAAAAGGGAGTTGCCCATGACCGCAGCCACATAATAGTTACGCTGTGCCGGTGTCGGCGGTGTCGGAGGTGTCGGTGTGGGGGGTGTAGGAGGTCTGTGGGTCACCGGAGTCGGAGTGGGGTCCGGAGGATTCACAGGTGTCCGTGAGAAAAGCTTCTTCTTAACAGGTCCGTTACCGCTGGGCATATCATCCAGATCCAGATCGTCCAGCAATGCCTTGAAATTCTGGTATCTGCGGCGGTAATCCAGGTCCATGCCCCGCTCGATCACGCTGGATGTCTTCTTGCTGACGGCACAGCCCAGTGCGTACAGAGAGGGCTGCTCTGCGCCTCTGTAGCGGAACATGGCATCCATCAGAGCTTTGCCGGACACCAGGTTATAAAAGGTCGCACACAGTGCGTAGATATCACTCCAGGGTCCCTGGCAGCCCTTGGAATCATACTGCTCAGGAGGTGCGTAGCCCACCTTCAAAAGGATGGACATACCCTTATTCTGGGTGCTGACGAAGTTTCTCGCTGCGCCAAAGTCAATGAGCTTGATCTGGCCGTCCTTGGTGACGATAATGTTCTCCGGGCTGATATCCCGGTGGAGGATGTTCAGGTTGTGGACCTCCATCAGAGAGCTGGCAATGGTCACAAACACCTGCTTTGTAAAGCCGGGTTCCAGAACACCGCCATTGCTTCTTGCCATTTTCCGCAGGTCATCGCCGTCCAGATACTCCATGACCAGGTAGGCGGTGTTGTTCTGATAGAAATAAGCCTTGATATCCACAACCACCGGGTTATGGCTCAGGCGCATCAGAGTCTGCGCTTCCAGCTTAAACTTCTCTCTGCCATGTTCAAAGACATAGCGGGCTTTGTCGTTATCATGGGGCACCACATTCATAGTGCCGTTGCTGCGGGAGGAATACTCCGCAGGCATATATTCCTTGATAGCGACGATCTCGTTGGTATAGATATCCTGTGCAACATAAGTAATACCAAAGCCGCCCTTACCCAGGACCCGGCCTACGATAAAGCGATCATGCAGAACCGTAAAGGGGGGCAGTGTTCCGGGGTATTTTTTGTCCGCAGTATGGTCACGGCCGCACTTGGGGCAAACCGTTGAGCCTTTGAGCGGTGCAAAGCAGCTGGGGCAATTTTCGTATTGGAGCACGCGCTTCACCTACCTGTAACTGTTATATATATGTCTGACAAGCCTGCCAGGATCCGGTCACCGCTGTGCAGGATATGACGGCTGCTGATCCGTGTTCCGTTGAGCATCGTTCCGTTGCGGGACTGCAGATCGGTAACATAGAGTGTGCCGTTGTCATTTTCCAGCACGAAATGCTGGCGGGACATCTTGGTGTCATCAATGTAAATATCGCAAGCCTCAGAGCGGCCAATGATCAGGCTGCTGACGAGGTCTGTTTCGATGTTCTGTTCTGAGGTTTTTCCGGTTACGATCCGCAGGCGCAGGCGAATGGAGTTGGTTGCCTTGATATGGTGCTTGACCACATTGACACCGCCGGCATCGTATTCATGCAGCTGCGCAGGTGTGGGAGCACTCTGCACAGCAGGCTGTACATCCTCTTCCTTTTTCTTTCCTGCCGTGACGATCACGATCACCACAACAACAATGATCACCAAAAGCAAACCACCGCCGGCAGCTGCGACCAACACCAGTGTGTTGCCATTGCCGTCATCAGAGGGGCTTCCCTGGGAATCGTCCGGCTCTGTAGTGGGAGTTGTTTCCGGAACTGCACCGTTGGTGATGTGCAGGGTCTGCTCTGCATCCAGGGGGTTCTCCTCCTGGGCGGCATCGGTGATGCCGGTAAAGAACAGGGTATATGTACCGTTATATGCCGGCTCTGTCAGCTGCAGCTCGTAAGCATCGTCCTTTTCGGAATAGTAGACACCGGAGATCGTCACCGCTGCGCCATCCGGACCGGTGAGCTTATATGCCTTCGCCTCAGCAGCGCCCAACACCTTTTCAGAGTAGGTCACCACCAACGCAGATTTCTCCGCATCGTATACCACGCTTTCCACAGAAGGTGCTTCGTTATCCTCCTGGGAACGCTGGATCGGTACATTAAATTCTGCCTGGAGGCTGTCGATCTTCAGCGTCAGCTGTTTTTCTTTGCCGTCGGCACGATTGGTATTTGCCCACAGCTGCAGCAAGGTCACATCATTGATCTGTGCCAGGAACTGGGCAAACATTTCCTCGTTTTTAATAATGGACAGGCTGCCGCCGGAGGTCCGGGCGATCTGACCGAACTGGTCCGCACCGGCCTGGGATGTATTGCTGGTGCAGGCAGCATACAGAGGCAGTGCTCTGGAATCGTACTGATTCAGCACCTCATTGAAGGTGGTGTTGCCCCGCTGATAGTCCACACCATCGGAAAATGCCAGGACATATTCCCGGTGGAACTGCTCTGTGGAGGCGCTGGACATCTGATATGCCCGGCTGAGCGCCTCATAGAACAGGGTGCCTTCTTCGTCACAGCGCAGGGCCTGCACTGCGTCGATGGCGGTCTGTCTGTCCTCTGAGCCGTTGAGTACTGTCTCCACCGTATTCTCGCCAAAGGTCAAAAGCACCAGCTGGTCCTTTTCCCCCATGGCCTGGATGTATGTAGTGATATTGGCCTTGATCAGATCAAAGCAGCTCCACATGGATGTGGACAGGTCCACAAGCACATATACACGGCTGCTGTGCTTGGCAGGGTCATAGGCTTCTGCGTTCCGGACCTCAATATTCTCACCGTCCAGGCTGGCAGAAATGTTCTGCCGGTCATAGCCGCTTCCCTTTAACTCCACAGTGATCTGCGGCATCAAAACGCTGATCCGGCCAGCTTCGATCAAGCCGTTGTCTGCAGCTGCCGGCAGTGCCAGGGCTGCCATCAGCAGCACAGCTAAAATCACGCTGAGTATTCTTTTCACTCCCAAACACGCCCCTCTCTGCAGTAGGGAACAAACAGGAAACTGCTCTGTCCCGCCTGGATCTCGTCATTCTCTTTCAATTGGATCTGGTCGTTGAGGGCCTCGCCGTTAACATAGGTGTGTCCTTCCCCGCAGACCAGGTAAAATGCAATGCTTTTCGGGTCATAGACCACGATAAAGTGGTTTTTCTGTGCCACTGCCATGTCATCCGGCAGAGGAATATCCATCACCGGATCACTGCCGGCAAAGTTCCGACCGGAGTTCAGCGCAAAGCTTTTTCCCCGCACAGGACCGCCGGTGCACACCAGCCAGCCAACCGTCAGCTGGTTGTGGGACTCCTCGTCCATGAACACACCGATGGTCCGCTCATAACCGCCTACATCATCCCCGTAGCCCTGGGTCATCTGACCCTCATCGTCGTCATCCACAGGGATCACATAGGAGGTCAGCTGCTCGTTGAGGCCATTGGAAAAGCCACCATCTGTGTGCAGCTTCTCACAGTAAGGGCACACAGCGTTGCGCTTATCATCATAATAATGGTTATTGGGGCATTGTACGATCGCCATAAGCGTACCACCTGTAGTTTATTTTACATTCACCAGGATCGCAGAATAGTTGTCCATTCCCTTTCCGGTTCCGTTGGTCTTGATCTCCGCCACCATTTCCTGCAATGCATCATATGCAGATGTGCTCTTTTTCAGGATCTTCAGCATGGTCTTTTCCTCGATCCACTCCCAGAAGCCGTCTGTACACAGCAGGAAGGTATCTCCCTTGCGGATCTTTAGACTTCTCTCCGGGATCTCGTAGGCGGGCATATCCCACTCGGCACCCATGGCGCGCAGCAGAATGCTGCGGTCGGGATGATGGCGAATCTCCTTTTCCTTGATCTGTCCGCTGATGGCCAGCATCTGCGGGACGCTGTGATCAATGGTCCGGCTGATCTGCTTGCCGTCCCGGAAGTGGTACAGCCGGGAATCGCCAACATAGCCCCACTGGGCTGTCTCGCCGGTGATCAAAAGCATGACCAGTGTAGTCTTGATGGAATACAGGCCCTTCTGCTCTTTTTCTTCCATCAGCATTTCCTGTGCTGTCTCGAAGCACTCATCCAGGAAAACACCGCCAAATTCCGTGGTGTTCTCAATGGCTGCGCCGCTGCAATCCACCACAAACTGAGATGCTATATCACCGTTTCCGTGTCCACCCAATCCGTCGGCCAGCACGAATCCGTAGGTAGAAAGAGGCTGATTGATAAACACCTTGGCGCAATCTTCGTTTGTCTCTTTCTCTCCGATTTCTGATATACTTGCATACTCGATCATAGTACATCCTCCCAGTTCGTATAACCTTTTGCTTTATCGACTGGGTTCTTTTTCTCTGTAAAACCCACTCGGCAAAGCAGAAGCTTTGCGTTTGGCCGCGGCAGGCAGGAATACCTGCCGCGGCCTGTGTTTTGTTAATTACCGGAATCTATCCTTAGTCTTCCTGCTTTTTCTTCTTCAGCACGATCACCACGATGATGATACCTGCCAGAAGTACTACGCCACCGATGGACAGCCAGAACAGAGTCGTATTGGCGTACCAACGGACGAAGAAGTTGGTAGATACGGTGAAGGATTCCGCTGTGAACACATCGGACTCATTGCCAGCCAGGTCAGTTGCTGTGATGGTCACATTCTGACCCAGGCCTTCCTTGACCGTGAAGGCATACTCGTTGTTGCCCAGGTCTTCCAGTTCTACGGGCTTGCCGTTCAGGGTCACCAGGATCGTTTCGGGATCCAGGTTGGACTCGGTGACCTGGAAGTGCACCTTGTACTCAGGTGCATCGATGATCTGATTGCTGGAAATGTTAGCAGAGATCACGGGCTTGGTACGGTCGACAGTGAAGGTGATGGTTCCTTCCTCGCTCTTACTGTTGACGTTGCTGTTGTCAGCTGCGTCATAAGTGATCACGTTGATGGAGTAGACACCATCGTCCTGGAAGTAGCTCTCATCCAGGGTGTAGGTGGTCTCATACCAGCCGCCTGCACCGATGCTGACATTCTTCTTGTAGTTTGCCTCGGTCAGATCAATAACCTCAGAGGAGGTTCCGTTGTTCAGGGTGAAGACCGTCTTCTTGCCTTCATCGACCTTATCGACGTTGATCTCCTTGATGGTCAGAATGACATCGCCGTTGACATACTTGCCGGAGAGCTGGTTTTCAACCTTCTCTCTGTCTTCGGTATGCACGGTGGTGATGGAGAAGGTGGAGCCCTCGCGGTTGACGGAGCTGTTTACTGCATCAACAGTGATGTCCTTCTCTTCGCCCTCAGCGCCGGTCTGGCAGCGGATGGCAGTGACAGTGCGGTTTGCGTTGTCAATGGCCTCACAGGTCAGGGTGTAGTAGCCGTCGATCTCCAGGTTCTCAACGGTGTAGGAGTAGATGGTGTCACCGTTGTTGGCGGTCCGTCTGCTGACCTCGCCCAGATCGATGTCCACGGTCTTGAAGGTCTTGTCGTCGTCCTTGACAACTGCCTGCAGGATGGGTCTGAAGTTGCCGGCAGTGATGTTACGGTCGGTGACCTGAATGGTCAGGCCGATGGTCTCGCTGTTGTCAGCTGCCTCATGCTTCATATCCAGCAGCTCGATGACCGGATCGGTCTTATCAACGGTGAGCTGGCCGGAAACGTAAGATGTCATAGCGTTCTTAGAACGGTCCTCGTAGTCGACCAGGACCACATAATCGCCCTCATCGCTGATGGTGAAGGTACCGGTGGAGACATCGGCATTGTTCCTGACCCAGTTGACTGCAACTGCGGTCTCATCGCCGCCGTTTCTCTTGATCCGGACCTTGGCATCCTCGGGATAGAAGTTTGCCTCGTTGACAACGATGGTAGCGTAAATGTTGCCATCGTAGTAATCAACCTCACCCACACGGTTGGTGGGAGTGTTGTAGCTGATGGTTGCGGTAGGTGCGATGGTATCCACGACCACAACATGGTTGCCGTCAATGTACTTCGTACTGACATTGCCACACTTATCGGTTGCCTCAAACTCTACGTAGCCGCGGAACTGCAAGTTCTCCTTGACGCTCATCGGAATCTTGAAGGAGGTAGTAAAGGTGTGCGTACCCGTCTCATGATCAACATCCGTAGAGATCAGATCCTTTGCAGGAATATTGATCGAACTGACGCCTTCCTCTGTGAGGTAGCTGAATTTAAAGCTCTCAACACCGGAAACCTCATCCTTGGCGTAGATTCTAACCGTCATCTGTGCATCATAGTAGCCGAAGAAGATGCTATCAAGTATAGCATCAGACACAACCAAGTCGTATTCGATAGGCTGGAAACCCTTGTCGTCCTTATCCTCAGTGACAGGCGGGGTCTTATCCACGGTGAATGCCGTAGACTTAGCTTCAGCAGGATTGCCCGCCAGGTCAGCGTATGCAACACCCAACTCGTAGTTTGCGTCACTATCGAACACCAGTACCAGCTTATGAAGATTGCCATTGCTGGTCCAGCCTTCTGCCTGAACCACATCGGAAGGTGCCCAGGTCTTTGCAACTTCTGCATAACGCGACTCAGTAACTGTCATGTTAGCGCCTGCTACATCTTTCGCACTTATGGACAGTTCGACTTCATTGGGTCTGAAGTTTTCTTCATCAATGGTGATGGTCACTATGCATTCTTTATTGGGGGCGTCCTGCCTGAGTGCGATATCCACCTTAGGCTCAGTATGATCGAGCACGATGGGGTGGGAGCTGTAAGTCAGCGTCTCATTCTGAGAACGGTCGGTATAAGACATGTTGATGGTATACACGCCTTCTTCTGTCAAGGTGAATTTACCGGTATGCAGATCATTTTCATGGTCCTCCCAAGTAATCTTGGGTGTTTCCACGTCCGCCCTGTCGTTCTTCACAAGCAAAACGACGTCTTCTTCATAGAAGTTTGCCTCAATAATATTGATCGAAGCTTCTGCATTTTTCTTTCCGTTCTTTTCGTCATCTTCGGTACCCTTGCCGTTATAGTAGGCGATCACATTTTCGACTTCCTCGTCGGATGTTACATCCTCCATCGTCTCGGCATTGACAACATGGGCATCGGAGTAAGAAACCGCTCCCTTATCCTCATCTCCCTTGGGTGCGATGGTATCCACAATATTGATTCGGTTTGCATCCACAATCCATTCTTTGGTAGCATTGCCGGCTTTGTCTGCAGCCATAACGCTGATATAGCCTCTGGTCTTTGCAGGGATCTCAAAGGTCGCGGTGAATGTATCACCATCTGCCTTGAATTCAGCCCTGAAATCGTCCTTCTCTTCATTGCTTGCTTCGGAAATCTTCAGCGGTTTTTCGAAGGAGGCCATGTTGTTCTTGCTTGTGCCATCCTTTGTGAACTTCCACAGGAAGTAATCCACACCGGAGGTGACATCCGTTGCAGTTACGGTAACGATCAAAGGCCTATTCTCTTCTTCTCTCGGGTTGTAGAAGCCGAAGGTGATGGCCTCCATAATTGTATCAATTGTATCCACAACCGAAGCTACAGGATCGCTGTAGGAAATAGACAGCTCCTCAGGAGCTTTTGTGTCCACTGTGAAGGTCTCTGCAGGACTGGTGAATGCCTGGTCAAAGATGTCACTGCACTCGACAAAGAAGGTGTACTGGGCATCGTCCTTAAACTTCACAGTCACGGTGTGCGTATCGCCGTTGCTGGTCCATACTTCCTGATTTTTAAGATCGATTTCCTTGTCATTTGTGTCGTAAAGCTTTACCTCTAGATCGTCAATGATGTTCTTCGCGGTCAAATTTGCAGAGACCTTTTCGGGATCAAAGTTGTGCTCAATGATCTGAATGGTCGCGGTGCGCTCATCCCTGAAGTACATGCCATCTGCAGAATCGAGAACAGTAACATCCGGAGCCTGCTTGTCGATATGGAGCTCCTGGGTATACGTCACATCGTTATGGGCACCGTCGATGTAGTACAGGGATACCGTGTACTTAACCAGCTCGTTAGCTTCTGCATCCAGGACCAGCTCTGCCGTCCAGACATCCTCCTCATTTTCATCTTCGGTCCATGTCAGATTCTGGATCTGCTCCTGGAGTTCAGTGAGGCGCGCCTCAGGAAGTTCGCTCTCTACCTTAACATTGACTACAGGAGGCTGGGGATTAATATCAAAGTTTGCTTCGGTAATCTTGAATGTAACGGCGGTATCCTGATTTGTGTGGTAGGTGTTGTCTCTTTCCACCAAAATGGTGTTGTCCGGCACCTCATACACCACTTCTACCTCAGGTGCAGCAGTGTCCACAACACGGATGACACCTTCATCATTATTCTCATTTACCCACGCGGTCTTGTTGCCTGCCTTGTCAGCAGCCATAACGCTGACATAGCCTCTTGCCTCAGCGGGGATCTCGAAGGTTGCGGTGTATTTATCACCTTCTGCCTTGAATTTAGACTCGAAAGCATCCTTCTCGTCATTGCTTTCCTCGGAAATCTTCAGCGGTTCCTCGAAGGATTCCATGTTTTTCTCGCTGGTGCCATCCTTGATAAACTTCCACTGGAAGTAGTCAACACCGGAGGTCACATCCTCAGCAGTGACGGTCACCGTCAGCTTGTTGTCCTTGTCAGGATTGTAGAAGCCGAAGGTGATGGCCTCCAGGATCATTTCGCCAATGCTGGGCATGGGATCGCTGTAGGAAATGGTCAGACCGGTGGGAGCTGCCTTATCCACAACGAAGGGCTCTGCAGCATACTGCTCGGCCCCATTCTTAGCAAGGTCCACGCAATCTACAGTGAATGTGTACTCGCCATCGTCCTTGAACATAACGGTTGTAGAATATTCATCCTTGTCGTTGTCCTTGGTCCATGTCAGCTTGGTCAGATCCTCGATCACATTGCCATTCTCGTCGTAGAGCTTTACGGGCTGCTCTTGGGAATTGGTTTTTTCAGTGGTAAATGCGATAGTGACCTCTGCAGGATTAAAGTTGTGCTCCGTCACCACGATGGTAGCAGCGCGGGCTTCCTGGAAATACAGACCGTTTTCATTGCCCTCTGCAGGTTTATATTCGCGAATCTCAATCTCAGGTTTAGTATTATCAGTCTTGACATATACTGTCTCCGACTTACCACGGCCCAGGCGGTCCGTAAACTCCGCAGTCACAACATAGTCGCCATTGACAGGCAGGGTGACCGTGCCGGTGCTGATCAGGTCCTCAGTTGTCCACTGGGTGGGCTCCACCTGACCATTGACCTTGACAACAGGTGTCTCAGACAGGTCGAAGTTGTCTGCGGTGATCTTGAAGGTGAGCTTGGTCTCATCCTGTGCGTAGATGACCTCCCGGGTCTCTTCACCGTGCTTCTCTTCAACAGGTACACTTACGGCTCCGTTAAAGTCGTACTCAACAACCAGGCCGGGCTCAACAGCATCCACCACCAGGGTCTTGCCGTCGGTGAACTCAACGGTGTTGCCCGCATTGTCAACAGCCCAGAAAACAACAGAGTCTCTGTACTGTGGGTTCAGCTGGAACGTATACTCTGCGGTAGCTGCATCAACAGGAATATTGTTTCTGCGGTCAATGGACTTGCCGCCGTCGGTGCTGTAGTAGATGTATGCGATACCGGACAGGGCATCCTCGGCCTTCAGGGTCACCTTGACGGTGTCGGCTGCGAAGCCGAATTTCTTAGCCAGAATCTCAAACCAGGTCAGGTTACCATACTCGATGGTCAGATCGGGATCGGTCTTATCCATCTTGTAGGTCTGGATATCCGTCATCGCGGTAATGCTGCCATCAGCGGTATTCTTAAATGCAAATGCAGGGATCACGCTGCCGTCGCTTTCAACGCTGTAGATCCAGGATGTTGCCCAGTCTGCAGTGTCGCGGCCGTTGGTTGCGCTGACCAGCCAGCCTTCTGCAGGCTTGATGATAATATCGCGGTTGTACCAACCCGCTTCGTTGGGCTTGAACTCTTTCTTATCGCTGTCAACTACAGTGTACTCAGGCTGCTGGGGATATACAACGGTGAGATTAAAGGTTGCAGAGCAGCTTTCGTAACAATCGTCTGCCGCCTTGGTAACAGTGACCGCAACAGTGCCGACCTGCTCTTCAGCGGGCTGGAACTTAACGGATTCACCGTCCTTAACTGCACCAATGGTGTTTTCTGCGACTTCGATGGTATAGCTACCTTCACCGAAGCCCTTGCCATCAGCTGCGCTCTCCTTCAGAGCGGGCTGGACCAGAGCAAGGATCTGCTCATTGGTGAATTCTTCCACACCGTAGAGGATCTCGGGAGTATCATTGGTGAAATCGAATTCCTGCTCTGCTTTATTAACAGTCAGAACATATTTCACCACGGCATTCTCGTACTGGTCACCGCCAAGCTTGGTGGCCTCGACAAGGACCTTACCTGCCTTCTTGATGATCAGTGTGCCGGTAGCCTTGTCCTGGGAATCCAGTTCAAGCTCCGCAACATCCGCACCACAAAGAATCTGGTAGCTTACTTCACCATCGCCACTGCCGCCGGTGACGGGGTTGACAAACTTGTTGCCGTTTTCATTGAAGGTTACAGTGTATCTTACCTTCTTGTCCTCTGCCTCATAACCTTCCATGCCCTGGGCCAGGAATGCGGACATATCCTGATAGGCCAGTGCCACATAGATCTCCGTCTCGATGGTCTGCGCCTCGTAGCAATCGTTGCCGCTGATATGCGCACACAGCAGGAAGTAGCCCTGACGCTTGGTCTGGATATAAACCTTGCCATCTTCCTCGATCAGCTCTGCTACAGGGCCCTTGTTCTCCACACCGGGCTCTTCAACAGGCTTGATCTCGTAGGTGATCTCTGCGGCTGCATTTTCGTATCCGGCCACCTCAGGTACAGGATACTTCTTGCTCTCGCTGAAGGACAGCTTCGTAGGTGCATCCACAAATGCACCGGTCTGCCCAGCGCGGACGATCTTCATGGTATAGGTTGCGATGGTCTCCTGATAGTGCTCATCCTCTGCACGGATGGCATCCACAGTGATGACACCGGAGCGCAAGATCTCAACCTTGCCCTCAGCCTCATTGGGGATCTGAGCCACGGGGTCGGTCTCGTCAAACAATCCGCCTTCCAGGTATGCCTGGTCACGAATAATGTACTTGATCACACCGTTGCCGGTGGGATCGATGGCTTCGTTGACGAAGAGATTGCCATCTGTGCCATAGACAAAATCAGAGGGCTCTTTAATGGTAAAGCCGCTCAGCTCTGCCTTGATGATCTTAAAGGTATAGCCGATGGACTGTGCCTCGTAACCGCTGGACAGGACCAGGGTTGCGATGATGGTCACCTCGCCCAGCTTGCCCTCATTATTGAAGGTAACCAGGCCCTCACCATCGACGGTTGCCAGTCCTTCAGGATTAGATTCGATGGAATAGTAGATTTTTGCATTGTCCACAGTGGTCTCAGCAGCATTCTGATAAGTAAGGTCACTGATGGGGATCTGTCTGCCCTCAGTGGTATCCAGGAAATGGAATGCCTCAGAGCTGACATACAGCGTCTTAACGCCACCGGCCAGGATGGTGTAGCTGATGGTCTGCTCGTATCTGCCGTCCTTATCCCAGTCAAAACGCCAGTGGGAGTGGATCTCCTCGTTGTTTGCGATCTTCTCCAGGTCCACATAGGTCCACAGGTTCATGTAGTGAACAGCAGCATCCTTCTCGGAATCCTGGTCCTTGTACATGGACTTGGTGGTAGACCACTGACCCTGGGGATCTTCTGTCAGAGCGGTCTGATAGCGAACATCCTCGTTCTGCTTCTCACCGATGGTGACATTCTTGGGAGCAGTGACACGCAGGCATGCCCACCAGCCTTCCCGATCGCGGTCATCGTTCAGGTCAGCCTCAGTGAAGTACAGGGTCAGGTTCTCTGCGGTGACCTTCACTTCGCTCTCGCCGGAGCCGGTGATGGTCAGATTGCCCTTGTCCATGGACTCCACAGTGCCCATCAGGTAGAACAGACGCTGGCCGTTCTTCATCAGGGTGATGCGGCTGGAATCCAGTGCCATCTTTACATTCTGCTCAAACAGGCCGTCATTGTTCCAGTCAAAGCTGTAAACAGGAGGCTCAAAGGAGTCGGTCAGCAGACCGTTCATGTTGATCCACAGATCCAGGTAATAGACAGAAGCATCCTCTGCAGAAGCCATGTCTTCCCAGAAGGAGCGGAGCTCGCCATTAAGCTTATACTGTGCCTTCTGCATCTGCTCAGCGGTAACGCCCTCAGGAGCGGTCACCTTGATGCCCAGCCACCAGCCGTCCATGCTCTGACCGGCAATGGCACCGGGAGCCTGATACTCCAGCTTGGTCTTGGTGTTGTAGTTCACCACAACATTGGAGGAGCCGTTGCCGGTAATGGTGGGTGCGCCCACCAGCGCCTCTGCAACGCCCAGGCCCAGGCTTGCTGCAGGGTAAACCCGTACGCCCTCTGCATCCAGCAGCATGGTAGAATCTGCATCGATGGACAGAGTGATCTCCTGCTCAGCAGCGCCTTCGCCGTCCCAGTTGAACTTCCAGTTGCGGGTGATCACGCCCTCTGCCAGGTTGGCAGCGCGCAATGCCTCAGCAGTGACCTCGGTCCACAGAGTTACAGTGTGTACATTCTCTGCGGAGGTCTTTTCTGCCCAGAAGCTCTTCTCTTCGGCATTTTCCTTGTAAGTTGCCTTCTCCAGCTGCTCTGCTGCCATATCTTCAGGCGCAGTCACCTGGATGCCCAACCACCAGCCTTCACCCTTCAGGGATGCATTGCGGCTGATGGCGCCTGCAAAGGATACAGTAACCTTGGCTGTTGCAGAGCCGGATACTGTCATGCCCTCTGCAGTGCCTGCAACGACACCATAGCTGCTGACATCATCCGCAGCGATGGGGTTGACAGGCACCATGCCCAGCACCAGGATCAGTGCCAAGGCAAAGGCGATCATTCTTTGTCCGAGAGATGTATTTACTTTCATATCATTCCCTCTCCTTCTAAAAATTACGAATGGTTTCTTGTTCCAGCACTTGCCGGACACGGTTTTGATTATGCACGAACAGATAATTCCGCCCGTTCAGCACACAATGCATGCTGAAGCAGAATACCGTAAGCGCGGTAAACAGGTAACAAAGGTTATCGATTTGATGCGCCAGGATATAGGACAGCACCATTCCTACGATACAGAAGGGCAATGCCCAATCCACGATCATCGCTTCCTTATTGGAAAAGAAAGACAGTGCACCGCAGCGGGGCTTTTGATAGCGCTTGCGGTTTACCCCGCGCCTTGCGAAGAATCGCCTGCGGTACTGCTCCAGGGCAACCTGTCCTGTAATTCCCAGCACCAGGCCCAGCCAAAACATAAGTCCCGGCAGGATCACCGGTTTTCCTCCCGGCAGTGCTCTTACCAAGGGCATCGCGATAAACGACAAAGACAGTATCAAAAATCCGCCAATGGACAGCCACAGCCAGTTACTCCCGGGGGCGTTTGCTACGCGGCCCACGGTCAGATCACCTCATCTGTGCTGACGAACATGATGTTCTTCTCGATAACGAACTCCGGATTTCCGGATGCGGCACTTTTCCGAAGCAAGGATGTGCCGGCTTCCTTGCGGTTCAGCCCTGTAGTGGGGCCGACATTCAAGCTGTGGGTATTGGGTTTTTTGACCTTTGCCCGCTTTTCCAGCTCTTCAAACACATTGACTTTGTTGCGATGGCTTGCTGCCTCGCTGCTCTTTTGACGGATCTCCTCGATCTGCTTCTGCTCCAGCGTTCCGCTGGCATCCCGCCACAGTGTAGGAATGCGGAAGCCGATGAACATTGCAATGGAAGCGGCAAGGGAGCCGGCAGCCAGGACCGCCAATATGATTCCTGTGATAAAAAGTGATTGATACATTATCCAATCTCCTCCATATCCACCTTGAACAGGCCCTCATATGCCGGAAGCAGCTGCGTGTTAACAGACTTTCGGATCTGTTCCTTCAGCTCGATATGCTCCGGCTTGGTATCCGGAACATTGTTCAGCGCACTTTCGAACAGTTCAAAGAACTCCATCACTTCGTCGCCAGGCACATTCTCGTCATAGAAATGCTTCTGATTCTCCTGCATGATGTATGCCAGACGCTTCAGCGTTTCCAGCTTCACCGTATCGGTCATGCCGGTTTCTTCATCATTGAGCAGATTCAGCACTTCCACATTGGTGTTCCAGAATGCACGGTAAGCAGATTCGTCGAAAGCATCCACATCGATGCCTGCAAACTGCTCGATCTCACCCAGCTCCATCCGGTTGCCGGCCGCGTCTTCTTCAAAGTTATTGCGGTTGCTTTGGAAGAAGCAGACACAGTAGTACACCTTGGCAAGATTGAATTCCTTCTCTTTCAGCCCCGCGGTAGGTCCTGCGTTGCCCGCCTGGGCTGTTGCCAGGACATTTCGGAAATACTGCATGGACTGATTGATCTTATCTGCATCGGTGCCATCGTATTTCTCCCACATCATGAAGCCCAGTGTGAACTGCATCCGTGCGTAGTCTGCAGGGCTTTCTGTGCTGAAGCCGCTTACGGATTCATTGTGGAACCATGCGATCAGGTCACCGATGGTGATGGTGTCAGAGATCTGCGGCACCTTATCATCCTCTGTCCGGCTGCCCGGGGTGACCTTGACGATCTTATCGTCCAGCAGCTCCGACAGCTGCAGATAGGGCTTGGGATCTTCACTTTCGATCCCGATGGCATTGACATATCCCGAAATGGTATTCTGGGACATGTGAAATTCATATGTATTACGCTTCATGGAGTTTGCACCCACAAAGCAGGCAACGGAACCGATCGCCAGGATCACTGTAGCCACAACTGCCGCAATAAATATATTGATACGGCCCCGCTGCTTTCTCTTGTACTCACCTTCGAACTTGCCCAGGTTTTCCAGGACGTAGGTGACCTCCGCACAGGATTGGTAGCGGTCACCGGGATTCAGCTGGGTACATTTCTGGATCAACCACTCCAGGCCACTGGAAAGGGACGGGTTCCACTTACGGATCGGGTAGATCTCGTAAGGCGGCTCCGCCGGGTTCTTGCCCGTAACCAAGTGATACAGGGTGACACCCAGGCTGTAGATATCGGTACGGGCATCGGTCTGACCTCTGCCGCCGAACTGTTCGGGTGCCGCATAACCGCGGGTACCGATGGCCTCTGTATCGCCTTCCTTGCCTTCTTTGTACTCTCTGGCAATACCGAAGTCGATAAGACGGACGGTTCCGTCGGGTTTGAGCATAATGTTTGCCGGTTTCATATCTCGGTAGATGACCGGCGGATTTTGGGTGTGCAGGTAGTCCAGCACTTCACTGAGCTGCTTTGCCCACTCGATAACCGCATCCTGGGGCTGTGCACCGTAGGCATCCAGCACCTTGTTCAGCGATTCACCTTCAATGTAGTCCATTACCACATAGACCGTCTGATGGTCGTCGATAATGTCCACGATTCTCGGCAGGGTGGGATGATCCAGCTTCTTCATCAGATTCGCTTCGTCCAGCAAAGCCTTCAGTGCGATCTGCTTATTGGCATCATCTTTGTCTTTCCGGAATTCCTTGACCGCCCACTGCTTGTTCAGGCGACGGTCCATTGCCAGATACACCACGGACATACCGCCGCGGCCGACTTCCCGGAGTATCTCATATTTGCCGTCTATAATCTCGCCCATGCGCGCCATTGTATGTTCCTCCTAAAGCCGTTATCGGATCGCCTTCAGCAGTATTGCTGTGATGTTATCCTTTTCCGAACGGGCTTTATTCAGCTCGATCAGATCAGTAAGGCTTTTCTTCATGACCTTTTCGCTGGTCATCAGCTGGGGTGCCAGAACGCCGTGCATTTCCTCTTCTGTGATCTCATGACGGAAGCCGTCAGAGCACAGCATAAACACGTCGTTTTCCGCAACCATGCCGGAAACAAACTCCGGATTGATCACCTGAGAAGCACCCACGCACTGCAAAAGCACATTTTTGCGGCTGTCCGTCCGTGCCTGCTCAGGTGTCATGCGCTTATGCGCCACCTCATTGGCAACGAAGGAATGATCTGTTGTCAGCTGCTGCATCGCAGTGGGACCGACCTTGTAGAGTCTGCTGTCACCCACATGTACGCACAGGAAGCGGTTATTCACCACCAACAGCGCCGTCAGGGTCGTACCCAGGGAAATACCCTTGGACTGTCCGTAAGCCATGATCTTTTTGCCCTGGTCCTGAACGATGGCGTTCCATCTCTGGGCAATGGCATTCATATCCGTTGTGCTGCCCACGACCTTGGGCAATTCGTTTTCAAACCAGGCGGAAAATGCATTGACTACCAAAGCGCTGGCATACTCACCGCTTTTCAGACCGCCCATACCGTCACACAGCACTGTAAGGGCCACATTCACCGCAGGTGTTCTTGCTACCTTCACACAAAACGCATCCTGATTGATCTGTTTTGTGATACCAACATCTGTATGTGCTACCGTTAAAAACCGCACCGTTTCTTACCTTCTTTCTAACAAAGTCTGGAAAGATTCGCTACCTATTGAAATAATGTATCCGCTGTCCAGTTCCGCCTTCTCAGAGGGCTGCAATCTGACACCCTCCACCATTGTGCCGTTGGTGGAACCGTTATCCATAATATGGTATGCACCGTTTTCGAATACCACCGTTGCGTGATGACGGCTGACACTGTCGTTATCCAGGGCATAGTCTACATCCTGGCCGTCCTTGCCGATGGTAAAGGGGGTCACCTCCACGGGTACGCGCTCACCGGTGCTGTTGCGGATCAGATAAAGCACATAGTTGCTGTTGCCGGTGATCACCGTACGCTGCACCTGTGCAGGCTGCTGCGGCTGCTGAGACAGCACCGTAGTCTCACACTCTCCGGAGGTATCCTGCATAAACAGGGTCAGCCGCTCCTGGGAAACGGTGGAATACACAGTGTTGTTCTCCTGCGCAAAGCTCTCTGCCATCTCAGGGCTCAATACAGAAGTCTCACCTTCGGATTCATAAGCGGGTGCCTGGCTGATCTGCGGCTCAAAGCTCTGCTGGCTCAGCACAGAGGTCTCGCCCTCGGATTCATAAGCGGGTGCCTGGCCGATCTGCGGCTCGAAGCTCTGCTGGCTCAGCACGGAGGTCTCGCCCTCGGATTCATAGGCCGGTGCCGGGCTGATCTGCGGCTCAAAGCTCTGCTGACTCAGGATCGAAGTCTCTCCCTCGGGTTCAGCAGCTGCAGACTGGCTTCCCAGCAGAGAGGTCTGCTCTTCTGCGAAAGCATCCACCGCCGCAAGGCTGCCAAACATGCTCACAAACATTTCCAGGGCTGCCATTGCCTGCTGGTCTGTCTTGGCATGGCGGACATCCCTTGCCAGCCCCCGGATCCGCTCATCTTTGATGGGCACCAGTGCCAGCAGACGCAGGATCATGTCCTTGATATGTAAATGTGCCTTGTGGACCAAAGGAATATAGACAAATCTGCAGCCGCCGGGAGCACAGAAAACATATTCCTTGCTCAAGCGGAAGTTATCCGGGATCAGGCCATCGCTTTCGATCAGCTTCAGTGCGCTGAGACCGGATGCCAGCAGACCGGCAGATTCTTCAAAGTTCATACCTGCCCGCAGATGCACAAAGGGGGTCAGCGCCTGGGTTTCGTAAATGAAGTGATGGTGTCCCTTCTCATTGCTGTAAGAACAGGTGCACAGGCAATCGTGAGAACCGGACGCAACCAGATTCAAGGCATCCAGATCCACCTGCTTGTGTCCACTGCAGGTGATCGTGCTGTTGGAAAAGCTGTTATAAAAACTCATCTGCTGCCATCTCCATACTCTTTTAAAGCTGTCATTCCTGCATACTGTTTTGCAGGATATAGCTATCCACATTATTTGGTCCATTATAGCACTACGGCATTGTTTCTGTCAACAACAACTGTGTCAGAATTTGTACAATTTTTTACCAAAAAATGAACACGCCCTCTATACAAGAATACCATAAAAAGCGGTCGCCCTCCCCCCGGTTCTTGACAACTGCGCACGAATAAAGTACATTAGCCTTGAAGGCAATTGGGGGCAGCCCGGTGGGGATTCTCATTGGCGAAAAGAGGAGCGTCAGTAAGATATCCCTACAGAATTCCGCCCATTTCCTGCCTTCCAGTTAAGAAAGAGAGGCGCCATATATGAAAAAAGCAACTGCGATCCGCTTGATTGCCCTGGTCGTTGCCATACTGATGCTTACCGGTATGCTGGCAGGCTGCGATCTGATCGGATTCTTCCCCGAGCTCCCCGGTCTTCCCGACCTGTCCGATGGCCCGGAGGCAACCACAGGCGATCAGCCCGATTCCGGTCTGCGGTACGATCCTTTGGATCCTCTGTCCCTGTCGGAGCTGAGCGACCGTCAAAAGATGAAGCCCACCCTCAGCCGCGGTGATGCACAGGTTTCCGAAAAGCCCTACACCATCATGGTTTACATGGTAGGCTCCAATCTGGAAAGCCAGGGCGGTGCCGCCAGCAGAGATCTGGTGGAAATGCTCAACAGCGGATTGGATCCTGCAAACTGCAATGTTCTGATCTATACCGGCGGCAGCTCCGCCTGGCAGTGCGGCATTCCCAGCAGCTGCAATGTGGTATGGAGCTTAAAGAATGACATGAGCGATGTGCAGGTGGAAGCCGCCACCGATGCCCCTGTGAATACAGGCGATCCTGCAACCCTGGTGGATTTCCTCAACTTCGGCTATGAAAACTTCCCCGCGGAGCATTACGGTCTGATTATGTGGGATCACGGCGGCGGTCCCCTGGGTGGATTTGGCTCTGACGAGCTTTTCCAGGGAGACGGTCTGAATCTGTATGAGCTGCAGCTGGCCATGGAGGCATCTCCCTTTGCCCGGGAAAAGCTGGATTTCGTGGGTTTCGATGCCTGCCTGATGGCATCCATTGAAATCGCAGACCTGTTTGATGAATACGCAGATTATCTCATTGCTTCCGAGGAGCTGGAGCCCGGCAGCGGCTGGGATTATTCCTTCCTGGAGATCCTGAACCGCACCACAGATACCCAGCAGCTGGCTAAGCACATCCTCAGTACATACGAGTCCTCCCTGGCAGGCGGGCTTTGGAAAACAGAGTACACCCTTTCCTGCATGGACCTTTCTCAGGTCGCTGCCACCACAGAGGCTATGAATGCCCTGTTTGACGCAATGCGCACCCAGGTGGTCACCGGTCAGTTCTCCACCGTTGCCAAGGCCCGGGAAAACACCAAGGCCTTTGCTCTGAGCGCAGTTGCCAACCGAACCGATGCGCTGGATCTTGTGGATCTTGCGGACATGGCAGAGCAGGTTCGCTCCAGCTGTGCCAGCGAAGCGCTGGCCCTTCTGACCCAGCTGGAAAAGCTGGTGGTGGACAATGTCACAAATCTGGACCACGCCAACGGTGTCACGGTCTACTATCCCTATGAAAACAAGAGCACCTTCCAGCAAGCCATCAGCTTCATTATGGAGCTGTTCCCCACAGGAGAGGGGCACAAACAGTTCCTGGAACAGTTCTGCGACGTTTGGATCAACGGCGAGCCTGTTATGGAAACACCTGCCGCTGCGCCTGTTACCCAGGAGGAGTATATCAGCTTCCAGCTGACCCAGGAGCAGATGGAGAATCTGTCTGCTGCCTACTACACCCTCTTTGTCTACGAGAAGGATGCCATTGAC
The DNA here is from genome assembly GCA_045531815.1 of Faecousia sp. Classification (GTDB taxonomy): domain Bacteria; phylum Bacillota; class Clostridia; order Oscillospirales; family Oscillospiraceae; genus Faecousia. Next base: position 4,860 of record JAZSER010000016.1, on the reverse strand, counting down.
CAGGCTGTTTACAGCCCGGTGCTGCTGGATGTCCGTGTCACACCGGACAAGGACGGTGTTCTGCGCATCCCCAGAGACCCCGAGGTCTTCCTGATGAAGAGCGACACCAACGATGAAGGCATCGTCTACACCGCCCGGCAGGTGGAGACCACCGACAGCAAGGATAACTATGTATCCGTGGGCGGTGCTGTCTTCGGTATTGCCGATATTACCGCAGGCAGCGAAAACATTCAGTTCTATCTGTCCGAGGATCTGTCCAGCGGAGATGTGGACATCCAGGCCATCTATCAGACCAGCTATACCGGTGCAGGCACCTACGGCAAGACCGAGGTAAACCTGGATCACTGGGGCATGGTGGGACGGAATATGTTCTTCCGCTACCCCACCTACGACGAAAACAGCTGGCTGCTTCCTTATGAGCAGTGGCAGACCAGCGGCTGGATCATGTATCAGCTTCTTTCCTATGATCAGGAGATCTGGCTGGAAAAAGCCAACATTTCCTCTTTGAACACCGACATGTTCTGTCAGATCATGCTCAAGGACACCATGGGCAACACCTACGGCACCACTTTGGTAGAGCTTCCTGCTGCCAATGCACCGGAAACCCTGGAGCTGGCAGTGCCCGGCGGCACGCTTTTGTTCTCTGTCCTGGATAGCGAAGCCACTTTGACCGGCAGCACCGGCGAGATCACACAGCTGGACATTCCCGCCCAGGTGGAGGGCATCCCCGTAACCGGCATTGGCTACGAGGCCTTCCAAAACAGTTCTTTGACCCAGGTCTCCATCCCCGGATCAGTCAAGCAGATCGCCGGCAGTGCCTTCAGCAGCAACTACGACCTGCAGACCGTCGTCCTTTCCGAAGGTCTGGAAGCCATTGGTCCCAGCGCATTTTCCTACAGCGGTATTACCCAGATCGCACTGCCTGCATCCCTTCGGGAGATCCGCTACAACGCCTTCTCCGGATGTGACCTGCAAACCGTGCAGATCCCTGCCGGGGTCACCCGCATCGACACCGGTGCTTTCTCCAACTGTGAGTCCCTGACCCAGCTTTCGGTCGCGCCCGGAAACAGTGCCTACAAGAGTGTTGACGGTGTGCTGTTTACTGCTGACGGAAAGACTTTGCTGCAGTTCCCTGCCGGCAAGCAGGGCAGCTATGCCATCCCAACAGGTACTGTCACCATTGCCGACTCTGCCTTTGAAGGCGCGTCCGGTCTGACCCATGTGGACTTTAATAACGGCCTGCAGCACATCGGCATCCAGGCCTTTAACGGGGTCTTTGATCTGGATTCGCTGCAGCTGCCTGACAGCCTGCTGACCGTCGGCAACTCCGCATTCTCCGGTTTCCATTTTGATTTCAGCTTTGGTGACGAGCCCGTCACCACCCCTGCCACCACCGTCTACATCGGCAAGAATGTGGAATGGATCGGTTATAATGCCTTTGACGGCTATGATCTGGAGGCCTTCCAGGTGTCTTCCTCCAACCAGCACTTCTCCTCTCAGAACGGCCTGCTGCTGAACAAAAACGGCACCTGTCTGATCGAAGTGCCTGTTGCCTTCCAGGGCACATTGAACATCCCCGGAACCATCAGCCGGATCGGAGAAGGCGCACTGGATGACTGTGACGGCATCACCGAGCTGATCCTCCCCGACAGCGTTGCCAGCATCGATCTGTCCGCCGGTGTCCCCAAGGATCTGCAGAAGATCAGCATCGGCGCCGGTTTGGTGGATTGGGGCAATGTACATTACTTTGCCGATGTGGAAACCATCTCCATTAGCAGCAATAACATCGCTTATCATCTGATCGATGAGAGCATCTATTCCAAAGACGGCACGAAATTGCTGCTGGCCCGTACCGACGAAAGCAGCTATACCGTAAAAGAAGGCGTCATCACCATTGCCGCCAACGCATTTGGAGGACTCTTCAGTGAAAGCTGTGCAAATGTCAAGGTTCTGGAGCTGCCGGCCTCTTTGGCAGAATTCCCTGCAGGTGCCTTCTCTTCCATGCCCAGCCTGGAGGAGATCCGGATCTCCGGCAGCAACTTCAGCGCCCGCTCCGGCATGCTTTACAGCAATGACGGCACTACCCTGCATGCTGTGCCTGCCGCCATTACCGGCACTCTGAATATTCCCAGCGGAACCAAGATCATCGCAGCCAAGGCTGTCCCCAACGGACTGATGGCCGAAAAGATCGTGCTTCCCGAGGGTGTTGTTGCCATCCGAAACGGCAACTTCGTCAATGACAATTTTGATATCGACTACGAGCAGCATCTGTATCTGCCGGATTCTCTGACAGATATCTATCCGGAAATGCTCAAGTCGGTGGACAACATCGTGGTTCACTGCAGCGCAGGCTCTGAAGCAGATAAGTTCTGTAAGAATCTGGAAATCACCGTGATCAACGATTGACACAAATGCGATGCCGGATGCATTTTGCATCCGGCATCAGATCCGAAAATCCGGGATGCACAGGCATCCCGGATTTCTCTTTTTCCTCAAAACTTTCCGCCGCCACCGCCGTGGCTTCTTCCTGAGGAAGACATATGGGTCCCGGAGCTTCGCTCCACCCGGACACGCTTCGTATCGGTGTACAGGTACAGATCGTGGCTTTGCCGCAGATTCATGCTTCCGGGCCGCACATAGCTGCCTGCTCCGGATTGCCTGCGCACAGACTTCAGCTGTCCCCGCAGGATCAGCACAACGATCAGCGCAAAAACAATGCCAATGATCCCTGCCGGCAGCAGTGCCTCCCCAAAGCCGAATTCCCTTCCGGGCAGCTCAGACAGGTCCACATCGCTGCTTTCTGCATCCTGGGCAAGCACCCAATCACACAGCTGGGCGAAGGTGGAAAACGCCTCCGAATAGTCCCCCTGGGAAAGCATGGGTAAAAACTGCCGGCTGATGCCGTCGATCACATCCTGGCTGAACAAGGAAATGCATGTTCCCGATGTGCTGATCCACCAATCCCGCTGCTCCATGCTCACCAGCAGCAGCAAGCCGCTGTAGGACGGTCCGACACCGTAGCCGTTATCGTCATAGAAGTCGTCTGCATAGGACGCAGGCGAGTGTCCGTCCAGGGAGTCCGCCGTTACGATCACCACATCCACACTGTGGTTCTGCCGCAGCTGAGCCAGCTGTGCTTCCAGGGCAGCCTCCTGGCTATCCGGAACCAAGTCTGCCTGATCCACCAGGTACGGCTGCCGGGCAGCCGCAAAGACCGGCAGCTGCAGCAGAAGCATGCCGCAGCAGACAATGGCTCTGAGAAAACAAATCCATTTCTTCATCTTCCGCACCTCCGGTCACAGCCACAGCAAATACTGGATCAGGTATGCCACTGCCGTACCTGCAGCTGCCAGACCCAAGAGCCATTTCACAAACAGGCCCTTGTCCATAGGCAGGTCTCCTGCCATCTTGCCTGTCTGTCCATTGACGGCAAAGGTAAACTTCTGTCCGTTCCAAACCGTATTGAGTATCCAAACCGGATACAGCGCATACCGGGCCTTCCCCTGGGACAGACGAATGCCGGAATGCACCGGCACAGCCGTTGCGTACCCGGAAACCGTGGCAGCAAAGGCCTCCTCTGTGCTGCGCTTGATGCGGGCATTGGCTCTTTCCACGCTTTCCTGGGCAGTGACATCATACTTATCTGCCAAATAGCCGGACAAATAAGCCGTTTGGAAATCCACACCCTTGCTCACATCAAAGGGCTCAATGGATTCCATCATGGCATCCTCCATTTTGGTAGAGCCGTCCACGGGAACATTGTCGAAGCCGATGGTGCCCGCCCGGGTCAGCGCAAAATGGCTGGTCTGGGTGTAGCGGTAATTGCTGTCACTCCAGCTGCGAACAGTGGTTGCCCGGTAGCGGATATCCGCATCCGCATCCGCTGCAAACAGCCAAAACGGCACATAGATGCCCTTGACCTCACGGATGTGATTCTGATCCTTGAAAACCTTCGGCAGAAGGACCTTTCCCCGGTAATGCTTTTCCAGGGCAGCCACCGCTGCCTCTTTGTCCAGCTGAAAAGGGATCACCAGGTCCGGCCTCAGATCCCCGGAAAAACGGTCCATCAGCACCACAGGATTTCCGCAGAAAGGACATTCCGTCGCACCGGTGACCGCATCTGCCAGGATCTCACCGCCGCAGCTTTGACACACATAGCTGCGCAGTGCTTCCGCCTCCTGGCCCTGCCACTGCGTGCCGGGTTGGGTCTGCCACCGCATATCATCTTCCGTCTGGGTATTCAGCGCCTCATCATAAGCCCGCAGGGTTTCCGGCTCAAATTCCGTGTCACAATAGGGACACTTCATTTTTTGGGCATCGGGCTCAAAGACAATGGCACCGTCACAGCAAGGACATTTATACTGCTGCAAAACTGCCATAGAATCTCTCCTTTGCCGCGCAGGCAGGGTTATTGTACATCGTTTCCATCAAAAGGATCGCCGCATTCCGGGCAGAACCGGGGGGCTTTCGTGGGGTCTGCAGGCTGCCAGCCGCACTTGTCGCACTTGTACTGGGGCACACCGGCAGGCTTTTTGCTGCCGCACTCAGCGCAGAACTTACCCTGGTTCACCGCACCGCAGGCGCACTTCCAGCCAGCCTGGGGCTCAGGCTTCTTGCTGCCGCACTCGGGGCAGAACTTACCGGTAGCCACTGCACCGCAGGCACACTTCCAGCCGCCCTGAGCAGGTGCTGCCTGCTGCTGTTGCTGCTGACCCAGATTGTAAAGCTGCTGGGCTGCACCAAAGCCGCCGCCCATGGCATTGCCTGCCATGCCAAGGCCCATAAAGCCGGTCATTGCTCCGGCAGAATTGCCTGCTGCCGTCTCCATGGCATTGGCAGTTGCCGTGGTCATCCGGCCTG
>JAZSER010000023.1:0-22017 GCA_045531815.1 Faecousia sp. | reverse complement strand
TCAAAATGCATATGTAGGGAATGACCTATGTGTCATTCCGAAAATTAGTTCCAAAATATACACTTAGGAACGGCACACAGGCCGTTCCCTACACATAAATATGCAATTTGGGGTTGTCTCATTCATTTTGAGACAACCCCTTACTGATTATGCCTGCTTGTTTTCTTTGATAAGGAAGATGGCCACCAGCGAGCATACCAGAAGCAGGTACGGATAGAACAGATACGGCATGATCTGGAACGCGGTCAGCGCCTCGCCCATTTCCGCAGCTGTGGAGATGGCCACCAGCATTTGCGCACCGTAGGGTATCACACCCTGGAAAATGCAGGAAAAGGTATCCAGCAGACAGGCGGAGCGCTGGGGCGTGATGCCATATTCCTTGCCCATTTCCCGTGCGATGGGATTGGCGATAACAATGGCAACGGTGTTGTTGGCAGTGGCGATATCCATAGCGCCCACCAGCAGGCCCATGCCCAGCTGTCCGCCTCTTTTGCCCCGGAATACCCGGTGGATCCAGTAAAGCAGGGCGTCAAAGCCACCGTGGTGACGGATCAGTGCGCACAGCGCAGCCACCAGGATGGCGACCATGCTGGTTTCAAACATACCTGCAGCACCGGAGCCCATATTGGCCAGCAGCTCGGTGACCTGGGTCTGGCCGGTCAGCAGCATGATGGCGCTGCCGGAGAGAATGCCAGCCAAAAGCACAACGAAAACGTTGATGCCCACGATGCCGCCTACCAAAACAAGCAGATAGGGGATCAGCTGCAGCAGGTTGTATTCACCGGTAACAGCGGAAACATCCCTGCCCAGGGTCATGAGGATCACCAGGACCACCGTTGCCAAAGCAGCCGGCAGCGCAATGGCGAAGTTGCCCCGGAACTTGTCCTTCATAGCGCAGCCCTGTCCGTTGCAGGCTGCAATGGTGGTATCAGAGATAAAGGAAAGATTGTCGCCAAACATAGCACCGCCAACGACGGTGGCAACACACAGCGCAGCGCTGAAGCCGGTTGCGTTTGCTACCTCGACGGCAATGGGTGCGATCAGCGTGATGGTACCCACAGAAGTGCCCATGGAAAGAGAAACAAAGCAGGCAACAACAAAAAGCACAGCAACGGAAAACTGGGGCGGCACAGCAGAAAGCATGAAATAAGCCACGCTCTGGGCAGAGGAGCGGCCTACAACACCCACAAATGCGCCGGCAACCAGGAAGATCAGCAGCATGGTGATGATATTTTTGTCACCCACGCCATGGCCCATCAGCTCCAGCTTGTCCTCGAAACTTACTTTTCTGTTTTGCAGGCAGGCCACCAGGATCGCTACCAAAAAGGCGATGATGATGGGAACGTTATAAAAGCCCATGGGGATCTTCAGACCGTACTCAAACAGCAGGCCCAATCCGAGATAGATCAGCAAAAATACACCGATGGGAAGCAGTGCCAAAGGATTTCCTTTTTTCATGGAAACGCGCCTCCTAATACATATTCTGGAGTACTTTACCATATATGGCTGTGCTTTGTCAAGAAATGTCGCAGCAAGGAAAAACCGTTGCAAAATAAAAATAACGCGTTATAATAATGTGCAGACATTCGGAAAGGGGGAGCACGATGGAATTGGTAAGAGTACAGACAGCAACATCCCGGGAGCTGGCAAGCAGGATCAAAGAACTTTACACAGCTTCCTTTCCGAAGGAAGAGCGGCTGCCCTGGTGGCTGCTGCGGCTCAATGCCTGCCGGGAAGGCATTGACCTGGATGCCTGGTTGGATGGGGATACCCCTGTGGGCATGACTGCATCGGTCACAGTGGGCAGGATGCATTTTCTGCTGTTCTTTGCGATCATGCCGCAGCTGCAAGGGAAGGGTTACGGCTCTGCGATCCTGGAGGTACTGCGGCGGGAGTGCGATACGGTGGTGCTGAATGTGGAGCTTTTGGATCCGACAGCTTCCAATTATGCCCAGCGCCTCAGACGCTTTGCTTTTTATAAAAGGAACGGCTTTTTTGATACCGGCTGGCATGTTTGGGAGGTTGGCGGCAAGTTCCGGGTTCTGTCCACGGAGAAAACTCTGGATCCTGCGGCATATCGGAAGCTGTTTAAAAAGCTGACATTCGGAATTTGGAATGTAAAATTGAAAGAAGAGGGAAGGTCCTGAACTTGGCACAAGGAAAAACACTATCGAAAAACTTTACTGAAGGCAATGTAGCAAAGCAGCTGCTTTTGTTTACGCTGCCCTTTATGGCATCCAATGCCCTGCAAGTGCTCTACAGCACGGTGGACATGGTCATCGTGGGCAAATTTGTGGGAACCCCCGGTTTGTCCGCGGTGGCACAGAGCAGCCAGATCGTGAATTTTGCAACCATGGTCTGCTTTGGCTTTTCCAATGCAGGACAGGTTTTGGTGGCACAAGCCCTTGGCGCAGGCAAGCGCAAGGAGATGAACCGGATCATCGGTACATTGTTCAGCCTGATTTTGATCTTTGCAGCGGTGCTTTCCTGCGTGATCCTGGGCGCGCGTACCTGGATCATGGATGCCATGAACATTCCGGTGGAATCTTATGAGTATGCCATGGATTATTTGGTGATCTGTGCCCTGGGTCTTGTGTTTACTGCCGGCTACAATATGGTCTCTGCGGTGCTCCGGGGCATGGGCGATTCCAGACGGCCGCTGCTGTTTGTGGGCATTGCGTCGGTTGTAAACCTGGTGCTGGACATTCTGTTTACCGGTATTCTCGGCTGGGAGGTTGCCGGTGCTGCCTGGGCGACCATTATCGGGCAGGCGGTCTCCTTCCTGTTCTCGCTGTACTATCTGCACAAAAATCGGGATGGCTTCGGTTTTGACTTTAAGAAGGAAAGCTTCGCCATCGATAAGCATTATACCCAGATGATCGTTTCCCTGGGAACACCCATGGCGATCCAATCCGGCTGCATCAATCTTTCTATGCTGTTTGTCAATGCTATGGTCAACGATGTGGGTGTGGTGGCTTCTGCTACCTTCGGTGTCGGTGTGCGTATCGATGACATTTCCAATAAGATCTCCCAGGGCATCCAGTTTGCTGCGCTGCCGATGATCAGCCAGAATGTGGCTGCCGGCAAGCCTAAGCGCGCGGTAAAGGTGGTCCACTGGGCATGGATCTTCTCGGCAATTCTGACAGTGACCTTTATGACGGTGTATGCACTGTTTGGCAAGGAGCTGTTCATGATGTTCTCCGATGACCCGCTGGTCCATGAGATGTCCTCCACTTTTGTCAAGGCGATCCTTTGGATGTTCCCGGCGCTGGCGATCATGCGGGGAACCGGTGCGTTTATCCAGGGCATCGGAAATGCTCGGCTGAGTATGATCCTGGCGCTGCTGGACGGTGTGGTACTGCGCATCGGTCTGAGCTGGCTGTTTGGAATTCTGCTCAATTGGGGCTTCTATGGATTTGTCCTGGGATACGGCCTGGCTGCCTACGGCTGTGCGATCCCCGGACTCATCTACTTCCTGTCCGGTGTCTGGAAAAAGAGAAGAGTCCTGGCAGAGGACCTGTAATCAATATAAAAGCGGCACAGAGTACCCCTCTGTGCCGTTTCATGTTTCCAGGAAAGTGCGGATTTGCTTTCTGCTGCGCAGCACGATGACTTTCGCGTGGGTGGCATCTGCAAGCAGCTGATAAATTTTCTGCCGGTTTCGCTTGTTGTACTGCAGCACCCCGCGGTACAGGGCGCGCTTTTGCTTATCAAACTGCTCCGGGCAGCAGCCGCCCATATCCGGCCGGGTTTTCTTCCAGTAGCGGAAGATCCGCCAGGTGATACCTGTAAGGCAGACCCATGTGGGCAGATCCAGGTAGATCACCGCGTCGCAGTAGCGCAGCCGGTGGGGCAGGGTGCGGCTGAAGTTTCCGTCGATGATCCAGGCGGGCTTTTCCAGCTCTGCCTGAAGCAGCGCATCAAAGGTATCCCGGTCCTGCTGCTGCCAGTTGCCGTGCCAAAACAGCCGGTCCAGATGCACCAGAGGCAAGTCCAGCTTTTGGGCCAAAAGCCGCGCCAGGGTGGTCTTGCCTGCACCGGCATTTCCGATTATGAGGATTCGCTGCATTTCCTTCGCCTCCCGTCTGGAAAAAGTATACCGCAATTGTATCGGGATTGCAACCGGGAGCATCAAAAGCGTATATATTATATAATGTATAATAAGGGAAACAAACGTCTGCCCGGAAGGGAGGTACAGAAAATTACAGATGGTTACAGGTTTTTCCTGAATTTACATAATTTCGGATAGCGAATACCGGATGGTCTGGGATTTTCCAGAAATTGGTCCCCAATATTTTTACTTTTTTTTCAAAAAGGCTTGCATTTGATTTCCGTTTATGTTAAAATTCACACGTAATAGAATTTAATGTAAATAGCTATACCTATTAACAATGATCAGCCTGTGGTTATCTTACATTAAATTCACAACAGCAGGAGTTGGTGATGCGTCTGATCGTTGTTAACCAAAGGGCCCACCCACCTTATAGCTGGTGAATCAAGTTGTACACAAATTTGAGGAGGATAGTATGAGAACGAAATTTTCCAGAATCTTAGGTTTGCTCATGGCCATCATGCTTTTGGCAAACCAGGTGATGCTTCCTGCCATGGCAGTAAGCGGATCCGAAGATGTCGGTTGCCAGTGTGATGAAAACACACGGACCGGTGTCGTAATTGATGAGTACAAGGCTACTTGTACAGAACTTGGCGCGATTATCTACAAGTGTAACGAGTGCGGCTTGCAGTACTCTAAGTACCAGGGTAAGCCCACCGGTGCACACACTCTGACCCAGTATCAGGGTCAGGCTGCTACCTGCACTGAGCCTGGTTGGAAGGATTACGAGGCTTGCTCCGTATGTTCCTACACCACTTACGAAGTGATCCCTGCACAGGGCCATGACGAAGTGACCCATGATGCAAAGGCTCCCGATTGCCTCAACATTGGTTGGGAAGAGTATGTGACCTGCAACAACTGCTCTTACACTACATATGTTGAGCTCCCCGCGCTGGGCCACACTGAGGCTGCAGCTGTGGAGGAGAACCGTGTCGAGGCTGATTGCGACGATGCTGGCTCCTATGAGTCCGTTGTTTACTGCTCCGTCTGTAATGCAGAGCTGAGCAGAGAGAACAAGACCATCGATGCGCTGGGCCACACGGCTGCGGATGCTGTTATCGAGAACCTGGTTCACCCCAGCTGTAATCAGACTGTGGGCGGCATTGACGGCTCCTATGACGAGGTCGTTTACTGCTCCGTCTGTAATGAGGAACTGTCCAGAGAGACTAAGGTGATCCCCAACGAGGGTCATAACTATGGCGAAGGCCCCAAGGACGCTCTGGAAGCTACCTGTGAAGCAGGTCCTACTCTGGTTTATGAGTGCCAGGATTGCGGCTTCATCCTGGAGAAGGAGATCGGCGAAGCACTGGGCCACAACATCGTTGAGCTGCCCGCTGTTGCTCCCACCTGCACCGAGACCGGTCTGACCGCCGGTGAGAAGTGCACCCGTTGTAGCTACGAGATCGCTCAGACCGTTATTTCCGAGCTGGGTCACGATCTGGTTCCTACTGTTGTAGCTCCTACCTGCAGCGCTGAAGGCTACACCCTGCATGAGTGCTCCCGCTGCGATTTTGGCAAGCAGGACAACTTTGTTCCCGCTGATCCTGCTATCCACACCCACATGATCACCAAGGAGCACGTGGATGCCACCTGCACCAAGGAAGGCAACACTGCTGAGATCAAGTGTAAGGATTGCGGCCAGCTGCTGAAGAGCTCTACTGTTATTGCTGTGAACCCCGATGCGCATACCGCTGGCGAAGAGAAGAAGGAGAACATCACTGAGGCAATCTGCGAGGTTGGCGGCCAGTACGATCTGGTTGTCCGCTGCGTTGAGTGTAACCATATTCTGAGCAGCACGACCGAGACTGTTGCCGCTACCGGCCACACTGAGGTCGTTGATCCCGCTGTTCTTCCCACCTGCACTGAGACCGGTCTGACCGAAGGCAAGCACTGCGGTGTCTGCGATAAGGTCCTGGAGGCTCAGATCGTTGTTCCTTCCCTGGACCACAATGCCTCTCAGGTTCCCTACGACGCTGTTGCCCCCACCTGTACTGAGACCGGCCTGACCGCTGGTGTGTTCTGCTCCAAGTGTAACCAGTGGTTGGTTCCCCAGGATGTTGTTGCCGCAACCGGTCACGACTTCAAGCGTACCGGTGGTAAGACCGAACCCACCTGCACCGAGAATGCTTGCTGGATCGCAAAGTGCGACAACTGCGGCATTTACGATTACGAGCCCATCGAGGGCACCGCTCTGGGCCACACTCCCTTGGCAGCTGTCAAGGAGAACGAAGTTGCTCCTGACTGCGAGAACGCTGGTTCTTACGACGAAGTCGTTTACTGCGATGTCTGCGATGCAGAGCTGGATAGATCTGTTCTGCCCGTTGCTCCTCTGGGTCACACCGAGGTCGTTGACGCTGCTGTTGCTTCTACCTGCTCCGCTACTGGCCTGACCGAAGGCAAGCACTGCTCCGTCTGTAACAAGGTCCTGGTTGCTCAGGAGATCGTTGAGAAGCTTCCTCATACTGAGGTTGTCGACGCTGCTGTCGCTCCTAAGTGTGAAGAGACCGGCCTGACTGAGGGCAAGCACTGCTCCGTCTGTAACGAAGTCCTGGTTGCACAGGAGGTTGTTGACGCTCTGGGTCACACCGAGGTCATCGACGCTGCTGTTGAGGCAACCTTCGACGAGACCGGCCTGACCGAAGGCAAGCACTGCTCCGTCTGTGAGAAGGTTCTGGTTGCTCAGACCGTCGTTGACAGAAAGAGCGAAAGCATTTCCTTTACCTATAAGGCTTCCGGCATCAACGGTGTTGCAAACGCTGTTAACTCCGGCTTTGTCACTGTCGAAGTCTACATGAATGTTGAGACCGACATTGCAAGACTGTGGGGCGTTGATGTTGACCTGGCTTACAATGAGAACCTGACCCTCATCGGTGTCGAAGGCTGCATCTTCGAGCAGAACCTGAGCACTCCTCTGGATATCGCAAATGCTGCACATGATGTTAAGCTGACCCAGGATATGGGCTACGATGCTGATAAGGTCTTCACCGCTGGTGAGTACCTGTTCGCTACCCTGACCTTCAAGGTCGACAAGAACTTCTACAGCAATGATGTTTACTTCAATGTTGTGGATGCTGATTGCAAGATCACTCGTGGCCAGGGCACTGCATGGCAGAATGACATGTTTGTCGACTTCGGTACCGGCACTCAGATCCATGTCAACATGCTGGGTGACGCTGACCTGGACGGCAAGATCACTACTGCTGATAACATGACCCTGTCTCAGTGGTTCATCCAGGCTGAAATGGACGACTACGAGACCGTCTACGATATGAACAAGGACGGCTACATTGATGGTGATGACTTCGCTCTGCTGCGTGGTGCCATCGTTCGTGACGACAGCTACCTGGACATGTAATTCGGAGGTATAAGAGATGCAACTAAAAAAAATCCTTGCGATTTTTTTGGCTGCTACTCTAATCTTCTCGGCAACTGTGGTTCCTGCAGCTGCTGAAAGCGTTGAAACTTTGAAGGTGGGAGTGGTGGCAGAGACCACCACTCCCATTTCTTCTTCTCCCGTGATTTATAATCAGGGTGATGAAGTTTCTGTCAAGATTAGTGTAGACCAAAATACTGGTATTTCTTTCCTGGCATTCGACCTGGACTTTGACGAGAATGCACTTGAACTCCTTGGCGTTGAATCTGCTGGTTTGTTCAATGATAAGGGCGCTGTCAAAACTTTTACTGGCTTTGTCCGTTATTTCTTGAATCAGACTAGTGTCAGTGTTGATACGGGTCTTTTGTACACTGCTAAGTTTAAGGTCAAGGAAGGCTTCTGCGGTAAGATTGACTTCACCGCTACTCTTCAGAATAACAGACCTGCCAACTGCGCAAGAGTGAGCGATACTGCCGCTAATACCCATGTTCCCTTCTCTGCAGACGAGTGGTCTGCAACCATTCACAAGATCGATCCGGAGTTCGGTATTACCACCGCACCCACCTGCCTGGAAAAGGGCTTCACCCGTTACGGCTGTGAATCCTGCCAGGAGGCTGTGATCGGCAACATTGTTGACGCTTTGGGTCACACCGAGGCTGAGGCTGTGGAAGAGAACCGCGTGGAAGCTACCTGCACCGAAGACGGCAATTATGACTCTGTTGTATATTGCTCCGTTTGTGAGGCTGAGCTGTCCCGCGAGAACAAGATCCTGCACAAGCTGGGTCATGATCTGACCCCCCATGAAGCAAAAGCTCCCACCTGCACCGAGATCGGTTGGGAGGCATACGAGACCTGCTCTCGTTGCGATTACACTACCTATAAGGAACTGGAAGCCCTGGGTCACACCGAGGCTGAGGCTGTGGAAGAGAACCGTGTGGAAGCTACCTGTACTGAGGCTGGCTCCTACGATTCCGTGGTCTACTGCTCCGTCTGCAATGCAGAGCTGTCCAGAGAGAAGATGACCATCGATGCTCTGGGTCATGCTGCTGTTTCCCACGAAGCAAAGGCACCCACCTGCACCGAGATCGGCTGGGAAGCCTACGAGACCTGCTCTCGTTGTGATTACACTACCTATAAGGAACTGGAAGCCCTGGGTCATACCGAGGCTGCTCCTGTGGAGGAGAAGCGCGTAGAAGCTACCTGCACCGAGGACGGTTCTTTTGAGTCCGTTGTTTACTGCTCCGTCTGTGAAGCTGAGCTGTCCAGAGAGGTTAAGACTCTGCACATGCTGGGCCATGACACCGTGAAGCATGAAGCAAAGGCACCCACCTGCACCGAGATCGGCTGGGAAGCTTACGAGACCTGCACTCGCTGCGACTACACCACTTATGTGGAGCTGAAGGAACTGGGTCACACCGAGGCTGCTCCTGTTGAGGAGAAGCGCGTTGAGCCCACCTGCACCGAGGCCGGTTCTTACGAATCCGTTGTTTACTGCTCCGTCTGTAATGCAGAGCTGTCCAGAGAGGCAAAGACCATTGAGGCTCTGGGCCATGACACTATTGCACACGAAGCAAAGGCACCTACCTGCACTGAAATCGGTTGGGAAGCATATGAGACCTGCGCTCGTTGCGACTATACCACCTACAAGGAACTGGCTGCCCTGGGTCATAAGTACGGTGAGACCACCGTCTTTGAGCCTGCTTATAAGGTAGACGGCTACTCTGTCCATACCTGTGAAGTGTGTGGCTACGAAGAGAAGTTTGACATTGTTCCTGCTTTGACCTATATTCTGGGCGATATCGACGGCGACGAAGTGATCACCAGTGATGATGCAATCGCACTGCTGTACCACATCCTGCTGCCTGAGAAGAATCCCATCAACCAGGGTGGCGATCTCAATGGCGACGGCCTGCTGAACAGTGATGATGCAGTTTACCTGCTGTATCACATCGCAAGACCTGATGCTTATCCTCTGAGCAAATAAGGAGGAAAAGAAATGAAGAAGATTGCTGTACTGGTCGTCAGTATTATCCTGATGCTGACCATCGCAATTCCTGCCTTCGCAGCAGAGACTGCAACAGTATCCTGCAGTGCTGCCGATGAGGTCAAGCGCGGTGAGACCCTGGTGGTTACCGTTTCTCTGACCAATAGCGCACCCCTGAAGTTTATTGCAATTACTCCTTCTTATGATTCCAGCCTGTTTACTCTGGAATCCGGCCAGTGGCTGATTGCCGGCGCAACCCTTTCCGACTTTAACGGTGTGGATGCTGTTGCTGCTTACGCTGAGGAGACTCAGCTGAACGGTCCTGTATTCCAGTTCGTTCTGAAGGCAAAGGCGGATGCTACCACCGGCAGCACAACGGTTTCCGCGCAGCCCTCCATCATGAACGGTGCAGATAGCATTGCTGCCAGCGTTGCTTCCAAGACCGTTAAGGTTGCTTGCAGCACCCATGATTACGAGAATGTTGAATGGGCACAGACCGTAGCTCCCAACTGCACCGAAGAGGGTACAGAGGTTCGCGTTTGCAACGTCTGTAAGGAAGAAGAATCCCGCCAGCTGAGCGCACTGGGCCACAAGATGGGCGAGTACGCTCAGACCAAGGCTCCCACCTGCACCGAGAAGGGCGAAGAGACCTGCGCATGTACCAATGAAGGCTGCACCTATACCGAGACCCGTGAGGTTGAGGCACTGGGCCACACCTTCGGCGGCTGGAAGAATGTAAAGGCTTCCACCTGTACTGTAAAGGGCTCTCAGGAGCGTGTTTGCGAAACCTGTAAGGAAAAGGAGACTCGTGAGAGCGCTCTGGCTGCTCATGAATTTGAGGAGCCCAAGCTGGTTAAGGAAGCAACTCTGACCACAGAAGGCCTGATGCAGGGCAAGTGCAAGAACTGCAGCGAGGTTACCGAGCAGAAGCTTCCCTGCGCTGCTGAAGATGATCAGACCGGCGTTGTGATCAACGCTGAGCAGGGTACCTTCCCTGAAGGCACTACTGCCCAGATCACCGATGCTAAGGACGCACAGGCTGTCAAGGAAGCTATGGCTGAACTCAGCGGCAAGTATGAGGCCTATGAGATCGCCTTCGAAAAGGATGGCGCTGAGGCTGAGATCGACGGTGAGTTCACTGTGATCCTGCCCGAGACCGGCATTGACAGCGACAATCTGGCTGTTTATGTTATCGACAAGGATGGTGTTGCCACCGGTGTTGAGTTCACGGTCAATGACGACGGCACCATTACTGTTGTTTCTGAAGTAGCCGGCACTTTCGTAGTGGCTGACAAGACCGTTCCCGGTGTTCCCGTAGAGGAACCCGTGGTCGAGCCCACCGTGGAAGCTACCGAGCCTGTGGCCGAGCCCACCGAGGAGGCAACTGAGCCCGCACCCACAACCCCTGCCGAGCCCGAAGAAAAGGGCAACAACATGATCCTGATCGTGATCATTGTTGTCGTTCTGATCATTGTTGGCGGCATTATTGTCGGTGTGATCATGCGTAAGAAGAAGGAAGAGGGCTACATGCCCTGATCCTCCCTGTGTATAACACGCAAAACCCCAAATACTCCCACAGGCAAGCCTGTGGGAGTATTTATGTAAAAAGCCTGCGAAACGCTATTGCGCATCGCAGGCTTTTGCCATATGTCGTTATGCAGATATTATGTCAGTGCATCCAGGAAATAGGTCATAGCCAAAAGATCCGCTGTCCCACCTGGGGAGAGATTCTGTTCGATAAATTCCGTATCCAATGCGCGGATCGTATCCTTGCTGGGGAAGGGATCTTTCTTTAGAAGATCTGCAATTTTTGCTTTAACATCCAGCTGCGTCTGTCGGTTGCTTCGGTGGATGAGATTGGTGTCATCACTGACGCTGAGCATGTGAAGCAGCGCAATGCACCCGGCATCGTTGATAGAAAGACCGTTTTTCAGACAATCCCGCAGCACCGGAAGGCCGGTGCTTCCTACGGTGGGGAAGCCTTGTTGGGCTTCGCCACGTACGCCGGTAACGCCATACTGTGCGTATAGCTGCTCTCCTGCGGTTTTTGCGTTTTCCTTTGTGATATGCCCCAGATCTTCTGCAATGATGCCGGCTGTCATGGCGGCACATTCTTCAAGCAGCCGCTCCGGTGTCCAGGATATGGGATCCATCCGACCAGCGGCAGCGCACAGGATGCCCACACTGAAAATTGCGCCTTTGTGGGTGTTTACACCGTGGGTCGCCCGGTACATGGCTTCCTCCGCCTCTTTGCCGATGACGCGGATCTTTGCAAAGGTGTCCATTGGCGGCAGATCCCGGGTCAAATATCCGGCTTCTGCGAACCTGGTAAAGAAAGGCCGCAACGCATTGGCACTGGCGAAAAAGTGCCGCATATCCATATCCCGGTGCGCGCCACGGTTGTTGCGGTCCACAAGGCCGGGCTTGGGGGTGGTATTCACCTCCCGCTGCAGTGCCATGTATGCCTGCGCACCAATGTATTCGGCAAACAACTGCCGTGCAGCCAGATACAGCAGAAAACCGGTACGGTCCTGAAGCTGTTCCAGCGGATGGGCGCGGCTGCTGGAACAGACCACCGCATCCCGGTCGCACAAAAGACAAGTCCTTCTGGGAAGTCCCAGCTCCTGCCGCTCCAGCTTTCTGCCGTCAGTATCCAGCACGTCCATGTCAAAAAGCCGGGCTGCCGGATGGCTGTCTTCGATCTCCGCCGCCAAAGCCTTCAGCCTGTCGGCCGGCAGATCCACAATATAGTAGCTTTCGCAGCCGGTGATGGGCTGGTGCTGCTCAAAGTGCAGAAGCGCTCTTGAGCCAATGGCATCTGCCAGCATCCGGTTTCCCACAAAAAAACCAATGGAAACATCCCGGTCCAGTTTTTTTGGGCCGGGGATGTTCATGGTAAAGCACACAAGCGGCTTTTTGTATTGCGCCAAAAGTGCTTTTTGCTTAGCTGCCCGCTGCTCACGGGCAGCAAGGATTTCCATCAAAAGCTCGTTCATATCAAATCCAGCCGGGTCTCTGCTGCTTGTTATCCAGCTTTTCCAGCAATTCCTCGGCATTTTCTCCTACGCAGCCCACCAAAAGATATCGGTTCTTGAAGCGGTCATAAATAAAATGGTGCATCAAATGGAAATTCTCGATCTGTCCGGTGTGATGCACATGGACCCGGGGACCGTCACAGGGCTGGATGTTATCTCCGATGCTGATATGCGAATCATCCACATAGGTGATGGGAACGTCCCTGGCAATGATGTCCTTGACCTTGTTCTCAACCTCCAAAATGTCAAAGCTGGGCTTTGTGTCCGGGAAGTACAGCGCAAAGCCGTGGCGCACATCGTCGTGACCGCAACGGTTCACATCGAATTCATCAATAAACATTTCGCAGATATCCTCTGCAGAGTGTGCCATCAGACGGTAGGGCAGGGACTTGTATACCGATTCTTTGATCTCATCCGGCTCCGGTCCGAAGATGTTGGGACGGGCAATCAGCACCTGCTCACCGACACCTATCAGAAGATTTGCGTTTGCGCCCAGCAGCGGGTATATCAGATCGAAATGCTCCACGACCACCCGACGGCCCTTGTCCAGGGCTTCGGAAATGGCATCTGCCAGCACAGACATCTGGGTAAAGCCGTTTTCAAAGCGAATGTCCAAATGATAGGTGTGGGGAGAGAAAAAGGCAAATCCACGGTCCTGCTCCAAAATAGGCAGGGGCCGCACATAAACACCGTTATCGTCATTTGTCAGCTCCAGGCCGGGGAACATGCCCCGGATCAAAGCACTCTTGCCGGATCCGGCTTCACCGATGATGCCGATGAGCTTGTCAGAGGGATTTAAGTAAAGCTGAGCCAGCTGCTGGCCCAGACCGTACATACGGTGTGCGCCTCGGGGGGCAAAGTAACTGCTGAGGATGTGTGTAGGTTTTCTGTCGACCATAGCGGAGACCTCCTTATTATGCTTTCAGTTTCTCGCGTATTTGTATTCCATCAGAGCCTGACTGCTGTCAGGTTCTGCGTGACTGCAGAAGTCCGTGTTCGTTTATGTAGTTCCATGTGGTTTCCGGCAGCAGCCTTTGCAGAGTCTGCAGATCTCCATCCTGCATACACCGACGCACAGCACTGGCACTGATGGGTGTGCCCTCCAGCTCCAAGCGGGGAATCTCCCGAACTGTGATCCCTTTTTCAGGCAGATGTGTCTTCAGTGCGCAGTTATACTGGTCCGTCATTGCCGACAGGGGTTCCGTTCCCACAAAGCGGCACTGAATGCCGAACTTCGGAACAAAGTATTTGCAGAAGATCTCAATATCCAAAAGACAGTGCACCTGCTCTGCGTTGTCCCGGTCCTTGAGAAAATAAGTGGGAAATGTTGCAGAAGAGATCAGGTACGGTCCGGTGGTCAGCACCGTGACATTGGGCAGATCTGCTGTACCCAGCTTCACCATTTCCAGCCGGTCCTTGGCAGAAAACTCGCTTTTATCCTCGGACAGAACAAAAATGTAAAGTCTGTCACATTCCTTGGCAGCGGTTTCGATGAGGTAGCGGTGACCCTTTGTAAAGGGGTTGCAGTTCATGACCGCGGCACCGATGGTACCCGCGGTCTCCTGGGCGGGAAGGGATGCCAGGAAATTCCGGATGCCATCGCGCTTGTTTTCCATCAGCAACACATTGCCGGTTTTGGCAATGGGATAGAAAAACAGGGAAGAAAACATAAATTCATTTGCCGGCTTTGTGTACAGGAAAAGGTGATTGTATCCATGGGAAAAGGCATCCTGCCGCAGATTCGTCAGCACGGTGGAGGTCAGATCCTCTCCTTGGTGCATAATATCCACAGCGATGCATTTTAACAGATTTCCCTGGCGGGAGCCTGTGGCGATCAGCTCGTCCTCCTCCCAAACCAGAACGGTACGTTCGATTTGCGCATCCGGGACCAGGGCGCAGCGTTTCAAAAGCGCTTCCCAATGGTCACGCTTCGTGCCCTTAGGCACACCGGTCAGCTCAACATACATGGGGTGCGATCCTCCTTAACAGCGGTAAATAGGCGTCTTTACATCTATTATACAGCATCCGGCTAAAACTGCAAATAAAATGTGAAAAAAGAATTGCAATATCTTGCCAAGTGAGATACAATAAGGAGGAATGATGTTCAAACAATCTTTTTGTATTTATTTCTCTCAATCAGAAAGGGGTCATATAAGCAAATGGAAATCATCAGAAGCGCATCTGCCGGTACCATGGAGTCCAGTGATGCGTATGTTGAGATCGAACCTGCACAGGAGCTGGAAGTGCAGCTGGAGTCTGTGGTCCAGGCCCAGTTTGGCGAGCAGATCCAAAGTGTGGTAAGAGAAGTGCTCTGTGAAAACGGTGTGGAGCATGCAAGCGTCCGTGTGATCGACCGCGGTGCGCTGGAGTGCGTGATCCGCGCAAGAGTGGAAACCGCGATCCTGCGGGGAAGGGAGGATGCCTGATGCGTCGTTCCATGCTTTTTCTGCCCGGCAACAATCCGAATCTTCTGATCAACGGCAATTGCCTGGGCTCTGATGCGGTGATCTTCGACCTGGAGGATGCAGTTTCTCCGTCGGAAAAGGATGCTGCCCGGATCTTGGTGCGCAACACAATGCGCTATATGGACTTTGGCGGCTGCGAGCGGATCGTTCGTATCAATTCCATCGATACTGCGTTTTGGAAGAAGGACATTGACCAGATCCTGCCTCAGAAGCCGGATCTGATCCTGCTGCCCAAGACGGGCTGCGCCCAGGATGTTCTGGAAGCAGATGCCTACATAACGGAAGTGGAGGCCAAGCTTGGCTTTGAAAAGAACACTGTGGGCTTGATGCCTCTGATCGAAACTGCAATGGGTGTGGAGAATGCATTCCAGATCGCCTCTGCGACCAAGCGTGTGAAGGCGCTGTTCCTGGGCGCTGAGGACCTGACAGCTGACCTGCAGTGCAAGCGCACCAAGGAAGGCAGAGAGATCGAGTATGCCCGTACCCGCCTGGTGGTGGCCGCCAGAGCTGCCGGTGTAGATGTTTACGATACACCCTTTACTGATGTCAATGACGATGAGGGCATTGTCATCGATGCGCAGCTGGCAAAGGCACTGGGCTTTACCGGCAAGGCATCCATTTCTCCGCGTCATGTGGAGGTTATCAACAGTGTATTCAGTCCCACCCAAAAGGAAGTGGACTATGCCTATGAGGTCATGGAGGTCATTGCCCTTGCTAAGGAGCAGGGTAAGGGTGCTATCGCCCTGCATGGCAAAATGATCGACGCGCCCATTGTGGCAAGAGCTCAGCAGACCATCGCAATGGCAGAAGCGCTGGGCATGGGAAGGGGGATCTGAGCATGAGTAAGCTTGTCAGTTCAATTAAGGAAGCCGTACAGCTTGCCGGGCTTAAGGACGGCATGACCGTCTCCTTCCACCACCATCTGCGTAACGGTGACTTTGTCCTGAATATGGTCATGGACGAGATCGCTGCCCAGGGCCATAAGGATATCAATGTCAATGCATCTTCTTTGTTTGATGTCCATGTGCCTATTCTGGAGCATATCAAAAACGGTGTTGTCACCGGTATCGCAGCGGATTACATTGCAGCCGGTGTGGGCAGAGCCATCTCCCAGGGAATCCTGGAAAAGCCTGTCCAGTTCCGCACCCATGGCGGCCGCCCCAGCGACATCAGCAAGGGTGTGAGTCCCATCGATGTGGCCTTCATCGCTGCACCTACTGCAGATCCCATGGGCAACTGCACCGGTAAGTACGGCAAGTCTGCCTGCGGCAGCCTGGGCTATGCTTACGCAGATGCTATGTTTGCCAAAAAGGTAGTCGTGATCACAGATAACCTGGTCCCGTATCCTCTGCAGGATTTCTCTATTTCTGAGGATTGGGTGGATTATGTGGTGCAGGTGGATGCCATCGGCAATCCCAAGGGCATCGTTTCCGGTACGACCCAGATCACCCGTGACCCGGTTGGCCTGGTGATGGCAGCCCATGCAGCAAAGGTCATTGAGCATTCCGGCCTTCTGAAGGACGGCTTCTCCTTCCAGACCGGTGCCGGCGGTGCCTCTCTGGCAGCTGCCAAGTTCCTGAAGGACATCATGCTTCAGAAGGGTATCCAGGGCAGCTTTGGCCTGGGCGGCATTACCGGCTATATGGTGGATATGCTCCAGGCGGGCTGCTTCCGCAGCCTGATGGATGTGCAGTGCTTCGACCTGAAGGCGGTAGAGTCCATCCGTTCCGATCCTCGGCATCAGGAGATCAGCGCTATGCAGTATGCCAGCCCTGCCAGCCGCAGTGCGGTGGTGGACAGCCTGGACGTTGTTATTCTGGGTGCCACTGAGATCGATACGGACTTCAATGTCAACGTACATACCGATTCCAACGGCTATATCATGGGCGGCTCCGGCGGTCACAGTGACACCGCAGCCGGTGCAAAGCTTTCCATGATCATTGCGCCTATGTTCCGTGCAAGACTCCCCATTGTAACAGACCATGTTACCTGCATCTCTACCCCCGGCAAGGACATTGATGTGCTGGTCACCCAGGGCGGCATTGCTGTCAACCCCAAGAATGTGGAACTGACTGCCAACCTGAAGGCTGCCGGTCTTCCCATCATTGACATCCATGAGCTGAAGGAAAAGACAGAGCGGATCACCGGTGCACCCAGAAAGCTGGCAAAGGGCGACCGCGTAGTGGCAGATGTGATCAGCCGGGATGGCGGACTTTTGGATCAGATCTACAATGTACCCCAGAAATAATTTGGTATATTACGGTACTTGCCGTCAATAAAAGAGGAGGAACCATTATGAGAGAAATTGCGGCACAGCAGATCACCGAAGTGGTCAAGAATCTGTGCATTAAGGCGAACTGCTTCCTGCCCGAGGATGTGAAGAAGCGCATTGAGGATATGCACGATGCAGAGTCCTGGCCTCAGGCACGGGAGATCCTGGAGCGGATCATTGAGAATTATCAGATCGCAGAAACCGGCAACCGTCCCATCTGCCAGGATACCGGCCTTGCCTGCGTGTTTTTGAAGATCGGCCAGGAAGTACATATCAACGGCAATCTGGCAGAAGCCATCCATGAGGGCGTCCGCCAGGGCTATACCGAGGGTTACCTGCGTAAGAGCGTTGTCCGGGATCCCCTGGACCGTGTAAATACCGGTGACAACACCCCCGCTATGATCTACTATGACATCGTTCCCGGTGATAAGCTGGAGATCACTGTGGCTCCTAAAGGCGCAGGCAGTGAGAACATGAGCCAGATCAAAATGCTCAAGCCCTCCGATGGCATCCAGGGTGTGAAGGACTTTGTCCTGTGGGCAGTTGAGAATGCAGGCCCCAACCCCTGTCCTCCCATTGTGGTAGGCGTAGGTGTCGGCGGTACATTTGATAAAGCAGCATTTTTGGCAAAGAAGGCACTGACCCGTGACCTGGACAAGCATAACCCCGATCCTTTCTGGGCAGATCTGGAGAAGGAACTGCTGGAGAAGGTCAACGAGCTGGGTATCGGCCCCCAGGGCCTTGGCGGCAAGACCACCGCTCTGAGTGTCAATATTGAGCAGATGCCCACCCATATCGCTGCACTGCCCGTGGCTATCAACATCAACTGCCATGTTGCCAGACATGAAAAGGAGGTCATCTAATATGCCTATTTCTATCACCACTCCTTTGACCAAGGAAAAGGTAAGAGCCTTAAAGTCCGGTGACAGCTGCCTGATCTCCGGTGTGATCTATACTGCCCGTGACGCTGCCCATAAGCGTTTGTGTGAGCTGGTCGCTCAGGGCAAGGAGCTGCCTATGGACGTAAAGGACAGCATTATCTACTTCGTTGGACCTACCCCCGCACGTCCCGGTGAGGCTATCGGTTCTGCCGGCCCTACCACTTCTTACCGTATGGATGCCTACAGCCCCACCATGATCCAGCAGGGCCAGACCGGCATGATCGGTAAGGGTAAGCGCAGCCCGGAAGTGGTTGCGGCCATGAAGGAGCATGGCGCTGTGTACTTCGGTGCAATTGGCGGCTGCGGTGCACTGCTGAGCAATTGTATCAAGAAGGCCGAAGTCATTGCGTATGACGATCTGGGCGCAGAGGCGATCCGCCGCCTGGAGGTCGAGAATTTCCCCGTAATCGTTATTATTGACAGCGAGGGTAACAACCTGTACGAAACCGGTCGTGCAGCCTATCTTGCACAGAATAAGTAATAGTGATTGTGACACCTGTGCACCCCGTTCCGGGGTGCACAGGTATTCGTGCTTTGGAGGAAATGATGAACACAATACTGGAATACGCAACGAAGATCCGCCGGGAGCTGCATCAGTACCCGGAGATCGGATTTGAGTTACCCAAAACTCTGGCGCTGGTCCACCGGGAGCTGGAAGTCATGGGAATTCCTTATACAGAAAAAATACGGAAAGAGCAGTATTGTGGGAACCATCAACCCGGAGACGAAGATCTCTGTCCACAATGTTCGCATGGATATTGATGAGACCTGTATGCCGGTGGCGGTGAATGTGTTTGTACAATTTGTTTTGGACCACATGAATGGAATAGAATTGGAGGAAGTAAAACTGTGAAATTTGCAGCAGTAGGTGATGCGCTGATCCTGCGCAGACTTCCGCAGACCTACCCCGGTTTTGAGGAAGTGCAAAATTGGATCGGAGAAGCGCAGGCTAAGTACTTTAATTTGGAAACAACACTGCATAGAGAAGGCGAGTGCTTCGGCTTCTCCAGCAATGGCGGCTCTTTCCTGCGCTCTGAGCCGGAGGTTTTGGAGGACTGCAAGCGCTATGGCTTCAATATGACCTCTTTTTGCAATAACCATGCCATGGACTTTGCCTATGACGGCATGATCAAGACCTTGGAGCACCTGGACAAGAGCGGCTTGGTGCATACCGGTGTGGGAAGAAATCTGGACCAGGCAGCCGCTCCGGCTTACTTGGATGCAGTGGGGGGCAGAGTGGCACTGATCGCCATGACCACCTCCTGCAATATGCACTACGATGACATTGCCCTGGCAGGACAGCAATCCCGCCGTGTCCCCGGCCGTCCCGGTGTGAACCAGATGCGCCATAAGGATACGGTGGTGGTGACTGCCGAGCAGATGAAGGTCATCAAGGAAATTGCGGAGCAGACCCATATCAATGCTGCGGAGGACATCTCCCGCAGAGAGGGCTACCGGGATCCGCTGCCCGAGGATGTATGCCCCATTACCAAGTATGTGACCTTCCGGGTGGGGGAGACGCCCAAGTATGAGGCGCTGTGTAACCCCAAGGACCTGGCACGGCTGGAGAAGGCGATCTACGAAGCAAAGCTGCAGGCGGATCACATTATTTTCTCCATCCACTCCCATCAGATCAGCGGCACCTCCAAGGAGCAGCCGTCGGATTACCTGCAGGAGTGCGCAAGGTTTGCCATTGATCACGGCGCAGACGTGGTGATCGGCCACGGTCCCCACCTGCTGCGCCCCCTGGAGATCTATAAGGGCAAGCCCATCTTCTACTCCCTGGGTGACTTTATTCTCAATAATGAGAATATCCCCTATAGCCCCGAGGACTATTATACAGACAAGGGCATGACCTCTGATGACACCATGCACGAGCTGTTTAAGAAGCGCTCTGCCAACTTCACCCGGGGCTTGCAGACGGATAAGAAGATGTTTGAATCCGTCATTCCCCGCTGGGAGACAGACGAAGACGGCAATATCATCAAGCTGGAGCTTCTGGCAATTGAGCTGGGCTTTGGCCTGCCCCGCAGCCGCAACGGCATGCCTGCCCCTGCGAAGGATGACAGCATCCTGCAGCGGCTGGCGGAAATGTCCGCACCCTACGGCACAAAAATGCAAATCAACGGAAATGTTGCAACCGTCATTCTCGATTAAAACAAAACAGAGGGTGTCTCAAAATGCATATGTAGGGAATGACCTATGTGTCATTCCGAAAATTAGTTCCAAAATATAGATTTAGGAACGGCACACAGGCCGTTCCCTACACATAAATATTCAATTTGGGGTTGTCTCATTCATTTTGAGACAATCCCTTTTTATAAAGATATGTTGGGATTCTTCAATACAGGGCTACTTGTTTTACTGGCGGAAATGATGTATAATTCCGTCAAACTTTATCGGGAGGTGCTTTATGGAGGTACAGCAGATTCTTTCCTGCGCCCTGGATATCGGAGAGCAAATGCTCATCAGCGGGGCGGAGGTAAGCCGTGTGGAGACGACCATCCGGCTGATCTGCAGCGCCTACGGCTGTAAGCGCACAGATGTGTTCACCATCACATCCAGCATCGTTGTGTCCGTGGAGGGGGCTGACGGGTCCCAGGGGACCCAGACCCGCCGGATTACCGGAACAGCCACCGATCTGACCCGGCTGCACAAGCTCAACGACCTGTCCAGAGAGATCTGCCGCAGCTGCCCGGACTCGGCAGCGGTCCGGCAGAAGGTCCGGGAAATATGCAAAGAGCCGGCATTCCCCCTGTGGCTGCAAGTGCTGGGCAGCGGTTTGATCGCCATGTCCTTTGCGGTATTCTTTGGGGGAAGCCTCACCGATGGCCTTGTGGCAGGTGCTTTGGGCATGGGGCTTCGCCTGGGTCTTTGGCTTTTGCAGCTGGCTGCCATGAATCAGATCTTTGTCAATGCAGTGGCGTCCTTTCTGCTTTGCCTTACGGCCCTGGGGCTGCAGAAGCTGGGGATCGGACAGGATGTAAACAAGATCATCATCGGAAATATTATGCTGCTGATCCCCGGTATTGCCCTGACCAATTCCCTGCGGGATATGATCAGCGGAGATATTATGACCGGTATGCTGCGCTTTTTTGATGCTATTTTGGTGGCGGTTGCCATTGCCGCAGGCTACATCCTGGCGGCACAGCTGTTGGGAGGTGTGGTATGAATCCCTTTGTTCAGATCCTGATGGGGACCCTGGGTACTTTGGGGTTTAATATCAGCTTCAATATCCGGGGGAAAAAGCTGATTTTTGCCACCCTGGGGGGTATGATCTCCTGGGCGGTCTTTTTGGCAATGGAGCCGCTGCTGGCCGGCGAGGGGATCCGCTATTTTATTTCAGCGGCAGCGGTGACGGTCTATGCAGAGCTCCTGGCCCGGCTGATGCGTACACCCACGACTACGTTTCTCGTCCCCTCTATTATTCCTCTGATCCCCGGAAGCGCATTGTATTACACCATGAATTATGCCCTGAATAGGCAGTGGGGAGATTTTGGGGCACAGGCGTTTTATACCCTGCAGCTGGCACTGTCCCTGGCAGTGGGGATCATTGCAGTGACCACAGCTGTGCGGCTGCTGACCGCCCTGCGCCACCGCACCGCCAACAAACCCCAGCGCCCCCAATAAACCGGTGCGGTTTGCGGGAGGGCGCAGAGACCCTCCCCTACATAGGTGCGCCATCGAACATCCACTGTAGGGGAGGGGCAAATTTAAGTGATATAAATCCTTACGGATTTGTGATATACGCTTCGCGTGTGATATATGGCTGCGCCATGTGAAATGCCTGCGGGCATGAGTGGTTTTCTTTCGTTACGCTGATAAAATATCGTACC
>JAZSER010000004.1:0-30468 GCA_045531815.1 Faecousia sp. | reverse complement strand
GGAGTTGTGTTCTTCTCTTGTCTTCCTAAGACCGCTTGGCCTCCGACTTCTTGGAAATACGGTTGGAGGTGTTGGTCCGCTCCATCTCGGTCTCTTCCTTCTCAGCCTCGGTCAAAACCAGGGTGGGGCAGATAACCTCGGGGTTGTTCTTAGCAGCAGCTTCCTCGAACAGCTCGTTGGACTTAGCGTGCATGTTCAGACGGGTTACGGTCCACTCGTCCAGAGCCTCAGCGGTCTGAGCGGACTCAGCCTCAGCGTGGATCAGCAGAGTACCCTTAGCGCCACTCCACAGAGCGGTGTTCTGCTGGGTCAGAGGATCGTTGATGATCTTCATAGTAGCAGGCAGGCCGATTGCGGAAACTGCACCGGGATCAGGATCGTCCCAGTGAACGCCCTTCTCACCGTAACGGACACGGTAGGAGCCTTCCTCAGACCACAGAGTCATCAGAACCTCGAATGCCTTGTCGCGCTTGCTCTCGTGGCAGTCACCGGTAACGAAGTTGACCAGGTTACTGCTGGGAACGCTGCGGACAGCGTTGCCCCAAGTCTGCAGGGGCTCATACTGATACAGGACCTCGTTGCCCTGAACAGTGTGAATGGTCAGGTGACCAACGAAGATACCGCACAGAGCGGTGCCGGAAGAAGGAGTGGTGATCTGCTTCATTTCGTTGGCAGAAGCAGTAAATGCCAGGGAGGTCAGCAGGCCTTCCTTGTACAGCTCGTTAATGAACTTCAGAGCCTCACGGTACTCGTCAGTGGTCTCAACACGAACCAGCTTGTTGTTCTCGTCGATGATGTAGGGTGCGGAGGAGTTGTAGTAAATAAACATGTTGATGAACCACTCCAGCAGATGGCCGCCCATGCCAGCATTGGCGGAGCCAAACAGAGGAATCTCATCATCAATGCCGTTGCCATTGCAATCGGTCTCTGCGAAAGCTCTCAGAACATCAACAAACTCTTCCTTAGTGGTGGGAGCGGTCTTGCCGACCTTGTCCAGCCATTCCTTGTTGATCCAGGTCTGATAACGCATGCCGTCGACCAGAGAGGTCTGGATGCTGGGGACACCGAAGATCTTCTGGGTGTCGGGGTCGGTGATGTTGCGGATAACGTTCTCCTGCTCTTCTTCAGTCAGCTCAGCCTCCAGACGGGTCCAGAAGGTATTGGAAGCGCCTTCACGGTCCTCGTAGTAAGGAGTCAGGTCCAGCAGGTAGCCGTCACGGCCGTAACGGCGCATGGTGTTCTCGTTCAGGGACATGCCGAACAGAATGTCAGGCAGGGACTGACGAGCTGCGATGGTGGTGGAAATCTGGGTTGCGATGTCGGTGCCGCCGGCGTACTCAACGAACTCCAGCTCGACGCCACACTGTTCCTCGATCCAGTTGGTCAGAGCGTTGTCATCATAGCTCAGAACACGGGCGTTGGAACCAATACCGACGGTCAGCTTAACGCGGCCGTCTTCGGTCACTTCTTCACCGCTGCTGCTGCCGCGGTCTTCGCCGCCGCCGCAAGCGCACAGGCTCAGAACAGTGACCAGTGCCAAGAGAATTGCTAAAAACTTTTTCACTTTTTTTCCTCCTCATTTTTGTTATGCGTTGGGGTCATGCCCCTTACATACAAGAGTATTTTTCGGGCGCAAGGGCATACTGCGCCCATTCGTCCGTCATTAAGTTTATCACATTTGGAAGGCAAATACAATATAACGAAAATCACAAAAAGAACGTCCAAAACTTGACATATTGCACAAAAACCCCCAAGTGCTCTCTTTGTACCGCGCCTCACAGCTGTCCCTCGCGTTCCGCAGCTGCGGGATGCGTCGGTAGCACCCCGCTTCTCTACGGAACAAGTGCGCATCAGACGGCTGCTCTGCTTTTCTTGCTTCCCGGCAAGGGATACCGGTTCGGCAGCAGTGTGTGCCGCAGAAGGTAAATCGCATCGGAATCGTCGGTAACACCGTCTGCGTTCATGTCCGTATCCTGACTGACAGGATATCGGCTGGGCAGCAATGTGTGCCGCAGAAGGTAGATGGCATCCGCATCATCCACCCGGTCATCTTCATTCATATCACCGGGCAAATACGCAGGCCCAAATACCGCAGTATAGGTTGCATCCCCTGTGCAGGCTGTCACAGGCTTGCCCCAGCCCCGGAATATATAGCTGTCCTCTGTCCCTGCAGGCTTCTGGGGCTCCTCCGGTACGACCACTGGGTCGCCGTACATATATTCTGCCTGGCTCAGAACCGTGCCGTCGGCATTTAAGAAAGTGACCGTGGCAGTCGTGATCTCCACCTCAAAGGTCGCCGTCTTGCCGCCGATGGAGACGGTCAGCGTCAGAACACCGGCCTGGGTGTTATCAAAGCCGGTTACCCTTCCCTCTGCCATA
The DNA here is from genome assembly GCA_045531815.1 of Faecousia sp. Classification (GTDB taxonomy): domain Bacteria; phylum Bacillota; class Clostridia; order Oscillospirales; family Oscillospiraceae; genus Faecousia. The sequence continues at coordinate 28,089 of JAZSER010000004.1, read as the reverse complement.
GGAACGGTTACAGAAGAACCGTCATATTTCTGTACCAGCAGCGTGCCGCCCGTTACATCCAGCATATCCTTCTTTCCAAAATACGACGTCTTGTTTGGAAGTGTTTGGATCTTCACAGATCGCACCGCGCTTATATAGCCCACCTGCTGCTCGCACAATGTGCAGTGAAGTTCCGTTCCCAATTCCGCTTCTTCCGTCACGATCTCGTCACCGCTGGCATTTACATGCAATGTATCACTGTCGAACAGGTAGATGCTATCTGCCAGGCAATCGTCCCACTGCTTCTGTGTGCCTGTGTACAAAAAGTGGGAGCTCCATGCGAATGCGCCCTCGCCAACACTGGTAACGCTGGCGGGGATCATAATGTTTGTAAGACTTTCGCAGCCGGAGAACGCATACATGCCAACACCGGTAACACTGTCCGGGATCACGACACTTGCCAAACTGCTGCAAAATTGGAATGCACCATCCCCGATCCCGGTAGCACCGTCGGAAATGACGACACTTGACAGGCTGCTGCAATGTTCGAATGCATAACCAGGGATCTCGGTGACACTGTCCGGGATGACGATACTTTTCAGGCTGCTGCAGCCCCGGAACGCGCCAAAGCCAAGATCGGCAACCCCCTCCGGAATGAGGATGCTTTCCAGACCGGTACACGAGGAAAAAGCATACGCACCGATCTCGGTAACACTGTCCGGAATGGCAACATCGGTCAAGCCGCTGCAGTGATAGAATGCGGATTCGCCAATAGCGGTAACACTATCCGGAATGTGGACAGATGTGATGTCCTGTTCGTAGAATGCACATGCACCCACACGGGTCGTGCCTTCCGGGATATACAGCCCTCCTTCCAACGGTTGACCATCCAAATACAAGCATCCATACACGGTTGGCGGGTGGGCAAACGCATCGTTCGTGTGCTGTATCTCACACCAAGCCTTCAGATCTGTAATATACACCCGCTCCAAGTTGCTGCATCCCCAAAAAGCGCTACTGCCCATTACTGTAACACCTTTGCCCACATGCACGCTTGTCAGCCCACTGCAATCCCAGAATGCCTGATCCCCGATCCCGGTAACACTGTCCGGAATGACGATACTCGTCAAACCGCTGCAATTGTAGAAGGCGTAATCGCCAATGGCAGTAACACTGTCCGGAATCGTAACACTATCCAGGCTTCTACAATCTCTGAATGTATAATTTGAAATCTCGGTAATGCCTTCTCCCAAAACCACGCATTTTAATTTTTCGCCAAAATTGAAGGGCTCCAGGCTCGTTACACCGTCCCCGATCACCACTTCCTCCAGCGCATCACAATTATAAAATGCACCGTAGCCAATGTAGGTGACACTGTCCGGAATCGTAATACTTGTCAGGCTGCTGCAGTTATAGAATGCCTGCTGGCCAATACTTGTGACACTATCCGGAATGGCGACGCCGGTCAGACCGGTGCACCCGGAAAAGGTATAACTTTCTATCTCTTCCACGCTGTTGGGAATAGCGATTTCCGTAATACCTGCACAATTATTAAAGGCACCATAGCTGATCCACCGAACCGGTATCCCGTCTATCCTTTCCGGAATGGTAATGGTTCCGTAATACCGGTCGTCACAATCTATAACGGTAATGCCAGTGTTGGAATAGCGGTATGTAATTGCCGACAAAAGGCCACATTCGGCACACACATCCCCTGGGGACAGATGGTTTTGATCTTTAATATTTTTCACCAAAAAATCATTGCACTGCCGGCAAAACAGCCCATCATAGAAGCACCATTGCCGATCAAAAAGATCATCTGCAGACGCCCCAAAATGATACACCGCATTGGGATGACCCTCCGCAAAGCCTGCCTCTGCCAGGCTTTCCCACTGGGTTTGCGTGTCAGCAAACACAATGTGCTTTACGGCACCGGCAGGGAACGCATCCTTTCCAACATGCTGCACACTGGCGGGAACGAATATATAAACGCCGTCTTTGCACCAGGGAAATGCGCCGGAGTTGATTGCTGCCGTTCCTTCCGGAATCGCAATATAGTCGGACAGTTCCTCTCCATTGACATAAACCGTGCGAACAGCATCCAGCTTCGTTTCCCCAAAATATGTTTCGCACCATGCCTGCAGATCTGTAAGATACAGCGCAGTTATGTCGCAGCCATCAAAGGCTTTCTCTTTGATCTGCGTGAGTGTTTGCGGCAAATATATCGCATCCAAATTTCCGCAATTATAGAACGCACACGGTTCAATCGTTGTCACATTTTCCAGCCGGATCTGCTGCAACATGGAGCAGTTATAAAATGCACCGTACAGGAGCTCACCGCCGGTAACCGTCACAGACTTCAGCGACCTGGGAATATCGTATTTTTCACTGGTAAGCTCAGCGGCATTGCTTCCGTAGTAAGACTGGTTTACACCAGAATATCCATAGATCTTCTTAAAATAATAACCGAAGGGATATTGATACGCATCTGCTGCCGTTTTTTTGCTGCCACCAACGAAGGGAACCGTAACAGATTTCAGGCTGCTGCAGTCCCCAAAAACCGCACTGCCGATGCTGGTGACGCTGTCCGGGATCACGATCTGTGTCAAACCGGAGCAGCCAAAAAATGCTGAGCCACCAATACTTGTAACACCGTCCGGAATCAGGATCTGCGTCAAACCGGAGCATCCAGAAAACGCTGAGCTGCCAATGCTTTTGATATTATCCGGAAGGTCGATATCCGCTAAACCACTGCAACCACGGAACGCATAACTGCCAATGCCTGTAACTCTGTCCGGGATCACGACCTGCGTCAAAGCGCTGCAACCGTCAAAGGTATATGCGCCAATTCTGACAACCGGCCGTCCTTCCACCATATCCGGAATTACCAGCTGCGTTGCTGTTCCCGTATAGCCAGTAATGGTGATCTTCGCATCATTGGTAGTATACTCCATTCCTTCAGGAAGTTGACACTTGCTGCAGATACCATCCACAAATGTATGTGCGCCCTCAAAGGAAGGATCGTCGCAATATTCTGTACAGATATTACATGCATACAGTGCTTTCTTGGTGCAGTAATCCCACTCCGGCTTTACCGTTATGTTTTCTGTCGTTTCACAGTGGTATCCGGCATTGGTCAGGGGCGTATTTCCCGTTCTGATGGTAACACAATTCCACTGTGCTTCCGTTCCTCCATAGAACACATGCCATAATTTCTCACAGCCATCAAAGGCATAGCTTCCAATATCGATAATACCTTCTGCAAAAGTGACGCACTTCAAGCTGCTGCAGTAATAAAAAGCATCTGTTCCAATGTGGGCAACGCTGTCCGGAAGAACGACCCTTTCCAAACTACTGCAACGATAGAACATCTGAGAGCCGATATCGGACAGCCCATCCGGAATGGTGACCTCTTTCAGGTTTGTACAGCCATAGAATGCACCGTTTCCAAGGGTCGTAACGCTTTCCGGAAGCACGACCTTTTTCAGTTCGCTGCAGTTATAGAATGCCTGTTTGCCAATAACAGTGACACTATCCGGGATCACAATTCCGGTTATCTTTGCGCCGCGAAATGCATTGTTGGGAATGGTAACAACAGAGTCATCCAGAACCACCTGCGAAGCTTCGTTCCCTTCTGCATCCAGAACATGGACTCTCGTCTTTTCCTTGATCGGTACAGCACTTGCTGTTTCATACTGAATATTGCACCATGCGCTGGGGTCGGTAATGTACACATCCGTCAGGCTGCCGCAATCATAGAAAGCCATATTCCCAATAGCAGTCAAGCTCTCCGGAATGTAGATACTTTTCAGATTGGTACAGGAGTCAAACACATAGCTGCCAAGACTTACCACACCGTCCGGAATCACGATCTCCGTCAGTCCGGTGCAATCGGCAAAGGCAGAGTCTCCAATGGTGGTAACACTGCCCGGAATCGTGATGCTTTGCAGACCGGAGCATCCGCAAAACGCAGTACTTCCGATGCCGGTGATGCCGTCAGGAAGAATGATCTGCTGCAAGCTGGAGCAATTGTAGAACACGCCTGTGCCCATACTTGTCACAGTGGATGCAATGGTGGCACTTTCCAGGTTGCCACAGCGGTAGAACGCCTCATTACCTATGCCCGTGATGCCCTCTTCGATCACAACGGTTTTAATTGCTTCCCTGTAGTCATACCAGGGGGTGTTTGCGGAAGTATTGCCCCAGGATCTTGTATAGTCGCTCATCTTGCCGGTTCCGGAGATGATCAGTTCCCCTGTTCCAAAAAGCTCCCATTGGGCATTGTCTCCGCATGTGCCACTTTGCAAAAGCTGTTTGTCTTGACAAACAGCACAGATGCCGTCTATGTAATCGTGACCACCGGGCAGAACCTCTGTGATCACCTTCTGACAGTAGGCGCAGTCAATATGGCGGCTTCCGTCACCGCTGCAATCCGGCTGGCGGTCTACCACCCACTGTCCCACATGCCGACGAATCAGGGTGTAATTCGTCCAGGGTGAAGCATCAAAGCCGGCAGCGCCCTCATAGCAGATCACCTGCAAGGACTCGGCTCCGTCATTGAATACATAATTTCCGATTTCCGGTGCATCCCCGTCAAAGGTCACTTCCGTTAAAGCAGTGCAAGAGCGGAAAGCAGAATCCTTCAAGCTCGTTACACCGGCCGGGATCGTAATGGCCGTAAGCGATGTGCAGCCGCGGAATGCATAGGTTCCCACAGCGGTCAGCCCACTGCCAATGGCCACATCGGTCAGATTGCTCAGATTGTAGAAAGCCCGGTCACCGATGGAGGTAATACCGTTGCCGATCACAAGGGCAGTAACAGACGCACGCTGTCCGTACCAGGGTGCCTCCGAAGCAGAGGCATAGTCCGTCATGGCACCGCTGCCGTCAATTGTGAGAACACCGTCCTGCAGCACCCAATATGCCCCTTCCCCGCAGAAAGAAGCCTTTAAGCCGCAAACACTGCAGGTGTCCTGTTCAAAGCTGTGGGACACTCCGCCCTCCGTTTCACCGCAACGGCCGCAGGTTTTCGGAGTCTCGCAGGTTGCCTCGACCCATTGGTGGTCCAATGCATCACAACCAACAAGTTCCTCTGCCTGTGCGCGAACCGGCAGAACCGGTGCGCAGGTCAGCACAAGCACCATTGCCAGAACAACTGACAAAAACCGTTTCATAATCGTACCTCCCAATTGGTATTTTTTGTATTCTAACACATTGTTTTTTAAAAAGCAAAGCAGCTGTAGGATTTTCTTCGTTACAGCCAAGAGGCATCCTTGCAAAGCGGAAGGGGTTATGGCATAATAGAGGCTGTAAAATGTCTGAACGCGAGGAGTGATTCCCATGATGTACGAAGGTGATGTTTACCGTCCTCCCAGCGAGGCGGAAAGCCTGATCATACAGCTCACCATCGGCTGTGCCCGGAATACCTGCAGATTCTGCACCATGTATAAACGCAAGCAGTTTCGCATTCGCCCGATCCCGGAAGTCCTTGCGGATCTGCAGTGGGTAAAAGAACGCTATCCCTACCGTTTCGACCGGGTATTCCTGGCAGACGGGGATGCCCTTATTGTAAAGACCCCGGAGCTTCTTGCGGTTCTCGACAAGATCCGGGAGCTGTTTCCCCATGTCCGGCGGGTGAGTACCTACGGTGCAGCCAGGGATGTGCTTCAGAAAAGCCCGGAGGAGCTGGAGCAGCTGCGGCAGCATGGACTCCAAATGGTATATATCGGCGCAGAATCCGGCAGCGACAAGGTCCTTTCCGATGTGGACAAGCGGGTCACCGCCGCCGAAACGGTGGAGGCCTGCCTGCGGCTGAAGGCAGCCGGCATCCAGGTGTCCATGACGCTGATCACCGGTCTGGGCGGCCGTGCTGACACCCAGGAACACGCAATTGCCTCTGCAAAGCTCGTTTCTGCTGCCAAGCCTGAGTATTTGGGGCTTCTGACTCTGTCTTTAGGCACAAATGCCCCCATGCGGCAGGATCTGCTGTCCGGAAAATTCCAAAAGCTCACACTGGCAGAAACCCTGGAAGAGCAAAAGCTGTTTTTGGAGCATGTGGACAGCGAGGGGACGATCCTGCGGTCTAACCATATTTCCAATTACATGCCCCTGGCCGGAACGCTGAACCGGGACCGGGAGCGGTTGATCGCACAGCTGGAACGCGCAATTGCGGGTGAATGATCCGGCATGTCAACAAAAAAAACAGTTGGGGCACACATTCTCGGGAAGTGTGCCCCAACTTACTATATAAATGCGGACAGCCGGAATATGAAACGGATATTGACCGGGGTCATACTCCCCCCGCAGGCGAATTCCCTTTATGTAATTCATACGCAAGCCCGCCCCTCTTTCTAATTGCTTTCACGAAACGGTCGTATCCGATTCTTCCAGCTCAAAACTATACAGTTCTCCGTCAACCACATACACCGTGCCGGATTGTCCTTTTTCAAAGCCATCATACATCTCTTCCGGAATGTTCAATTTCATGATCTCACCGGTTTCTGTTTGAAAGACCACCGTGAATTCTTTGATCGTTTTGGGCGTTTTGATCCCAACCATTTTCACGCAGCAGGTTTGATCCGCTACAGTTACTCTTCTCGTAATCGCAGTAAATTCCGGTTCAGCCGCTCCGGCATCCTGCGCAGGCTTGGTAAGCTCCTGTTTTTTCTGATCCTGCTTGCGCTGCCTGAGGATCCCAATAAAGAAAATCATCACCAAAACAACGCTGAAGCCAACAAGGGCACCCAGGAAAAATATATCCATTTTTTGTTTCATGGCAGCACACCTCTTTTTTCTGATAATACCATAAACTGTTATGTTTTTCAATGATCTATCGCTGACGCGATGTGATATACGGCGTTGCCGTATGATATATTTGCGCTGCAAATATGATATAATATCCGTTCCCTTCATACGCGAAGCGTATATCATCTGCGAAGCAGATATCATAGTGTCAGCTATATCATCCGTGACCGCAGGGAACGGATATCATCGAAAAAAGTCACCTTTGTCAGTAGACAAAAGTGACTTTTTTCATGCCGAAGAGTGGTACAACGGTGCATAAATGCAGGTAAGAAAAGCGATTAGGTGCGCAACTGCGCTGTTCGACAAATTGGAATTTGGCAAAATACATGAGTGTCTAGTTCACATTTGAATCCGATTCGCTTGCGGCGGTTATTAAATCGATAATGCGCTGATTCTCACTTTCTAGTGCATAATCCAATACGGATTTTCCGTTAACATCGGTCGCTTTCACATCTACACTGTGCCTTAAAAGAAAGGCGACTGCATCTTCGCTTTTTCCAACAATCGCCCACATTAATGGCGTTTTGTTCTGATGATTTCTATGATCCAGCAACTCGCCGTAATCCGCATTCAGCGTGCTGATAAAATCGACATGATTAGAACGGCATACATAGTGTATGATCGTATTACCGTTATCGTCGATAGGACTGGCACCACTGCTCAACAAAAACAAAATACATTCTTCTTGCTCTTTTAATTCTTCGTTTGTATCACTTGAAGAATACGAATAGAGTAGTAGCTGATGGAACAATCCAGACATGTGACTGCCATAGGCATCTACATCTGCACCGTATTGGATCAACAATTTAGCAATACCCAGTCGGTCAGGCTTGTTGGAAATAAAGGTTGCTTCCATCGGGCTCCAATTTCCGTCCAAATAGAGATTGGGGTCAGCACCGTGCTCCAGAAGCGCTTTTACCACCTGCATATCACCTTCTCTGCAAGCGACTACTAGTGGTAAGTCTAAATCAGCTTCCACCATATTCAAGATACGCCGAATCCACAATGGCGCAGAATATTCGTTGACATCTGCAACTTTTTCTATGTATTCAACGGCACTTTCTGTATTACCTGCATTGATCATACTGCAAAGTTTTGCACTTTGAATATGCTGGGTAAGCTGAAAAACACCTATTACTAACAAGCCACCAAGCAAAAGGATAACAACCGCTAACAGTATGGGAACACGGATTTTTTTGTTACACATGGAATACCACCTTGCGGGAAAGCGTTGTACAAATTCTTATTTATCGAACTAATTATACCACAGAAGTATGAATTTTTCAACCGAACGCAAAAATGCCCTCGACAACCGTTTCTGGCTACCGAGGACGTTATGAGCATAAGAAAAACCTCTCTTGTTTTGGTAGACAAAAGAGGTTTCTTTCGTGTCTGCGTACTGATTTGTTAATACCTTGCACCTTTTTGAACGATAATACTTTGTTTTATAACGAAAAAGGTTATCGTTTCTTTTGTATGCCGACAAAAGTATTTGGTTTGAACTAATTAGATTTGTGGTCCATTTTCAATAAAGTCTATCAAAAACATCTGCTTGCGTGCAGTAGAAATATAGCTTTTCATATGTTCTGTACGAAGCACAGATATTAGACCATGTTTATCCTCAGAACCAAGGCAAAGGTGCAGAAGCGCTAATGCTGCTTTCTTGTCTGCTGCACACAACTCTTTTAATTCCAAGGATTTTGCCAAACTATTTCCTGCATTTTGATGTCCAGCTACAAACTCATGTATAATCGAATTCATTGCATCAGACACAGCGTGTTTTCTTAAAAATGTAGGTGTAAACGGTTTTCTCTTTTCATGTGGAATGTTTTCTCGGTACTCTGCGTAGGTGCGCAATTCTTTGAATTCGGAATTTTTCTTTGTTCCTATGCTGGATGGTGTGCCATTTTTGAAGGATTCCAATGCCTCTATTAGATCTGGCAGCCTTCTCTTGAGATATCCATTGCCACAATCTTTTGTTCTTTTTAAGATAGCAATCAACTGGTCAAGTTCATTACACTGCCTTATAATAAACCAGCACGGTCGTGGAGTACCATTGGTGCTATACGCAGCCGCAACAAACGGCCACGCTTGTTGCGCTGTTAGATATTGATCCTCAAAAGCAATAACACCGGCTTCCTTTAACCCCAATGCATAAAGGTCAACAAGGAACTCTTCCAGCGGCAAGTCCAATCTTGCTTCAGCCAAACGAGTATTGGCAGTTAGTACATCGTTATTAAATTTATCAGGTGTTGAATGCAGTTCTCTCTTAATATTTTGAATTGCGATCGGCAGAGCTTCCGGATTACCAGGGTCAACCCGAACCGGAAGACCATCTTTTCCTCCTCTGTTCTTTAGAAGATAAATACTATGTGCATCGGACAGCGTTTTTGCTAAGTAGGACAAATCTCCTTCTGTGGGTGGTGCCGCAGCAATTCTATCAAACGCCTCAATCCAATCTGGCTTCAATTCCGGAATATATGGTAACACAAGGTACATATTTCGCAAAAGAGCAGTTTTGGTTTGATCATCCTTGGCTGCACGATAGCGTCTGGTTAAATCCTCGATGATGGCTTCCCGGTCGCGTATTGTTGCTTCTGGGGCTGGGACATTTTTGAGATATGGTTTTAGCTTTTTACTTTCCGATAACAGCTGAATGAAATCGTATACATCGGCAGCCGCAGCAACGGTAATATCCCGAGAACTGCCCATGCCAGCGTGCAAACCATTAGCGCGTTCGGCTTGCAGCAATTTGAACTTACCGATGCAATGTAGCAGTTTTTCTTTTTGTATTTTGTGGTCTTCCTGAGAACCCCACATATATGAGATGCAGGAATCCTCATCACGAATACACCGGCGCAGATCCTCGATTACATCGCTACCAAACCTAAAAACACCTTCTGAAATGTCACCATTCTGGTACATCGCAGATACACCTTTTGCTTGAACCAGGCAAGCTTTCACCAGTAGTTCCGATGCCACACCAAAGAGACCACAAATAGGGGCATATTTGGTTTCGTTTTTCTTGAGTGGTCGGAGCGTAGGCATTGCCATCCCGTAAAGCGCTAGCAAATACGACTCCACACCACCATCTAAAAGCACAATAGTGTTATCCTTGAGGAATTTAGGCATTTTTCCCATCTCCTGTTCGCTTAATATCATCAACGAGATCATCAAACCTAATTAATGCTAATATTTGCTTGGCAATTGATCTAATAACTGGAACGGATACAGAATTACCAATTTGCTTATACCGTTGCTCCAAAGAGACCGTACCAGGAAAACCAAAAGAATCCGGGAACCCCTGAAAACGCAAGCATTCGCGCGGTGTTAGTTTACGAACACCATATTCATCACGCACAAGCGGAACTTGATTTTTCTGCGTTCCCATAGATGCTGTCAATGTTGGACACATCGCATCTTTTATTGGCTTGATGCTGTCGTGGTACACGCGGTATATGGTGTTTCGGTCTACAACAATTTGCTGTGCCTTTACAGAAAAAGGACTATCATCACGATAGTAATAGTGGTCTCGTGCTGCCTTGCTTCTTTCTATAATCGCTGCTGCTGTTAGTTGCAGTTCTACAGGTTTAGGAAATTCAAATAGATCGCAATCTTCGATGCTCCGGAATGCAATTATGTAGATTCGATCACGGATTTGCGGTACATTTCCATATTCGGATGTCCGCATTACCCGATATCGAATGTAGTAGCCTTGCTCAATTAAAGTGTTATATATCACGTGGAAGGTATGACCGTTGTCGTGCTGGACGAGATTTGCTACATTTTCCAAAAACACAAAACGAGGATTGTGCGCACAAATGAAACGGGCAATCTCAAAAAAGAGATTGCCCCGATCATCATGAAATCCTTGCTGCTTGCCACCTACAGAAAAAGCTTGGCACGGAAATCCTGCGGCGATAACATCAACTGGGGGCAGGGCTTCAGCATTTACCTTCCGGATATCTTGTTCAATTAATACCGTTTCACTAAAATTCGCACGATATGTTTCGCATGATGCGTGATTGCTCTCAATGGCCCACGCCACTTCAAACCCCGCTTGCATAAACCCAAGATCAATTCCACCGATACCGGAGAAAAGGCTTCCAACTTTCATTTAGACCTCCAGGGATCAGCAATCCCAAGGCTCAACTTGGATATGAATGGAATTGGGAACGGAAATCAGCTGGACATCAAACTTGAGAGACGGCTCAATCTTGCTGGAAGCATTATGAATACGCATCGTAAGAGTCCAGCCTTCATCACAGACAATGGTAACCTTGTTGTCTGAGCCAGGCACCATATCCATATGGTAGAAGCAAGTGGGCAATTTTAAACGAGAAACGTCAACAATAGACCGATGCCCATTTGCGGACTTGTTTAGAGTGCCGGCAATATTGATCGCTTCCACTCTTGTGGTTTTGTGTGCATCATCAGTAATGACTTTGTAGAAATCATATCTACCCAGCATATACTCGATCAGCTTTTTGGGGATGCTGGGATCGCGTGCGGAAAGGTCCTTCATTTCTGCCAGGAATGCTTTGAGTACCGGAATATAGTACCGCTCTGCCTTGTCGGGGATGTCATTCCAAAGAGGAAGAGGTGCGCCACTGGCAACAGCGGCAGCCCTCATATCCCGCAATTCGTTAAAAAGAGGAACAACGGTCTTGAAATAAGTATCAGAACAAGGAACGCCAAACCATTCTTTGCCAAAATCGATAGTGGCAGAAAGTCTGCTGTGTTTCACTGCCTGATGGTTATGCTTGCAGGACAAGCCAATTTCCCAGCCGTTGGCGCTGCGAATGCAAACAACATCACGAACATCTCCCGCAATGCCTTGGGCATCTGTTTGAATGACCAAAGTAAGGGGACCCTTGCCATATTCGAGTTGGGGCTCCAATCTTAGAATAACCCGGGAAGCTGCATCTGCAGCCAGCACGAGTTTGTCGGAAAAACCTTCACTTTTTGCTTTTTCAAAAGCAGTGCGTGCCGTGTTCATTGCATCAGATTCCGTAATCACCACGGGACCAACGCCCTTTTCGGTTAAGTAACGATTAAGGGATAATAAACACGCATATTCATAGGCTTTTCCATATTCTGTGTTCGACAGAGCCATACCAACACCATCCTTTTATTTGCTTGCCTTCTCCAAATAGGGTCTAATATAGTTTGCAACGAATTCTGCAAGCTTGACCGGCACCGCATTGCCGATCTGCTTATAAATACTGGTAAGATCACCAGCAAACTCCAGATCCTTGGGGAAAGTCTGAATAGCAGCCACCTCGCGCCAGCTTAAACGGCGGGTGAAGCCATTGCTGCCAAATTTCCACAGATCTTTTCCCATCTTCTCCATATCGGGAGAGCCGGGCCATAATGTAACTTGCTTTGCCATTGCAGGCACAGTATAAGCAACATCGTCCCAATCTCTTTTTCTGTTACGGGACATATAGCGAGAAGAATAAGATGCATCGCAGACGTCACCGGGTTTTGCTTCCGGCATATCACCGATTGCTTCTCGCAGAGTCATAGTTTCACCATTAGAATCCGGAAGGTTGAAGTCCTTAACATTCAGATCCTTGCGGAAACCTACGATAATAACACGCTCACGATCCTGGGGGACACCAAAATTTTTGGCATTTACTAACTTGCAGTACACATCGTAACCACAATCTGCGAAATCTGCAATAATGGCATCAATGATTTGACCGCCGCCCATAGTGAGCAAACCTTTAACGTTCTCACCAATAAATGCAAGCGGCTTGTTTTGACGCACCAGTTTTACATAGTGCTTGTACAACACATTTCTGGAGTCGTCAATTTTTCTAGGACCACTCAAACTAAATCCCTGACAGGGGAAACCGCCCAAAATCACATCAGAGGCAGGGATTGTCGCATAGTCCACCTTGGAGATATCTCCACAGACTACTTCTGCGTTGCTCCAGCTCCGATGAGTTTTACAGGCGTCCTGGTCAAAATCATTTGCCCAGATTGTCTTGTAGCCAGCACGATCAAAACCCATGTCAAGACCGCCAGCGCCACAAAACAGGCTAACTGCCGTAAATTCTCTCATCTTAATAGCTCCTTTAATTTTTTCTGCAGAAACATTCAGTTACTGCAGTACGGAATGATTATACATCATTTTCTGCATTCTTTCAATTACTTTCTGTTTTTGTAGATAATTTTCAATATTTTTTCATTATCTTTGCTAAAAACATCATTAAACAAAAACGCACCTTGCTGGAATCAAATTCCCGGCAAGGTGCGCTTCCTGTTTTTATTCAGTTATCTTGTAATTCTGTCATAAGCTGTGCGCCGTAGTGAAAGCCGTCAATGAAGGCTTTGTATTCGTAGGCCGAGCAGAGGCGGCAGCAGAGATTGAACACGGCATTGTTGTCATCCAGCGGCAGTTGCCCCAGGAAGGTTTCTAATTCTCTGAAGCCATCGCTGATGTCCGGTGGATCGGCTTCGTGGGATTCTGCGTATGCCCGGTACAGTTGATCCAACACGGTCTCGCAATCTGGATCACCGGAGTCAAACGGATGGGTTTCAAGGTAGTGCCGTAGCAGGGTTATTAGCTTTTGCAAATTTATCACCTCCAAAGTTTGTGTGATGTTAACTCTGGTGGCGGCTATTTGCAAGTGGCTAATATGCCCGAAAATGCATTTAAAAAATTATTGATGTTGCGGTCGACGATGGTCAATTCGTAAACTTTTCCATAGGCTATTTTCCCTTTATTTTCCCCTATAGAGACTTTTTTGAAAATGACTATCATAGACCGCAACATTACAGCAAAAACAGGTACGGATGGTGCGAGTGAACTTTAAGGGTAGACCTCGACGAATGTCATTTCATAAACTTTTCCTTATGCAGTTTTAATAAAAATTTTGCCTATAGAGGATTTTTTGCATTTGACCTCATCGAGGTCTACCTGGCAGCAGAAAATTCATATAAACCAGCAGCCTCACAGGAGCAATCTTGTGAGGCCTTTCTGCTGTCCGGGTTAACCTCGTTGAATGTCGTTTCCTAAACTTTTTCTTATGCTTTTTTACTGGAAAGTTCCTCTAAGGGGATTTTTGGTAAAAGAGGTTAATCGAGGTTAACCCAGGTAGCTGTGTGCAAGGTGTATCAAGGGCATTCCCTAAACTTTTTCTTATGGATTTTTCTTTGCAGTTTCCCCCTAAGAGAACTTTTGGTAAAAGACCTTGATACACCTTGTTGTTGATGGAGACCAGCTAGTTTTGCATCAGCGGATCGTGGGGGTTGACATTCTTCCTAGTAAGTATAGCAACGATTGATCATCAAGGCATATGGTGCAGGTCGATGCAAGTCTTTTCTTAAAACCCCCTTTAGGGCAGTTTTTTTGAAAAATTCGTCCTATAGAAAAGTTTTAGAAATGATCTGCACCGACCTGCACCCTGGATGAAATTTCAAGGGGTCAAACGGCAGATTGATGTCCAGTGATAAATAGAGCCAATATGCATCAAAAAATATTCCTGAAAAATTTCCGAAGATTACACACCAACTGCCAACTTGATCCGCAAGGGGTGGGTGTAAGGAGCATACTAAGCCCGTGTTGATGAAGAGAACGATTATAGGGTGGAGGTCAGTGGAGGTCATTACTAAAAGTCCCCTTAGGGCTGTTTTTTTGGAAATTTTCCTTATAGAGGAGTTTTTAGAAATGACCGTCACCGACCTCCACCCCGGATGAAATTTATTGGGGACCAAACGGCAGATTGATGTCCGGTGGTAAATAGAGCCAATATGCATCAAAAAATATTTCCGGATTTTCGGCCAAATGGCAACTTCATCCGCAGGGGTGGGTGTAGAGGGACAGACAAGACGATCCGAATTCTCTCTGCCATCCGGGTATTTGGCGCCCACTGATGAGTGCAAGCAAAAACACAATCACCGGAACAGCTTTGATCCGCAGCAATGATGTAGAAAAACCATCAAGGTGACGGTTAAATACAGTCTCTTCTTAAAACCCCCTTTAGGGCAGTTTTTTCGAAAAATTAGCCTATAGAAAAGTTTTAGAAATGACCACCCCAGATCATCACCCCGGAAAGCGCCGTTACAAAAGACAAAAAATTTTTGAAGTTTACCCACCAAACGCCATTTTGATGTCCAGGGGTGGGTGTAAGGGGAAGAAAAAGTGATTGCAATAAATTGCGAAAATATTTTCCCGGATTTTCGGCCAAACGGCGTTCTGATGTCCAGGGGTGGGTGAAAGGAAAAAGTCATCGCCCAAAAATGTGCAAAAATATTTTTCCAAATTTTAGACCAAACCGCATTCTCATGTTCGGGGGTGGTTGAAGGGCAATGATACGCCAAGCGCTGATGATCCCTGTACCTATGGCCCCGGTCTAAATCCCTACAACTTTTTGGATGTCCAACGGCCCAGGGGGTTCGTACACATTTTCCGCTATTCAAACGGGGTATTAACGAAACTGAAATATTGTCCGCCAAAATAGCGTTTCCGTTTCCATTAGGTAGTGTAAGTCCATTCCCCCTACAAAAATTTCCAAAGATAGTTGGACAAAACCTCGACAAATGACCAATACCCCATGAGAGAACATCACACTAACAGAAAGGAGAAAACATATGCACTCGATCCGCAGCCCCACCGGATAAAACCGATTCTCGCACATCAACCAACCACCATCAACACAAAAGGAGGACTCAATTATGAAGTTCACATTTGGGTATGTCCAAAACGCCGATTTCCCGGAGCGGAATGTTACGGACTACTCTCACGGCAAATACGAATGCAAGCAGCTGATGCGTACCCGGAAGGGTCTGCCGGTTGCTGTGTTCCACCACACGGAACTGGACATCTGGAAAGTGCAGTATGGCTTCAGCACCGTATTCTTCGGCACCTATGACGATGCCATCCAGTTCTGCAAGAAGCGCTTCGAAGGCAATCCCGGCAAGCAGCGGAGGAGCAAGCGATGATCCGGCTAACCAGATACCTTAACCGGTATCTTCACGGGTCAATCGACTTTGACACCTTCTACCTACTTGCAATCATTCCCCGGAAGGGCAAGAACTCCATCATCCTGCTGGTGCCTAGGGACACCAGCAAGGATAAGTTCTTCAATCTCCAGTACGGGGAATTCTCCACCTGGTACTGCAGCATCGATCAGCTGTTAGAGGCAGCGGATCGGTACTGCAAAATCGGTCGATACCGTTGCTGGCTGTATCGGCGCAGATATTTTTACTTGACTAGGAGGAAATAGTATGGCTAGATACTACCCACTGATCGATTGCACATCGGATGGCACAGAAAAGTTCCCTATGTTTTTCACTGCCAACTTTGTCAATGCGGTCGGTACCGGCTTCACACTGGAGCGGCTCAAACCCAACCGCTACCGGCTGATCACCACCAAACCCCACACCCCGGAACAGTACCGGAAGTTCAACATCCGTTGCCCACAGTGCGGTAAAGCAATGGATATCGTAAGTCCGCACAAGAACAAGCATTCCCTGGCACTGTATGCCTGCGTAGAATGCGAATAAACAGGAGGTATTTACTATGAGTACACGAGAAGTGAGATACGCAGTATTCACTGAAGACTACCGGGATAGTTTTATGAACTATATCCGGAACAAAAAGCCAGCCAACGAGATTATGGAGTCCGTCAGTACTTCGGCCGGTGGTTACCGGTTGCCAGCTAAGTCTGAAGCATTGCTTAAGGCGGCGCTCCGGAACGAAAGCGTTTTCCGGAACCTGGCCACCGTATATGAGGTCAGAAACTGCGGTCATCAGATGCTGGCAAAACAAACCAACGATGTTGCAGTATGGACCGCAGAACACAACGGTGTTCCCCTGGGCGATGCCATGAAGGACTTCACCACCTATCCCATGGAGGCATATAAGCTGGGAGTATTCTTTATGCTCCGGCAGGATTTCCTTTCTGATGCACAGTTCAATGTTGAGCAATTCATTATCAAGCGGCTTGCGCTGAACTTTGGAAAAGCGGAAAACGATGCATTCCTAAACGGTGATGGAGAGGGCAAGCCTACCGGCATCCTTAATGCAAAGGGCGGCGCAGAGATCGGTGTGACCACGGCAGCCATTACATACGACGATGTGATCAAACTGTACTTCTCCGTAAAGCCAGAGTATCGCAAGCACGGCGTTTGGATGATGAACGACGAAACCGCAGTAGTGCTGCGCACCCTCAAAGATAAGGACGGCAACTATCTGTGGAACAGCAACAACGACACGATCCTGGGTAAGCCCGTTGTTTACAACGAGTATATGCCCTCCATCGGTGCCGGCACCAAACCCATCGTCTTTGGTGATTTCAGTTTCTACACCATCGTGGTGCGTGAAGGTATTTGCATCAGGTCTCTTACTGAGACATTACCTTCTATCCTGGATGTAGGCTATCTGTCCTATCAGTTCCTTGACGGCAAACTGATCCGTCCCGAAGCCATCAAGGTTCTCCAACTGTCCGCCTAATTACCACCGCTGGGAGGGGGCAACCCCTCCTGGCACCACAAAAGAAAGGAGTCTGTTATGACATACCAAATGATGAATCAAGTAAATTTACTCGCAGCCAACGGCCTGGGATACCAGCGGATCGCAGACCGCGTGGGTATTTCTCCCAACACCGTCAAATCCCATCTGCAGCGTCATCCGGTTCGTACCAACGAACTGATCTGCGAACACTGCGGTAAACCGGTGCCTCAGAACCCCGGCAGAAAAGCAAAGCGGTACTGCAACGATCGCTGCCGGATGGCATACTGGAACAGCCACAAGGATCAGGTCAACAAGAAGGCTTTCTACACGATGACCTGTCAGCAGTGCGGAAAGGAGTTTATCAGCTATGGGAATCAAAATCGAAAATTCTGCGGTCGTGAATGCTACGCAAAATCTCGGAAAAACTCCGCATAAGGATTTTCAGGATCGGCTGATGCGGTACAGAACCAGCATTGCCGTGTTCCGCACAATGGTCAGTAGTGGCATTCTGACCGAGGCTGATTATGCCAAATCCTGCGATATCCTTGCCAAGAAATATGGCCTATCTTTGTGCAGTATATTCCGCTGATAAGACTTGCTATTTGACCAATAAAGAGCGAACATACACTACCCGCAAAATGATACAAAGGAGGCTAAATGATGAAACGAGTCATTGAAAGGTCGGCATCATCGGTGCCGGTAGCACCCAAGCTGACCCGGGTGGCAGCATACGCACGAGTGTCCTCGGGCAAGGACGCTATGCTCCATTCGCTATCCGCCCAGGTCAGCTACTACAACAACTTGATCCAAAATCATCCCGGCTGGGTATTCTGCGGCATTTATGCTGACGAAGCCGTTACCGGAACAAAAGACAGCAGAGGTCAATTCCAAAAGCTGCTGGCAGATTGCCGAGCCGGGAAGGTGGATCTGGTATTAACTAAGAGCATCTCAAGATTTGCCCGTAATACAGTTACCTTGCTTCAAACTGTCCGGGAGTTAAAAAACCTGGGGGTGGATGTCTACTTTGAAGAACAAAACATCCATTCCCTCAGCGCTGACGGAGAACTGTTCCTCACCATTTTGGCAAGCTATGCCCAAGAGGAAAGCAGATCTGCCAGTGAAAATCAAAAATGGCGTGTGCGGGATAAGTTCCGCAACGGCATACCCTGGAATGGCACGATCCTCGGCTACCGCTATGGTTCTGATGGCTATGTCATCGAGCCTACGGAAGCCGAGACCGTCCGCCTGATCTTTGACAGCTATCTGCAAGGCATGGGTCTTGTGGCAATTGCCAAAATGTTGAATGCGCAATCACGCACCAGCAGATATGGCAGACCCTGGGCCAAAAGCAGCATTATGCGTGTCCTGCGGAATTCCACATATACCGGAAGTCTGCTTTTGCAGAAGACCTACTCTGAAAACCACCTCACCAAACGCACACGGCAAAATAACGGTGAGTTCCCAAAATACTACATAGAAGATGCACACGAAGCGATCATTCCTCTGCGACAGTTTAACGCTGTGCAGGAGGAGATCCAAAGAAGAGCAAAGAAGCACTACGCTCCCCAACCACCCAAAGGGCAGTACCCTTTCACCGGAAAACTGGTATGCGCCGGTTGCGGAAAGCACTACCGGAGAAAGGTTACCGCCACGGGAGCGACCTGGATTTGCCCCACCTATAACACCCTCGGGAAAGCTGCGTGTCCTTCCAAGCGGATACCGGAAAATACGCTGATGACGGCGGCTGCGGAGGTGCTTGGACTAGACATCTTTGATCCCAATGTATTTCTCGGTGAAATAACGGAAGTGAGAGTGGAGAACGGCAATCGGCTGGTATTTCTTCATACCAACGGAAAAGAAAGCGTTAAACAATGGCAAGACCGCTCCAGGGCAGAGAGCTGGACAGAAGAAATGAGAGAAGCCGCAAGGCAGCACTACGAAAGGAGTCATCGCAATGGCTAAAAATATTACCGTGATCCCGGCCACCAAAAATCAGCATACGGGAATCCCCACCACAACAGAATACCGCCGCAGAGTTGCCGGTTATGCTCGTGTGTCCACCGACAGTGAAGAGCAGCAGACCAGTTATGATGCCCAGGTGGACTACTATTCCCGGTACATACGATCCAAGCCGGAATGGCAGTTTGTTGAGGTTTATACCGATGAGGGCATCTCCGCTACCAGCACCAAGGGGCGAGCCGGATTTAACCGAATGATCCGTGATGCCCTGGACGGAAAGATTGATTTGATCGTAACCAAGTCGGTCAGCCGCTTCGCAAGAAATACCGTGGATAGCCTCACTACCGTCCGCAAGCTGAAGGATGCCGGTGTAGAGATCTACTTTGAGAAAGAAAACATATGGACATTGGACAGCAAGGGTGAGCTGCTGATCACCATTATGTCCAGCCTTGCCCAGGAAGAAAGCCGTAGCATTTCGGAGAACATCACCTGGGGACAGCGGAAGCGATTTGCTGACGGCAGGTTCTCATTGCCCTACAGTGCATTCCTTGGCTACCGCAAAGGTGCTGACGGCATACCGGAGATCGTGCCGGAGGAAGCTGACTTGGTGCGCAGGATCTACGCAATGTTTATGGACGGGATGACCGCTTGTGCCATTGCAAAAACATTGACCAAAGAGGGTGTACCCACACCGAGGGGTAAACCCAAATGGGCAGTTTCCACGGTGGAGAGCATTCTTAGGAATGAAAAATACCGAGGAGATGCAATCCTGCAGAAAACCTTTACAGTTGATTTCCTGCAGAAGAAAACAAAACCCAACGAGGGTGAGGTGCCTCAGTACTATGTGCAGAACAGCCACCCGGCCATCATTGAGCCGGAAGAATGGGATCTGGTGCAAGCGGAAATTGCACGGCGCAAGGAACTGGGCTCCCGATACCACAGTAACAACATTTTCACCGGAACGATCCTCTGCGGAGATTGTGGTGGACAGTACGGCCCCAAGCTGTGGCACTCCACGGATCAGTACCGCAGGACGGTTTGGCAATGCTGCGATAAATTCCGTAACGAGCATAAATGCAAAACACCGCATTTTTCAGAAGAGCAGTTTAAGGAACTGTTTATGAGAGCATTCGGTCAGCTGATCTCAATGCGAGAAAGCATCCTGGAAGATTGCCTTTTGATCCAGCAGAAGCTATTTGATTGCAAGGAGCTGGACAGCAAACAGCAACAGCTGGAAGATGAAATGGAAATTGCTACCGAAATGATGCGACGATGCATTGAAGAAAACGCCCTCAAGGTGCAGGATCAGACGGAATACATCCAGCGGTACGATTTCTACTCGCAAAAATATGAAAAGCTGAAAAAGAAGCTGGATGCATTGCTGGCAGAGCGGCAGCGGAGAAAAGAGCATCACGATCTGCTGGGTGGCTTCATCGAGATGCTGCGTCAACACGATCAAATGCCATTGGTGTTTGATGTTGGCTTGTGGGTCGGCGCAGTTGACCACGCAACGGTCTACAAAGATCATCGGGTTGTGTTTACCTTCAAAGGCGGTGTGGAGATCACCGAAGAAATATAAAAACAGAACCGGAGCCTGGAGAAATTTCTAAGTTCCGGTTCTGTTTTTGTCATACACCTATTTCTATTTTAGAGTAACGATTGCTGTCAAAACATATTGCTATCGTATCACTTTTTAGGGGGAAACGGATAACGAATAAGTACATACCAAGGGCACTAATCGCAGCACGATACCACTAGGTGCATAACCCTTGCGATCCCCTTATACTGCAAGGCTTTTTGGGCATAAAAAAACGAACGCAACTATGAAAATTGTATCATAGTTGCGTTCTTCTTTGGTGCCGCTGACCGGACTTGAACCGGTACGGTCTTGCGACCAAGGGATTTTAAGTCCCTGGTGTCTACCTATTCCACCACAGCGGCATATTACCTTATTCTGTTGTTTGTATGCTTTCCGTTGCCGTTTGGGGTGCCCGATATCTTCCTTGTTGATAAATCAACTGCGTCAGCTATCGACCCCGGCACTCACTTTTGCTCCGCTTCTTCTGCCACCGGCAGCGCAGAGCAACGTGGCCACCACAGCGGCATATTGCTTTGTTACAGGTTTGATGCTATGGCAAATAGTATCACACTTTCCGGCTTCCGTCAAGCAAATTGCCGTCAGAACAGGACGCCTCCGGGCCAAAAAATTCCCGGAGCGCAAGCAAGTAAGCCTGCTTTGCAGCAGGATAGCTCAAGCCGTGTCCGGCACCGGGAACGGTTACCAGCTTCTTTTTAGAAGCGCAGGCCTCATACAGCACCCGGCTCATGTCGCAGGGAACATAGTCGTCCGCTTCCCCATGGAAAAAGATCACCGGCACTGTCGCCTTTTTTACCGCCTCCAGCGCAGAATATGCCTCCGGGTCGAAGCCCCCGTAAAGCAGCGCCCCCAGCCGGACGAAGGGATAGCTCAGCTTCACCGGCAGGCCCATGCCTGCGATCACACTTTGAATAATATCCTTCGCTGTGGAAAAGCCGCAATCTGCCAGCACACCGATCACATTTTCCGGCAGTGTCTCCCCCGCTGCCATCAGCACGGTGGAGGCGCCCATGGAAATGCCGGTCAGGATCAGCTTTACCTCCGGGCCAAAATGCTCCGCGGCAAACCGGGCCCATGCCAGGCAATCCTTATGCTCCCGGATCCCAAAGGTGATGGTATTGCCGCCACTTTTTCCGCTGCAGCGCTGGTCCACCAGCAAGCAGCTTCTGCCCAGCTGAAAGCACCGCTGGACACCGCCGGAAAGATCCCGCTCCGCGCTGCCCCGGTATCCGTGGAACATGATCTCAATGGGCGCACCGGGGGCATACGCAAAGAATTTACCGTGCAGACGCAAACCGTCATACGCCCGGATCTCAAAGCTTTCAAAAGGCAAGGCCCGGGTCTCCCGCGCCCACTTTTTCATTGCCTCCAGGTACGGCAGGTAGGCCTCCCCCTCAGGAAAATCGATTTCCTCCGTTGTCCCGGGCTTTCGGGCCACATAAAAAGCCATCCGGTAGCATATGTAGCTGATCACCAGAACCGCAACAAGGACCACCCCCGCCACAGCTGCCAAGATCCACCAAATCATACATTCCTCTTCTTTCCGATTTTTGCCGCAGGGGTATCAGAATTTCTCCCGGATCCTCCGGATCCCCTTTTCCAATGTGAAACCGTCCACACCGGCCTCCGCCAGCAGCTGCCCTTCCGTTTGGCTGCCGTGGGGCACTGCCCAGGCACCGGCATCCGTTCCCGGTGCAATCAAGCCGCCGATCCTGCAGAACTCTTCCACATTTTCCAGTGCGCTTTCCAGGATCTGCTCCACCGCAGCTTCGCAGAAGCGGCCCTTCCCCCGAAGATTTCCTATTGTGCTCAGGGTCGGTACCCACACCGTTCCCGCCTCTTTCATGGCAGAAAGGGCATCTGCATCCAGATATGCACCGTGCTCCACGGAATCCACTCCGGCTGCCGCAGCCGCCTCCACCGTCCGGGCACCGTTGCCATGGACCATGACAGAAAAGCCTTCTGCATGGGCAATGTGGATCAGCTCCCGGATCTCCCCGGGAGGCAGCCCCTCCTGGGTCAGCACACCAAACCGGTCAAAATCCATAAGCCCGGATATCATGATCTTGATAAAATCCGCGCCATTGGCCCGGTGACGCTTCAGCTGGTTTACATAATCTTCAATATTCTCATAGGAAACACCGATGAAGCTACCGTAATGCCCCTTCTTACAGATGGGCGCCAGGGGTGTGCGGTAACAGATCCCATATTGGGGAGCGATCTCCCGGGCGAATGCTCCGACACCCCACCGGTCACCGCCGTCCCGCAGGTAGGTATAGCCCTGTTTTTGGTACAATGCCAGCACACCGTGGACAAAGATCTCGTCCACGGTGCAGGCATGCCGGGCGATGGCCTGTTTCCAATTCACACCGTCCAGCACCATATGCATATGACAATCTGCGCGCATCTTTACCTGATCACCACACCGTTTTCTGCCAGCTGCTCCACCTGGGCATCGGTATACCCCAATTCGCAAAGCACCTTGGCGGTATCCTGTCCGATCCGACGGGTGCTCTGGGTCGCATTGACTTGCATATCTTCCATATCGAAGGGCGCACTGGGGACCACATGGCGGCCACCTGTGGCATATTCCACACGCTCCACAAAGCCGTTGGCCCATGCCTGCTCGTCTTCGGAAACATCTGCAAAATGTGCCATCCGAACCGTGGGTGTTCCCAAAGGCTCCAGCAGCTCCATCCACTGCTCCAGGGTCTTAGTTTGGATCATATCCCGCATCGCCATCCAGCGTTTCTTATTGTCATCGGCATTCACCGAATTCCACATGGGATCGTCCTTTAATTCCGGCTTGCCGCACATGTCGCACAGAGTCTGGGGGGTCACACCGCTAAGGAAGATCCACTCATCGTCTGCGCAGCGGAACGCGCCCACCGTAGGTCTTCCGTTCCAGCGGTTCCGGGGGCGCTGTGCTCCATGGGGACGCTGGTCCTGTATCGTCATAGATGCCATAGCAAATGCGCCCACATGGTAAAGGCTTGCCTTGACACACTGCCCCTTGCCGCTGCTCTGCCGCTGCAGCACAGCAGCCAGGACCTGCATGGCAAGATTTGTGCCGGTGTAGCTGTCGCCAACACCGGAGGGCGCCTCCACAGGGTAATACTCATGCTCACCTACCACCGCGGTGTCCCGCAAAAAACCGGAGCGGGACCAGAATGCCGTGGTATCAAAGGCCGGCTTATCCGCATCCGGTCCTTTTTCGCCAAAGCCCAGCACGATGCCATAGATCAGCCTGGGATACATTTCCTTCAGCTGATTATAGTGCAGGCCCAGGCGCTCCAGGGCAGCAGGACGGTTGTTGGTAATGAAAATATCCGCCTTTTCCAGCAGCTGATGCATGATCTGCATGCCCTCCTGGGTCTTCAGGTTCAGGCTGATCATATCCTTGCCGGAATTGTAAACGTCAAATATCGGGTTTTCCTGCTGGGTAAACATCTTAGGCGCAAACCAAACCCCTGTGTTTCGCCAGGCATCTCCCTTGGGCGGCTCGATCTTAATGACCCGGGCGCCCATTTCTCCCAGCAACCGGGCACAGGTCGGTGCTGCAACATATGTTGTTAAGTCAATGACCGTATAGCCTTCCAGGGGTTTCATACACAATCGCTCCTTACTGCGCAGCCAGGACAATACCCTCTTGCTGCATGCTTGCAATCTCTTCTTCCGTATAGCCCAATTCCAGAAGTACCGCTGCGGTATCGCAGCCCACAGGCTTGGTGGGTTGGGTCTTTACCGCGCCTACAGACTCCATCTCAATAGGGCTGGTGGGGACAACATTCTCGTTGCCTGTGGAATAGACCATCTTTTCCACATAGCCGTTGGCCCAGGCCTGTTCGTCCTCGGACACATCCGCAAAGTGGCGCATTTTCACAACGGGAATATCCAGCTCCTTCGCCCGGGCGGCCCAATAGTCGCTGGACTGCTTCAGCAGCTCCTCTTTGATAATGGTATAGTATTCTTTCTTGTGATACTTAAGCTGTCCCGGCTGGAATCTGGGATCTTCCCCCAAATTCGGATGGCCGATCATCTTGTACAGGGCAGGAACGGTTTTCCTCCGGTCACCCAGGCCGATATAGATCCACTCACCGTCGGCGCAGCCGTAAGCGCCGCCGGGAAGATTGTGCTCATGCCGGGGAGCAGGATAAATTTTTCCATGGGGACGCTGGGTATGGATCGTCATCGTGCCCATAGCAAATGCGCCTACATGGAACAGGCTGGCCTTGACCACCTGGCCCTTTCCGGTCTTTTCCCGGCCCAGCAGCGCACCCAGCACCTGCATGGCCAGGTTTGTACCGGCCACACTGTCACCTACGCCGCTGGCAGGTGCCACCGGCTGATATTCCGGGCCGTCCACGCCCATATCCCGCATAAAGCCGGATCTGGACCAGAAGGCTGTGGTATCAAAGGCGGGCGCATCCGCATCCGGACCTTTTTCGCCGTAGCCCAGCAGCAGCGCATAGATCAGCCGGGGATATTTCTCCCGGAGCTGGGTATAGTGCAGACCCAACCGCTCCAAAGCCGCCGGCCGGTTATTGGTGATAAACACATCGGCCTTGGCAAGCAGCTGGTGCATAATCGCCATGCCCTCTGCTTTTTTCAGATTGATGGAGATCATATCCTTGCCGGAGTTATAAATATCAAAAATAGGATTTGCCAGATCAGCGGCGCGGCCGTACATATAGCCCTTACTGGCTGCACGCCATTGGTCTCCGGTAGCCGTCTCAACCTTGATCACCCGGGCGCCCATATCCGCCAAAAATCTTCCACACACAGGTGCAGCCACAAAGGTGCTCAGATCCACCACGGTAATGCCTTCCAACGGTTTCATAGAATCACTCCTTAGCTAAATTTTAGTTACTTACACGGATTATACACTATAAAAACAGTCTGCACAATGGCAAAAACAAATTTTTGTGCATGAAATACAGATTTCCATTCTTTCTTTTGTGGATATAGACAAACATTCTGAAAAAGCGGACCAGAATGCGGCTGTTCACAAAAATGTCGATATTTGTTTTTATTTGTGTCATTTGCTGTTCAAAAGTGCCCTGTATGATCAAACCAGAAAGACACGGCAAGCCGTGAGTCGTGACTTTCTTCTCCGTTGCTTCCGCAGTGCTCCTCTTTGCTGCCGAAGCAAACATCTTTTCTACCTCTCTTCTTTTTTTGATCCCCAGCGAGAGATCCGCCACCGTCCCCCGGTGGCGGATTTTTCCTATATCTAAACACCAAGCTCCCGCTGCCTGCAGGCATACAGATAGGCATTTTTGTAGTCCCCCAGCTCACGGTAGCAGATCTCCAGCGCCTGGGCGCATTCCCGGGGGAATGCCTGCTCCGCAGAAAGATAGCAGGACACCGCCCGGGAAAATTCTTTCATTCCCTGTGCAACCTGTGCCCGCAGGAAAAACCACTGCGCTTCTTCGCAGGGCATACCGTCCAGCAGAAACGCACAACGGGCGTACTGCTGCTGCTGCAAGGCCTGCCGGCAGCGCAGGTACTGCTCCCGGTGATCTTCCGGCAGGCTGGCTGCTTGTCCGGCAGATGCCAGCAAAAGCTGCCGCTCCCGCTCTGCTGCCGGGGTGTAATAGGGTGTTTTCTCCCCTGCCTGTCCGGCTTTTTCCAGCAGCTCCTGGGCATAGACCTTCTTGCCCTGGTCGGTAGCCTGCTCCGCCTGCGCCATGAAGCTCAGGGCCTCCAGCAAGTGCTTTTCCGGGTCAAACACCCCATCCGGTGCCCGGTATCCCTGCAGCAGCTGCGTCACCTGCCGGAAGTTTGCTTCTGCATAGGCATGCCGCGCCTGCTCCATAACCTGCTGGTTGGGAGAACACACCGCGTCCTCCTCCAAAAAGTAGCTGATGGGCTTTCCCAGCCGCTCCGCCAGATATCCCAGGGTCTGCATAGAAGGCTTGGCACTGCCGTTTTCGATCTGCGAAAGCATATTCCGGGTGATCTTTTCCCCGCACAGCTGTCTTTGGGACAGCCCGGCATCCAGCCGCGCCTGCTTCAGACGGTTTCCAAGCTCCATAAGCGTCCTCCTTTTGGGGTAAGCAAAATTTACCTGTATTGTACCATGTTTTTTCGGGAATATCTACCGTTACAAAAATTTAATTTGCTATTTTCTTCCTTTTCGCTTATAAATAGTACATATCAACACCAAGGAGGTACAGCATGGACCTTCGTATGTCCCGTTCTGCCGCCAGGGATGCGCTGTCGGCAGCTTCCTACGACCCCAAAAAGCTTACTTTGATACACACCGGTGCAGCACTGCTCCTATCCCTGGTGCTGACCATTCTGAATTTGGTGCTCAACCGGGGCATCGATACCACCGGCGGTCTGTCCGGCATCGGTGCGCGCTCGGTGCTGCAGGTCATTCAGGTGCTGCTTTCCATTGCCAGCTCCGCTTTGCTTCCCTTTTGGGAGATCGGCTTTCTGTATGCCTGCATCCGCTATGCCCGCAGAGAAGCCGTAGGTCCCGCCAGCCTCGCAGAGGGCTTCCGTCGGTTCGGGCCTGTTCTGCGGCTGTTCTTGCTGGAGATGGCGCTGTATATCCTGCTTGGCTTTGCCTGCATGTACGCATCCGCGATCCTGTTTTCGCTGACTCCCTTCTTCCCGGAAATGGTGGCAGTGGTAGAGCCTCTGATGTCGGAAACCGCAGGTCTCGATCCCTATGCCATGGATGCCGCCACCACTACCGCCCTTATGAAGGCCGCCATCCCCATGTATGTGATCTTCGGCATTCTTTTTCTGTGCGTCACCATCCCCCTGTCCTACCGGCTGCGCATGGCCCGGTTCTCCGTCATGGACGGTGCGCCCGGCGCTTTGGCTGCCATGCTGGACAGCGGCCGTATGATGCGGGGCAACTGCATCCGGCTGTTCCGGGTGGACCTGCAGTTTTGGTGGTATTACGCGGCGCAGCTGCTGATCGCGCTGCTGGCTTACGTAGATGTGATCCTGGGGCTTCTGGGCATTTCCCTTCCTGTCAGCGGTGAGCTGATGTTCTTTGCCGTGTACATTTTGTACCTCATCGCAAATCTGGCCTTTGCCTGGCAGTTCCGCTCCGGTGTGGAAACCAGCTATGCCTGCTGCTACGATCTGCTCCGGATCGCTTCCCCACGTCAAAGCATTCCCCCCGCGCCTCCCGTTCCCAAGGATATCTGAAAAAGAGGGTGTCTCAAAATGCGTATGTAGGGAATGACCTATGTGTCATTCCGAAAATTAGTTCCAAAATATAGATTTAGGAACGGCACACAGGCCGTTCCCTACACATAAATAT